>NZ_KB906223.1:0-189696 GCF_000381225.1 Thioalkalivibrio sp. ALMg3 | reverse complement strand
CACGGTCCGGCGGCCCTCGCGGTTGGCGAAGATCGGTTCCAGCCGACTGCGCAAGGCGCTCTACATGGCGGCGGTGGTGGCGACCCGGTACAACCCGGACGTGCGACACCAGCATCAACGTCTGCTGACACGCGGCAAGGCCAAGATGTCGGCGATCGGGGCGGCCATGCGCAAACTCCTGCACATCGCCTTCGGTGTGCTCAAATCCCAAACCCCGTATCAAGCCCGCCATGAAACTCCTTGCACCCCGTAGGGCAAGACGGTATCTACCGGTCGGGGAGCTTCAACTCTTCTTCGGTCTCGTCGGCGGAGGCGACCCCGCCCCCGAAGTTCAGGCGCCACTCGAGATCGGCGCGCGAATCCGCCTTGTTCAGGGCCTCGTCCAGCATGACGTCGCCGGTCTTGAACAGCTTGACGATCGCCTGATCGAAGGTCTGCATGCCCACGGAGCTCCCCTTGGCCATGATCTCCTTGATCTCGCTGATCTTCTCGTCGCGGATCAGCTCGGAGATGTAAGGCGTGTTGACCAGGATTTCCAGCGCGGCAACGCGTCGCCCGTCCTTGGTCTGCAGCAGGCGCTGGGCGACGATCGCACGCAGGTTCAGTGACAGGTCCGACAGGATCTGCGGGCGGTTGTCCTCGGGGAACAGGTTGATCACTCGATCCAGGGCCTGGGTGGCATTGGTCGCGTGCAGGGTGGTCAGGACCAGGTGCCCGGTATCGGCATAGGTCAGCGCCGCGCGCATGGTCTCGCGCGAGCGGACCTCGCCGACCATGATCACGTCCGGGGCCTCGCGCATGCCCTCCTGCAGGGCGTGGTCGTAGCTGGGGGTATCGATCCCGACCTCGCGTTGACCGACGATAGAACGCTTGTGGCTGAACAGAAACTCGATCGGGTCCTCGACCGTCAGGATATGCCCACTCTGGTTCGTGTTGCGGTGATCGATCATCGACGCCAGGGTGGTCGACTTCCCGGTGCCGGTGGCCCCGACAATCAGGATCAGCCCGTCGTTGTAGGCCACAAACTGCTTGAGCACCTCGGGCAGCCCGAGCTGCTCGATGGTCGGGATGGAGACCCGGATGAAGCGGATCACCATCGCGACCTCGCCGCGCTGGCGATAGACGTTCACGCGAAAGCGCCCCAGGCCCTCCCGCGACAGGCCGAAGTTGACGGCCGTCTCGCGCTCGAAGATCTCCGCCTGATGCTCGCTCATCATCTCGCGCGCAATATTCTCGGCCTGACCGTGCGCCAGCGCCTTGCGCGAGATTGGCTGCAGCGCGCCGTCGACCTTGATACTGGCCGGCGCGCCGGTCAGAAAAAACAGGTCCGAGGCGGCCTTCTGGGCCATCAACTTCAGGTAGGGCTCGATCTGCAACTGGCTCATGTTTTCTGTTTCCCCAACGACTAGCGCAGGTTGAAGTCCTCGGCGCGCTCGTCCACGGACAGGCCTTCGCCCTCATCCGTTACGGCGGGGGCTCCGTCGTCCTGGGCTCGCTGGCTGTCGAGCTTGATGCGCAGGCGCAAGTCGTTCACCGAGTCGGCGTTGCGCAGGGCCTCGTCGTAACTGATGTGGCGATGCTCGTAGAGGTCGAACAGGGCCTGGTCGAAGGTCTGCATGCCCTGTTCGCGGGAACGGGACATCAGCTCCTTGATCTCGTGCACCTGGCCCTTCAGGATCAGGTCGGCCATCAGCGGGGTGTTGATCAGGATCTCCACCGCCGGCACCCGGCCCTCGCCGCCTTCCTTGCGTACCAGGCGTTGCGAAATCACGGCCTTCAGGTTCAGCGACAGGTCCATCAGCAGCTGTTCGCGCCGGTCCTCGGGGAAGAAGTTGATGATGCGGTCCAGTGCCTGGTTGGTGCTGTTCGCGTGCAGCGTGGACAGGCACAAATGACCGGTCTCCGCGAAGGCAACGCCGTAGTCCATGGTCTCGCGGTCGCGGATCTCGCCGATCAGGATCACGTCCGGCGCCTGGCGCAAGGTGTTCTTCAGCGCGATCTCGTAGCTCTCGGTGTCCACCCCGACTTCACGCTGAGTGATGATGCTCATCGCGTGCTCGTGAACGAACTCGATGGGGTCCTCGATGGTGACGATGTGGTCGGCTGTCGTGCGGTTGCGATAGCCGATCATGGCCGCCAGCGAGGTCGACTTGCCCGAGCCGGTGCCGCCGACAAAGATCACCAGGCCACGACGCTCCTGGGTGATCTTCTCCAGCTGCGGCGGCATCTGGATGTCCTCGAACTTCGGGATCACGGAATTGATGGTTCGCAGCACCATGCCCGGGCTGCCACGCTGGGTGAAGACGTTTACGCGAAAACGCGACACGCCCTGCAAGCCAATCGCGAAGTTGCACTCCTGGTGGCGCTCGAACTCGGCCGACTGCTTGTCGTTCATCATCGAGCGAACCAGCGCCTGGGTATGCGAGGCCGTCAGGTTCTGTTCGGTCATCCGCACCACGCGGCCGTCGATCTTCGCCGCCGGCGGCATGCCCACCGTGATGAACAGATCCGACCCGTCCCGGTCCACCAGGGCCCGTAGCAGGTCGTGCATGTACTTGATCGCCTTGTCACGATCCATGGCGTTCTCCCTTGGTACCCGGTCCGACGGTCAAGCGCATCGGCGGCATAGTGGTCAGATGGAATCCGGGTTGCTGGCCTTGCGGCGAGCGTCCTCGCGGCTGATCACGCCCTGTGCGAGCATGTCCTTCAGGCACTGGTCCAGCGTCTGCATGCCGGAGCCGGAACTGGTCTGGATGGTCGAGTACATCTGCGCGATCTTGTTTTCGCGGATGAGGTTCCGGATCGCCGGCGTGCCAAGCATGATCTCGTGCGCCGCGACGCGCCCGCCGCCTATCTTCTTCATCAGGGTCTGAGCGATGACCGCACGCAGCGACTCCGACAGCATGGCCCGCACCATATCCTTCTCGGCCGCCGGGAACACGTCGACGATGCGGTCGATCGTCTTGGCCGCCGAACTGGTGTGCAGGGTGCCGAACACCAGGTGGCCGGTTTCGGCCGCGGTCAGGGCCAGGCGAATGGTCTCGAGATCACGCAGTTCGCCGACCAGGATGGTGTCCGGGTCCTCGCGCAGGGCCGAGCGCAGGGCCTCACTGAAGCCGTGGGTGTCGCGGTGTACCTCGCGCTGGTTAATCAGGGACTTCTTCGATTCGTGCACGAACTCGATCGGGTCCTCGATGGTGAGAATATGCCCGTAGTCGTTTTCGTTGCGGTGGTTGACCATGCCCGCCAGCGTGGTGGACTTGCCCGAACCGGTCGGGCCGGTCACCAGCACGATGCCGCGCGGATAGTCCGAGATCTCCTCGAAGATGCGCGGGGCACCCAGCTCTTCCAGCGTCAGGACCTTGGAGGGGATGGTACGGAAGACCGCCGCTGCGCCACGGTCCTGGTTAAAGGCGTTGACACGAAAACGCGCCAGCCCCGAGATTTCGAACGAAAAGTCTGTCTCCAGGAACTCTTCGTAGTCCTTGCGCTGGCGGTCGTTCATGATGTCGTAGATCAGGCCCTGGACCTCCTTGTGGTCCATGACCGGCACGTTCACCCGGCGCATGTCGCCGTCGATACGTACCATCGGCGGCATGCCCGCGGAGATGTGCAGGTCCGAGGCCCCGTTCTTGACCGAAAAGGCCAGCAACTGCGTGATATCCATGCATCCCCCTGTTGTCGGGCGTAAGGCCGACCCGCGCCAACGCCCTGGTGGCAGCCACGACCACCACCCCCTGTCGCTTATGAAGGCCCGCGCGAAAATCCGCGGTGACCTTGTGTTCTTCCGGACTATATCATAGGGAAATGACCACACCAGACCATGCCCTGAGCACCGTTCGAGCCCGTATCGAGGCCGCCTGCCGCGAGGCCGGACGCGACCCGGATTCGGTCCGTCTATTGGCCGTCAGCAAGACCCGCGGTGCGGACGAGATCCGTGCCCTGCATGCGCTGGGACAGTCCGCCTTCGGCGAGAATTACGCCCCGGAGCTGGTGGACAAGTACGACACCCTGGAGGCCGCACCCGCGCCACTCGGCCTCGAGTGGCACTTCATCGGCGCGCTGCAAGGCAACAAGACCCGCGCGGTGGCCGAACGCGCCGCCTGGGTGCATACCGTCGACCGCGAGCGGATCGCCCGGCGCCTGTCGGATCAGCGTCCGGAGGGCATGCCGCCGCTGCAGGTATGCCTGCAGGTCAACATCAGCGAGGAACCGCAAAAGGCCGGCGTCGCACCCGGGGAGGTCGCCGCCCTGGCCGCCGCAGTGCAGGACCTGCCCGGTCTCGAACTGCGCGGACTGATGGCCATTCCGGCCACCGCCGACAACATCCCGCTACAGCGGGAACCCTTCGCGCGCCTGCGCGCCCTGCGCGATACCCTGAACACAGGGGGCCATTCGCTGGATACGCTGTCCATCGGGATGTCGGGCGATCTCGAGGCCGCCATTCTCGAGGGGGCAACCATCGTGCGCATCGGCACCGCCCTGTTCGGCCCGCGCCAACCCAAATCCAAGGAATCCACATGACGGAACACCGCTTCGAGGTCGGCTTCGTCGGGGCCGGCAACATGGGCGAGGCCCTGCTTCAGGGACTGGTCCAGTCCGGCCATGCCGCCGAACGCATCGCCATCGCCGACAAGGGCGCCGAGCGCGTACGCGATCTGCAGGCGCGATACCCGGGGCTCGCCAGTGGTAGCGCCACCGAACTGGCGGCCCAGAGCGCCACCCTGGTGCTTGCGGTGAAGCCACAGACCCTGCCGGAGCTCGCCCCGACGCTGCGCGATGCGGTGCAGCAGGGTCAGCCGCTAGTGATCTCGGTAGCCGCGGGCATCACCTCCACCCAGCTCGCCGGGTGGCTGGGCGACGCCACGCGCCTGGTCCGCGCGATGCCGAACACCCCGGCCCTGGTCGGCGCCGGGGTCACCGGACTCTACGCCGCCCCCACCGCAAGCCCCGAGGATCGCGCCACGGCCACCCGGCTGCTGGAGGCCGTGGGCCGCGCGATCTGGGTGGAGGACGAAGAGCAGATGCACGCCGTGACCGCCACCTCCGGCAGCGGACCGGCCTACGTGTTCCTGATGATCGAGGCGATGCAGGAGGCCGCGAAGTCACTGGGGCTGCCGGCGGATACCGCACTGGAACTGACCCTGGGCACCCTGGCCGGGGCCACCCGTCTGGCCGCAGAGGGCGACGAGAGCGCCGCGGAGCTGCGCCATCGCGTCACCTCCCCGGGCGGCACCACTGAACGCGCCCTGCAGGTCCTGGAAGACGGCGACCTGCGCGACCTGATGCGCCGCGCCATGACCGCAGCCGCCGAACGCTCGCGCGAACTCGGCCGCTGAAACCCTGAGTCACCACGAAACGCACGAAGGAGGGCCCGGTCAAGAGCGGTTGGTGGTGGGGCAATCAGCGCAGTTCGGCCAGCAGCTGGCGGATCATGCGCTCGGCCTGGGCGCCGTAGCCGCCGCCGAACAGGTGGTCGTGGTTGAGGATGTGGTAAAGGTTGTAGAGTGCGCGCCGCACGCCATAGCCGGGGTCGATGGGCAGGATCTCCTCGTAGGCGGCGACGAAGTCCTGGCCCGGGTGACCGAACAGTTCCATCATCGCCAGATCCGCCTCGCGGTCGCCGTAGTACACCGCCGGATCGAAGATCGTCACGCTGCCATCCGCCAGGAACCCCCAGTTGCCGCTCCACAGGTCGCCGTGCAGCAGGGAGGGTACCGGCTGATAGTCGCTAAAGAAGCCGCCCAGCGAGGACTCCAGCTCCTCCAGCGCCCCGAGTAGCGATCCCGCCGCCCCACGCTCCCGCGCCAGCCGACGCTGGAAGCCCAGACGTTCATCACGGTAGAACGCCGCCCAGTCGTCGTGCTCGGTATTCGGTTGCGGCGTACTACCAATGAAATTGTCGTGATCCAGCCCGAAGCGCGGACGGGTCTTCTGGTGCATGTCGGCAATCCCGTGCCCCAGAGCCACGCCGTCGCGGGGGCCGCCCAGCGCCAGGTTCTCCAGCACCAGAAAGTGCGTGCCGCCCGCCGATCCGGTGCCGACGACAGCGGGGATTTTCAGGCGTTCGCAGCGCGCGAGTTCTTCCAGGCCGCGCGCCTCGACCGCGAACATCGCAGCGCCGTCGCCCCCACTCAGCTTGACGAAGAACTCCCGCCCGTCGCTTCCGGTGAAACGCTGCGCCTGATTGATGGAGCCCCCGGAACAGGCCTGGCTTCCTGTTGGCTCGAAGGGCGTTCCGGTATGGTCGGCAATACACTGGGCCACCGCAGCCGTCACGGCATCGGGGCCCGTTGAATCGAATTGGTTCATCCTTGGCATCCGGGTTCCATGTCAGTGTGCAGGTTACCGGCTGTCGCAGGATCCGTCAGGAGACCCCCATGGCCTTTCGCAAGCTCGAACCTCTGTGCGACAAGATCGGCGCCGAGCGCATCCGCGCGGTGATCGACGACTTTTACCGCCGCCTGTCGGCCGACCCCCAAATCGGCCATCACTTCGAGCGCATCCAGGATTTTCCGGATCACGTGAAGCGCATCGCCGATTTCTGGTACATGAACCTGGGCGGGCGCCTGGAACAGCCGCCGACCATCGACATGGTCGGCAAGCACGCACCGCTGAACCTGACCGAGGCCGACCTCGCCGTCTGGATGCGCCACTTCAAGGCCACGACCGAGGATCACCTGGAGCCACCACTGGCGGCCGAATGGCAGCAATTGGCCGACGGCATCGCCAGTCGCATGCGCGAGGACATCATCCGCGGCTGACCCGCCTTTGCTTGCACCACGAAGCACACGAAGGCACGAAGAAGGGCCACGTCCAGGTCAAGCACGGTTCAGGGGAAGCCGGGAGCACTGTGGCGTGGCGACGGGCGAGCCCCTTGCCTGGAGCCTTTGCGATCGCCGTTGGCGATGCGCTGCGGCGAGGGCCCGTGGCGGATGTCCGTCACCAAATCGGCTCCTGACAGGCCGTCGCGCCAGGGGTCGGCAGAGGCCTCCGGGCGATCGACCGCCTGCTGCTCTTCAAGCCTTCCGGTTGCAAACCGCCCTTGGCCTTCTTTGTGGCTTTGAGCGCTTCGCGGCGGGCAGACTAGCAGGCGTTGTCGGTATAACCCGGGGCGTCGCAGAAGGCACGGCTGAGGGTGATGCCCGCCTCGCCAGGCAGTGTGGCCAGGTGGCGTTCGCGGCTCGCGGCGAGGCCATCCTGCGGCGTCACCGGATACAGCAGGGTGGCCAGCGACGGCGGCTCCTGCCCCAGGCGGACCGCGTACAGGATGCGGTAGGCAAACACACGGCGGATGTAGTCGCGGGTCTCGGAGAACGGGATCAGTTCGGCCCAGATATCCGGATCCATCGCGCGGTCCTCCGGCAGCCAGGAACTCACGCGGTGGGCGCCGGCATTGTAGGCCGCGGAGGACAGCATGCTGTGGCCTCCGAAACGATCGAGATTGCGCCGCAGGTAGTAGGTGCCAAGCCGGGCATTGGTCGCCGGGTCAAGGATGTCCCAGTCGGAGTTCACACGCACACCCGCGGCCGAGGCGATCGACCGACCCGTCGCGGGCATGACCTGCATGATACCCAGCGCCCCGGCACCGGAACGGACGTCGTAGAGGAAGGCACTCTCCTGGCGTGCGATCGCCATGGCCCAGGCCGGATCGATACCCTGTTCACGGGCGCCGGCCACGATCAGGTCATCAAAGGCGAGCGGGAAGCGCAGCTCGATGTCGTCCCAGTTGCGGGCGCGCGCCGCGGTGAAGATCGCGCGGTCGTGCCAGCCCCAGTCGGCGAAGGTGCGCGCCGCCGCCTCCAGCTCTGCGGTATCCATGTCGGCCACGGCGTGCGTCCATTCGCGGCGGGCCTCGGCGTTACGGTCCAGGCGGACCAGTTCGCGCATGCGCTGCATGCCGGCGTGCGTGCGCATGGCGGCACGCTGCCCGTCGTCCAGCACCAGGGGCTGATGCCCGATGCGATAGGGCTGCCCCAGGCGGTCGGCCGCCAGGAAGCCGTAGAAGTTGCGTTCGCGGGCCGCGCGCTCGTAGAAGCCGCGTGCGGCCTCCAACGATTCGATCTGTTCCAGGGCACGGGCATACCAGTACTGCCACGCCGCCTCGTCGCGCACGTCGCGATCCATGGCGCGGATCGCGTCCATCACCACCTCCCAGTCGCGCTCGTACAATGCCGCGCGCACCTGCCACTGGCGCAACTGGGTGTCGAACACCTCGGGCTCCAGGGCCGCCATGAAGTCCAGCGCCTCGGGGCGATAGCGCAGCGCGAGGCGCAGGGCCAGGGCATGCTGCACGCGCCCGGCCGATTCGGAAGACAGTCCGAGATCACGCCCGTCCTTCTCCCAGCCTTCCAGGGCGGCATCCAGGTCCTGGCGGATCCAGCGGGTGAAGGCCCGCTCCATCAGCGCCTCGGCCGAGCGGTGAGCACCGGCGTCGAAGTCGGCCTCCACAACCCGTGCGGGCTGGCTGGCCAGATCCAGCCAGCGCTCCGCCCACGGGCGGTCATCGCGGTCAAGGTAGCGGCGCAAGTAACGAGCCAGACCCGTCTGTCCCGCCTCGACGGCCAGCACGAAGCGATCCCAGGCGAGTTCACCGGTCAGCCCCCCGGCATCGCGCCAGGCCTTCAGGGCCGGATCGCAGGCCGAAGGGCGCGACTGGCCGTGCAGCCAGATGGACTCCACGTCCTCCAGGGCCGCATCGGGCTCCCCCGTCTCCAACAGCGCCTGGCGGCGATTGCAGTCCTGCTCGACGGACAGCGAACGGTCCGAATCGAGGAATTCGAGATACGCCCCCCACTGCTCTTCGCGCGCGAGATGCGTCAGATAGCTCCCGTGCAGCCGGGCTGCCAGCGGGGTGTCGTCATGCTCGCGTACAAAGCGGCGCACGGCATCCGGGTCGGCGCGATTGAGATTGCGCGCCAGATCGCGGTAATCCAGGTAAGGGGTCAGTGGGTAGCCGGTCAGGGTGCTGCGCGCGGCGCGGTAGGCCGTCATGTCGCCGCGGTTCAGGGCGCGCTCGGCGAGCAGGTACAGGCTGCGCTCGAAGACATAAAGGTCTTCTTCGGCAGCGGCCGCCGGCAGCGCCGCGGCCAGGACCAGCAACAGGCCGGCCAGCCCGGCGATTACGTTCCTGGAATGGCGCATGTCCTGCCCTCGTATCAATGGTTTCCTATCATCGGCCTGCACCGGGGCGCTTGCAATGAGGATCCTCCGGTTTCGCGCGACGCGGGCGGCAGTTCCGGCATTCCGGGGTTTCAAGAGCCCCCTAACCCGTCTCCAGGGTGCGAAACTCGCCCCGCGCGAGACCATCGAGGGTCCAGGAGGCGACCCGGTAGCGCACCAGGCGCAGGGTCGGGTGACCCACCGCCGCGGTCATTCGGCGAACCTGGCGGTTGCGCCCCTCGCGCAGGGTGAGCGCCAGCCAGCGGGTCGGGATATGGCGCCGAAAACGCACGGGTGGGTCGCGCTCCGGGATGTCCGGCGGGTCCATGCGTTCCACCTGCGCCGGTCGGGTCAGGCCATCCTTCAACTCGACACCCTCGCGCAGGGCATGCAACGCGGCATCGTCGGGTTCGCCCTCGACTTGAACCCAGTAGGTCTTGCTGGTCTTGTGCTGTGGCTGGGTCAGACGCGCGTTCAGACGCCCATCGTCGGTCAGGACCAGCAGGCCCTCGCTGTCACGGTCCAGACGACCGGCCGGATAGACCCCGGGGATCGCGATGTAGTCGGCCAGTGTCGGACGACCCTCGGGGTCGGTGAACTGGGGCAGGACACCCCAGGGCTTGTGGAACAATACGACCCGGGCCATAACCAGTGCCTCAGTCGCAGCGCAGGGTGACGCGTTCGGCAAAGTGCCGGCCGAGGTCGTAATCCGCGCTGGCGCCATAGTCCAGCGCCAGCGCGCGCGCCACCAGCGCCGGATCCGGGCGCGGCCGTTCGAGCCGGGCCTGACAGGTCGCATCCACCAGTCCGGACGCATCAAGAATCTCCGTGCCATGCGGGTCCTGATGCAGGATCTCGATGAAATACGTCGGGTCGTAGACCCGGTAGGCCAGCGGCTCGTCGGTCGGATCGACCGGTTGCTCCAGCTCCAGCCGGAAGCGGAAGTGCAGCAGCCCCGCGTCCATGGCCATCTGGGGATCGGCGGCGGCCGCGATCCCGAGATCCTCTCCAGCCACCTCCAGGTGGCTGTACCAGCGGTACTCGTCCAGATTGTCGAGGATCTCGGTGGCAAGCCCCTGCAGGCGCGCCTCCGGCGTATCGCCGGACTGATGCTCCTGGGCATCGTCGTACAGGTACTGCCCGTAGGTCGGGTCGAAGCGCCAGTGATGGAGCATATGGGTGATCTGCCCCTCGCCGTCGCGCTCGAAGCTGATCCGCAGGTCGATCCAGGCATGCGGGTGCGCCTGTACGACGGCCGGCAGAAGCACGAGCGCGGCCAGCACCACGCCGCCCAGGATGTGCAGGCGGCGCATCATGCCGTCTGCCTCGTATCCGTCAGGCCCCAGGCGCCGGCGGCGGCCAGGAGCCGGGCGTGGTAGGCGGGGGCAACACCCAGGTCGTGCAGCCAGGCGGACGCGTCCGGATCGGGGCCCGTCGGATGCAATTCTCCGGGCGCTGGCAGATCCGGGATACGGTCGGCGAGGCCGGTCAGCCGGCGCGAGCGGCGCAGCCGGTCGGCCTGCCCGGCGATGGCCGCGGCTACGGCGGGCGCGCGACGGATGTTGCAGCGGGTGACGGCCGGCGGGTCGGCCAGGACCGTGTCGAGGTCGCGCAACCGGCGCAGGATACGCGCGGCCGTCTTCGGTCCGACCCCGTCGATTCCGGGAATGTTGTCGCTGGCATCCCCGGCCAGGGCCAGCATGTCCGCGACTTGCTCGGGGCGGATGCGAAAGCGCTTCTCGATGGCGCGACGATCCATGTCGACCCCGCGTTCCGGGTCGTGCAGGCGGTCCTGCCCGCCCAGGATCACCTGGGTCAGATCCTTGTCGGCACTCTTCACGTCGATGCGATAGCCGGCCGCGCGCCCGGCGCGGGCCAGGCTCGCGATCAGGTCGTCGGCCTCGTACTCCGCGTCGGCCAGAGTCGCAAACCCCAGCCGGCCCAGCAGTTCGCGGATGCGCGCGAACTGCTCGCGCAGCTCCGGCGGGGCCGGCGGGCGATGGGCCTTGTAGGCAGGGTCAATGCGGTGACGAAAACCCCGGCGCAGGCCGGTGTCGAAACAAAAGGCCACCGGACCCGGCGCGCAGGCCGGCAACCACTGGCAGAGCGAGTGCACCAGGCCGTGCAGCGCACCGCCCGGCCGGCCCTGCGGATCCGGATCCAGGCCACGCGCGAACCAGGCGCGAAAGACAAAGATGCTGCTGTCGACCAGGGTCAGGGTCGGCAACCGCGCATCCGGCACTGGGCCGGCGTCAGGCGAGGCGTTCAAGGTCCTTCCGTACCCCGGCGATGGACTGGTCGAAGGCGGCGCGCTCCTCGGCATTCAGTTCCAGCTCGATGGCACGCTCCATCCCGCCCTGACCGAGGATGCAGGGCACGCCCATGGCCACGTCGCGCTCGCCGTATTCGCCGTCCAGCAGGGCCACGGTCGGCAGCACCCGCCGCCGATCCAGCGCGATCGCCTCGACCATCTCGGCGATGGCCGCCGCCGGGGCGCCGTAGGCGCTGGAGGTCTGCTTCAGGGCCAGGATCTCGGCACCGCCGTGCCGGGTTCGCTCGACGATGTTGTCCAGCGTGGCCTGATCCATGAAGTGATCCAGCGGCACACCGTTGATGGACGAATAGCGCAGCATCGGGACCATGGCATCGCCATGGCCGCCCAGCACCAGCGCCTGGATGTCGTGGGTGGACAAACCGGTCTCCAGCGCGATGAAGGCCGCCATGCGCGAGGTATCCAGCACCCCGGCCTGGCCGAAGATACGGTCGCGGCTCCAGCCGGTCTTCTGCCAGGCGCGGTAGGTCAGCACATCCACCGGGTTGGAGACCACCAGGATCCGGCTCTGCGGGGCATGAACCAGGATGTCCTGCAGGATCACGTCGAGGATTTCGACGTTCTTGTCCAGCACGTCGGAGCGCGACATGCCTGGCTTGCGCGGCAACCCGGCAGTGATGATCACCAGCTCCGCTCCAGCGATCACCGACGCCTCGTGGCTACCGGTCAGCCGGGTATCGAAACGCAGCAGTGGCGCGGTCTCCTGGATATCCAGGGCGGCACCGGCCGCCGCGCCCTCGCGCACGTCCAGCAGCGCGATCTCGCGGGCGATGTCGCGGCGGGCCAGAAACTGGGCGGTGGATTCGCCGACGCGTCCGGCGCCGACAATGGCGATCTTCTGCATGCGCTGCTCCTCCTACAGGACTGGGGTTACAGGCGGGCGACCCCGCTGTCGCGGGCGGCCTGACTGATCGCCTGCGGCACGGTGTCGATCAGACGCGGATCGAACGGGGTCGGCAGGATGTAGTTCGGGCCGAATTCGAGCGTCTCCAGCCCGTAGGCATCCAGCACCACCTGCGGCACCGGCTCGCGGGCCAGTCCGGCCAGGGCGTGCACCGCGGCCACCAGCATCTCGTCATTGATCGTCCGGGCGCGCACATCCAGCGCGCCGCGGAAGATGAACGGGAAGCCGAGCACGTTGTTCACCTGGTTCGGGTAGTCCGAGCGCCCGGTGGCCATGATCAGGTCGTCGCGGGTTGCGTGCGCCAGCTCCGGACGGATCTCCGGGTCCGGGTTGGACAGGGCGAAGACAATCGGCTTCGGCGCCATGGACCGCAGCATCTCCGCGGTCAGCAGGTCCGGGCCGGACAGCCCAATGAACACGTCGGCACCGGCACAGGCATCGGCCAGGCTGCGCGCGTCGGTGTCCACCGCGAAGATCTGCTTGTATTCGTTCAGGTCATCGCGCTGGCTGTGGATCACACCCTTGCGATCCACCATGAACAGATTCTTCTTCGCCGCGCCCAGGCGGACCAGCAGCTGCATGGACGCGATCCCCGCAGCCCCTGCGCCGACACAGACGATCTTCGCCTCGCTCAGCTTCTTGCCCTGGATCTCCAGCGCATTGACCAGGCCGGCCGCGGTGATGATCGCGGTGCCGTGCTGATCGTCGTGAAAGACCGGGATATCCAGGCGTTCGGACAGGCGGCGCTCGATCTCGAAGCAGTGCGGCGCAGCAATATCTTCCAGATTGATGCCACCAAAGCCGCCGGCAATGCGCGCGACCGTGTTGATGAAGTCCTCCGGCTGCGCGGCGTCCACCTCGATATCGAACACGTCGATATTGGCGAAGGCCTTGAACAGTACGCCCTTGCCCTCCATCACCGGTTTGGACGCGAGCGCACCCACGTTACCCAGCCCCAGCACCGCGGTGCCATCGGTAATCACTGCGACCAGGTTGCCCTTGCCGGTGTAGCGATAGGCCAGCTCCGGGTCCTCGGCAATCGCCCGCACCGGCGCGGCGACGCCCGGCGAGTAGGCCAGCGACAGATCATCCTGGGTGGCGGTGGGCTTGGTGATGTGGATCGCCAGCTTCCCGGCCGGCTGCTGCTCGTGGTATTCCAGCGCGCGCTGGTTGAAATCCTTGGACATGGTGTAGCGAGGCCTTTTGTCGGACGGTTGCTTCAGAAACAGGTGCAGGCCCGGTGCGGTAGGCCCGCACCGGAAACGAAATCAGTTGACCGGGTGGGTAGGGACAGACCCGCGCCGGGCCTCGTCATACAAAGGGCGGTACTGGTCGGCCAGACGGGTGAGTTCGCGCTGGCGCGAAGCCGGTGCCGGGTGAGTGCTCAGGAATTCCGGCTGACCGCCATTGGCCTGGGCAGCCATCTTGCGCCACAGGCTGGCTGCGGCATCCGGGTTGTACCCGGCACGCGCCGCCAGCTCGATACCGATGCGGTCGGCCTCGGATTCCATGCCCCGGCTGTGCGGGAGCTGCACGGCAAGCACGGCCCCCAGTGCCGCCCCGGTCAGGGCCACCTGCGAACGGTCGCCGGAGAGGGCGTAACCCGTCAGGGCCAGATTGCTGGCCAGCGCGACCGACATCTTTTCCGCCGTATGCGCCGACAGCGCGTGGGCAATCTCATGCCCGATGATCTGCGCGAGCTCGTCATCGGTCAGCTCCAGCTGTTCGATGATGCCCGAGTAGATCGCCATCTTGCCGCCCGCCATGGCGAAGGCGTTGACGGTATCCGGCGCCTCGATCACCGCGATCTCCCAGTCCCAGTCCGCGGTCTCGGGACGGTACTTGACCGCCTGCGCAACCACCTTTTCGGTGATGCCCTGCACCCGCGCGGTCATCGCAGGATCGGCATTGATGCGACCCTCCTCGCGCGCCGGAGCCAGCATCTCGACGTAGGCGCTGCGCGACGCATCGATCGCCTGATTCTCGGAAACCAGCATCAGCTGCGAGCGTCCGGTCACCGGATTGGTGGTACAACCGGGGATCGCCACGGCCAGGCCGGCGGCGACCAGAACCGTCAGGAACAGAGAGGCCAGACGACCGCGAGCGGTCCGCCAGGACTTGGAAAGAGCACGCATTATTCCGGTACCTCTAGATCGAGCGGATGGCGTATGCGCATCCGGAGTCGGTCTCTCCAAGGATACACCTGACCGCGCACAATCACCGCCTCGCCGTTCAAGGTATCGGGCTGGAGATCGGGCCAGTGATCGCGGTCACGCCCGCGAATCAGGACGTCCAGCGGCCCGTCCAGCTCCAGCACCCAGTGACGCGACGTCTCGCGCACGGCCACCACCTCGCCTCGCACCCGCAGCCGGCCCTGGCGCGGGGCACCGGAACGCGGGTCCAGCATCCGGACCGGCAGGGCGGCCGGGCGCTCCAACCACAAACCCCGCTCCCCTGCCCGTGCTTCGACCTCGGCCACGTAGAAGCAGGTATCCAGGGCGGCCGGCTGCGGCCCGGGGCGCGGCATCGCTTCGCCGGCGGCAATCAATTCGGCCGCCAGCAACGGCCCGCCGGGCAGCCAGGCATGCATGCGCAGGCGCCCTTCGGCGTCCCGGGCGGGACGGCCCGGGCGCAGGATCAGCCGCTGATCGACCGCGTCCAGCCGGGCGGCCAGTGCCTCGCGCAGCCCCTCGTGAAGATGCAGGGGTCGCATCGGGCCGGCCCTCTCCGGCAGCGGCGCGGCCGGGGCCAGACCAATCACCTGAACGGTCCGCCCATCGGTCAACCGCAGACTATCGAAGCCCTGGACGCGCTCCACCTCGACCTCCTGAAGCCCACGCGGATCCTGATCCGCCAGCCGGCACTCGGCCCGGGCCGCAGTGGCCAGCAGCACCAGGGCCAAGCCCACAACGCAGACGAGGGCGCCCCGCAGGACGCCCTCGTCGGGTCGGACAACGCCCGCCGCAGCAGTCACGTGTCCGTTCGCGTTGCGCGCCATCCGGCGCGCCGCAGCCTCAGAATGCGAAGCGGCGGTTGAACTTGTCGACCTGGCCGGCGGTATCAACGATCTTCTGCTTGCCGGTGTAGAACGGATGGCATTGCGAGCACACGTCCAGGTGCATCTCCTCGCCGGAGAGCGTGGAGCGGGTCTCGAACTGCGTACCGCAGCTGCAGATAACCTTGACGTTGTGGTAGTTCGGATGGATGTCGGCTTTCATGGTCGGCTCACGCAGGTTCTGGCGAAAAGTCCGATAGCATAGCGGTGCTACCCGCCCGAGCGCAAGACCAGGTTGCGACAGCAAGTGCAGAGCGCGTTTCAACTCCGGGTGACAACTGCCTGAATGGCCGGGTGGTTTTACCCGTCCGGACAACCTGTGGATAACTTTGTGGACGAATTGTCGCGCCCGGAACGGAATCCACCGGAAACGTCAAGGCGGCGGCGCCGGATCCCGGCAAAGATATCACGCAAGCAACTGGTTTTTAGGCCATTTAATACCGACCCATCAGTCCGGTGTGTTGCCACGGGCCACCCCCTTGAGCCTCGAGCACCATCGCCAGGTGCTGTGCATAAGGGCCGCCGTATCTTCCTCATTGCCCCGCGTTTTCCGGGGCAATCGTGGTGTAGATGGCCGAATAATCCGCATCGGCCAGGCCCTGCTCGCGCGCCCGATCCAGCAGATCCGCCAGCAGCGGCAGCCACGGCCCCACCAGGTGGGCATCCTCCACCGCGCGTTCGGTCAGACGCACATCCTTCAGCAAGTGCTTGACCGGAAAGTTGGCGGTACCGAAGTCACCGGAGACCATCTTGCCAAGCTTCTTGTCGAAGGTCGGGGCATACAGGGCACTGTCGCGCAGGATCTCCATGAAGGTATCGACCTCCACCCCCTCGCGCCGCACCAGCCCCAGGCTCAAGGAAAACGCCGCGGTGAGACTCGCGATCAACTGGTTGAAGGCCAGCTTCAGCGCCGCCCCCTGCCCGACCGAACCGACATGCCGGGGTGTCTCGCCCAGAGCCGCCAGTACCGACTGGGCCCGGGCGAAGTCGGCCTCGCGGTCGGCGCCCGCCATGATCAGCAGACGGCCATCCCGGGCCTCGGGGATGGAACCCAGCACCGGCGCCTCCAGGTAGCAGGCGCCGGCGCCCCGCACCCGTTCCGCCAGGGCCCGGCTCTCGGCCGGCAGGATGGTCGCCATCTGGATCACGCAGCGACCGTCCAGCGCGCCGGCCGGCAGGGCATCCAGCACGGCATGGATGGCCGCGGCATCACTGAGCATCAGCACCAGCACATCCGCCTCCGCGACAGCCGCGGCGGGTGAACTGTGAACGGTGACCCCCTCGGCCGCCAGATCGCTTGCGCGCGCGACCGTGCGGTTGTAGGCCACCACGGGAAATCCGGCCTGCAAAAGACGCAGGCCCATGGGTTGCCCCATGAGCCCGCATCCCAGCAGCGCCACTCGGGACGCAGCCATCGTTACCCCCTACTTGATCTTGTCGTCCAGATCTTCCGTATACCCCAACAGGGTATGCGGCGGCGGGGCCTCCTTCTGGTACTTGCTCGGGGTAACCGCTTCGGTCTGATGCAGGCTCTTCCACAGGCCGAACACCATGATCAGCATGATGACCGAGAACGGCAGCCCGACACTGATCGCGGCCGCCTGCAACGCGGCAAGCCCCCCCGCCAGCAACAGGATGGACGCGACAACCCCCTCGAGGATGGCCCAGTACACGCGCTGGGTGACGGTCGGGTTGCGCACGTCACCGGAGGCCAGGGTGTCGATCACCAGCGAGCCGGAGTCCGAGGAGGTCACGAAGAAGGTGACGATCAGCACCGTCGCCGCCGCCATCACGGCCACGGACAGCCAATCCCACAGCGGCATGGCCTGGAGGGTCACGAACAGCGCGGTGGACATGTTCTCCGACACGGCGCCAGTCAGGTCGACCACACCCTCGAGCTCGTAGCTCATCGCAGTGCCGCCGAACACGGCCAGCCAGACGAAGGCCGCGGCGGTCGGGGCCAGCAGCACGCCGGCGACGAACTCGCGAATGGTGCGGCCACGCGAGACCCGCGCAATGAACATACCGACATACGGGGCCCAGGAGATCCACCAGCCCCAGTAGAAGATGGTCCAGGAGGTCGCCCAGCCGGAATCCTCGATCGTGTCGGCCCACAGGCTCATCTCGGGCAGGAACTGAACGTAGACGCCGGTGCTCTCCACCAGGAGGCGCAGGATGAACAGGGTCGGGCCCATGACCAGCAGCAGCGCGATCAGGATCACCGCCAGACCGATATTGAAGTTCGACAGGCGCTTGATGCCCTTGTCGACGCCCAGCGCGACCGACCCGACGGCGATCAGGGTAATGATCGCGACCAGCACGATCTGCATGGAGGTGGATTCCTCGATCCCGAACACGAAGTTCAGGCCCGAGTTGATCTGCATGACGCCCAGGCCCAGCGAGGTCGCCACGCCAAACATGGTGCCGAACAGCGCCACCACGTCCACCAGATGCCCCCAGGGGCCATAGATCCGGTCACCGATGAAGGGGTACAGCGAGGAACGGATCAGCAGCGGGAGATTGTGGCGGTAGGCGTAATACGCCAGCGACAGGCCGACGACAATGTAGATCGCCCAGGCATGCAGCCCCCAGTGAAAGAAAGTATAGCGCATCGCCTCGACAGCCGCCGCGCCGGTCTCGCCCTCGACGTGCGGTGGGCTGAGATAGTGGTACATCGGTTCGGCGATGCTCCAGAACAACAGCCCGATCCCCATGCCCGCGGAGAACAGCATCGCGAACCACGCGGTGTAGCTAAAGCGCGGGGCCTCGAACTGATCACCCAGGCGCACCCCACCGTAACGGCTGAACATCAGGTACAGGGAGAAGACCAGGAACACGGTGACGACCAGCATGTAGTACCAGCCGAGATACTCCCCGATGCCGCTTTGCAGCTGGGCGAAGACCGCTTCGGCGGTGTCCGGGAAGATCGCCCCGAACAGGACGAACAGTGCGATCACGATACTCGAGGTGTAGAAGACCGGGCTGCAGATCACGCCAAAGCCGCCGAGGCGGGTTTGCGTCAGACCGGGGGTGGACTGCTCATCCATTCGGTTTCCCCTTGTATTCTTGTGGCGAACGCGGGCCGGCGCGGGCTTGCTCCGAACGTGCTCCGGGAGCCGCACAGGATCACGCCCGTTGGGCGTTGCCGCAGTAGGTGGGACAAAGCCACCGTAGCGAAAGACTACTCCGACTGCAAAAACGTGAAGGGCTTCGCACCCGGCGTCATATCCTGCGCCATATCCGAGGCCATATTACGCCGCCTCGGCGACTGGAGCACGGGCCAGCAACAGGGCACGGGCCTGCCCGCCCTGACGCTCGCGCTCGATCTCCCAGCCACCCGCAGCGAGGAAATCGAGGTCCGCCTCGGACTCGATTTCCACGTAGATCCGGCTGTCCGCGTGCAGCCAGTCGTGCGCGCGAAGGGCCTCCAGCACCGGCGCCACCCGGCCCTGGCCGAATGGCGGATCCACCAGCACCAGATCGAAGGGCAACCCGTCGGGCGGTTCCCCGGCCAGCAGGCGCAGGGCATCATCCCGGCGCACGCTCACCTGCTCGGCCCCCAGGGTCTCGCAGTTGGCCTGAAGCTGGGCCGCGGCACGGGCATCGCGCTCGACCAGCAGTACCGAGTCCGCCCCGCGCGAGGCCGCCTCCAGCCCCAACGCCCCGGTGCCGGCGAACAGGTCGAGCACGCGCGCGCCCGGGAGTCGCGGCTGCAGCCAGTTGAACAGGGTCTCGCGCAGGGCGTCCGCGGTCGGGCGCAACCCGCCGACCCCGAGCACCGGCAACCAGCGGCGGCGCCAGGCCCCGCCGATGATGCGGATGCGCGCGGGGCGTCCGGCGGGGGCGCGCCTACTCCTGGCCACCCACGATCACCGTGACCATCGCTTCCGGGTTGATGCGCTCGCGCAACCGCGCGTTCAGGTGATCCAGCTCGACCGCCTCCATGCGTTCGATGTAGCGCTCCAGATAATCCAGCGGCAGATCATAGAAGGCGATCATCCCGAGCAGACCGACGATGTCGCTGTTCGAGGCCAACGACAGCGGGAAGCTGTTGACCACGTTCTCGCGCGAGGCCTCCAGCTCGTCGGCATCGATACCCTCGGCATGCCAGCGCTCGAGTTCCTCGCGCAGCGCGGTCACCGCCTCGTCCGCCTGATCGACCCCGGTCTGCATCCCGATACGGAAGGGACCCTCGACCGCCATGGGCTGAAAGCGGCTGCTGACCGAATAGGCCAGCCCGCGCGCGCTGCGAATCTCCAGGAACAGGCGCGAGATAAAGCCGCCCCCGCCGAAGGCATGGTTGGCCAGGGTCAGGGCATAGTGGTCATCCTCGCCGCGGCGCAGGGTCGGGGCCCCCATGTGGATATGGGCCTGCTCGGAAGGGAAGTCGATACGCTCCTCGACCGGGTCCTCGCGCGGTTCCACCGCGGGCAGCGGTTCCACCGCAGGCCCCTGCGGCAGGGCGGCGGAGATGCGTGCCGCCGCAGCCTCGGCCTCACTGCGGCTCAACCCACCCGTGATCGCCAGGGCGCCGTTGGCCGTGGTGTAGTGGCGCTCGTAGAACGCTCGGGCATCCGCGGGCTGCAACGCCTCCAGGGTCTCGCGCTCGCCGCCCGGCCAGTTGGCGTAGGGGTGATCGCCATACATCAACGCGTAGAAACGCCGGGTGGCAACGCTCCCGGGATCCTGGCGCTCGCGCTGCAGCCCCTGCAGGGCCTGGCGCCGGGCTCGATCGAAATCGGCCTCCGGGAAGGCGGGCTCGGCCAGGACTGCGGACATAGTCTCCAGCGCCGCATCCATCCAGTCCGGCTCGGTCAGGCTACGCAGACTGACGATGGCCATGTCGCGCAGTGCGGTGGTGCTGAACTGCGCGCCCACCGACTCGAAACCCTCGGCCAGCGCGTCCGCATCCATCTCCGCCGTGCCATGCTGCAGGGCGCTGCTGGTCAACGAGGCCAGGCCATTCTGGTCGCCGTCGCGCGAGGCCCCGCCGTCGAAGGTCAAGCGCAGGTCGACCATCGGCAAATCCGGCGCCGCCACGTACAGCACGCGCAGCCCCTCGTCGGTCTCCCACTCCTCGATCTCGACCGCCTGGGCCGGCAGCGCCAGCGCCAGCAGCCCGACCATGGCTACCAGGAATCCCGTTCGCATCATGTTGCCTCCCGTCATTACATACCCCCCGCGGTATCGCCATAGGGTTCTACCGCACCCGGATCGGGCGGGTCGTCACCATCCAGGGGCTGCGGATCGAGAATGCCGACCGTGCGTCGTTCCGGCACCAGGTACTCGCGCACCACGCGCTGCACATCCTCGGCAGTCACCGCACGCACGCGCTCGACGAAGCGATCGCCTTCCTGCCAGCCGACGCCGATGATCTGCAGCATGCCCAGCTGGAAGGCCTGGGAGCGCACCGAGTCACGCTGATACACCTCGGAGGCGATCACCCGCGCTTGCACCCGTTCCAGTTCGCTGTCGCTGACCGGCTCGTCCTTCAGCCGCTCCACCTGCTCCAGCAGGGCCGCCTCAAGCGTCTCCACATCCGTGGCCGCCGTGGGCACCGCCGCAATCATGAACAGGTCATCCAGCCGGCTGAACGGGCTGTAGCGGGCCGAGGTCGCGCCGGCCAGTTCTTCGCCCCGTACGATCTCGCGGGCAAAGCGCGAGGCCTCACCGGAATCCAGGATCCCGGCCGCCACCATCAGTGCGTAGACATCCACCGGGTCGTCCACGGTATTCAGAACCGGCGCCTTCCAGCCCATCAGCAGGTAGGGCAGCTCTGCGGGGGCCTCGACGGTGATGCGGCGCTCGCCCTTTTGCGGCGTCTCGGCGCGCGGCTTCGTCTCCGGGAGATCACCCGCCGGGATGTCCCCAAAATGCTCCCGGGCCGCCTCGATGACCCGCTCGGCATCGACATCGCCGACCACCACGACCACCGCGTTGTTCGGGTGGTAATAGCGGTCATACCACGCCTGATTGTCTTCCAGGGTGTAGGCCTCGATATCGCTCATCCAGCCGATCACCGGATTGCCATACGGATGATTGAGGAAAGCCGTGGCCATCAGCTGCTCGCGTACCAGAGAGTTGGGCTGGTCCTCCACGCGCAGACGGCGCTCTTCCTTTACAACATTCAATTCCGGACGGAACTCGTCTTCCTGCAGCTTCAGGTGCTGCATGCGCTCCGCCTCCATCGCCATCATGGTCTCCCAGTGATCACGCCCGATGATCTGGAAGTAACCCGTGTAGTCACGGCCGGTAAAGGCATTCTCGCGCCCGCCCAGACGCGAAACGATGCGCGAGAACTCGCCGGGCTCATACTGCTCGGTCCCGCGAAACATCATGTGCTCCAGCATGTGCGAGATGCCGGTTACGCCGCTGTGCTCGTCGGCAGAGCCGACCCGGTACCAGACCATGTTGGCCACCACCGGGGCACGCCGGTCCTCCAGCACGAGGACCGTCAGGCCGTTGTCCAGCGTAGTCTCGACCACCTTCGATTCGATCTCGGGCGTCGCGGCCAGGACCCCGACGGGCCAGGCAAAGACAAACGCCGTAACGAGCACTGTGACCAGGTTTTTACCGCGCATGATTCATGAATCCTCGTGCTAGCATTGGCGAACTCTCTACTTGACCACATCGAGCATGTTCGGTTTCCGCAAAAAGAAGTCCGAAGACCCGGCCACCCCCGACGCGGAGGCACCTGGCAGCGAGCCGGAGAAGCCCGCCCGCGGCGGCTGGTTCCAGCGCCTGCGCAAGGGCCTGGCCAAGACCGGGCAGGTCCTGGGCGGCGACCTGGGGGCGCTGCTCCGGCGCAAGATCGACGACGAACTGTTCGAGGAGCTGGAAGAACGCCTGCTCCTCGCGGACGTGGGCCTGGATGCGACCCAGCGGATCATGGATCGTATCACCCGCGAGGTGAAACGCGGACAACTGGATGATGCCGAGGCCCTGATGGACGCCCTGGAGGCGGCCATGATCGAGATCCTCGAGCCGGTCTCGCGCCCCCTGGAGATCCCGGAGGCCGAACGCCCCTTCTCCATCCTCGTCGTCGGTATCAACGGCGCCGGCAAGACCACCACCATCGGCAAGCTGGCCCATCACCTGCAGGCGGACGATCGCTCGGTGCTGCTGGCGGCCGGCGACACCTTCCGCGCCGCGGCGGTGGAACAATTGCAGACCTGGGGCGAGCGCAATGGCGCTCCGGTGATCGCCCAGGGCACCGGGGCAGATTCCGCCTCGGTGGTCTACGACGGCCTGCAGGCCGCGCAGGCGCGCGGCATCGACGTGATGATTGCCGACACCGCCGGGCGCCTGCACACGCAGACCAACCTGATGGACGAGGTCCGCAAGGTGAAGCGCGTAATGGGCCGGCTGGACGAACACGCCCCGGACGAGGTCCTGCTGGTGGTCGACGGCGGCACCGGCCAGAACGCCCTGAACCAGGCCCGTCAGTTTCACGAGGCCCTGGGCCTGACCGGAATCGTCGTGACCAAGCTGGACGGCACGGCCAAGGGCGGCGTGCTGTTCGCGCTGGCCGAACAGCTGGGCATTCCGGTGCGCTTCATCGGGGTCGGGGAAAAGGCCGAGGATCTACAGGTCTTCGATGCCCGCGCCTTTGTGCGCGCCCTGCTCGGCCGCGATAGCGACTGACGAGCACACCGGATGATTCGTCTGCAACGCGTCACCAAGCGATTCGGCAGCGCGTCCGAGGCGCTCAGCAACGTCAGCCTGCGCGTGGACCCGGGTGCGATGGCCTTCATCACCGGGCCCTCCGGCGCCGGCAAGAGCACCCTGCTGCGCCTGATCGCCGGGCTTGAGCGCCCGACTCGCGGGCGCATCCGGGTCAACGGCCACGACCTCGACCGCCTCTCCAACCGCGCGATTCCGGGGTTTCGCCGCAGTATCGGGCTGGTGTTCCAGGATCATCGCCTGCTGTTCGACCGCCCGGTGTTCGACAACGTCGCCCTGCCGCTGGAGATCCTCGCCTACCGCCGCCCGGAGATGCGCAAACGCGTGCGCGCAGCGCTCGACAAGGTCGGGCTGCTGCACAAGGAGGGGGTCAACCCGCGCACCCTGTCGGCGGGCGAACAACAACGCGTGGGCATTGCCCGGGCCATCGTCCACCGGCCGGTCCTGCTGCTGGCAGACGAGCCCACCGGCAACCTCGATCCGGCGTTGTCGCGCGAGATCCTGCAACTGTTCGACGACTTCAACCGGGTCGGCATGACCGCCCTGATCGCCAGCCATGACCTCGGCCTGGTCGAGCGCATGGGCAAGCCGGTCCTGCACCTGGAAGACGGACGCATCGAGGCCCGTGCGGCCGCGGGGGCCCCGGCATGAAGCCGGGCCGTCGCCTGCAGGACACCGTGCCGGCCTGGCTGGAGGCCCATCGGGATGCCGCCCGGCGCAGCCTGCAGCGCCGCCTGCAGGCCCCGGTTCTGAGCCTGATCAGCATTGCCGTGCTGGGCTTCATCCTCGCCCTGCCGGCCTATCTCTGGGTCCTGCTGGACAACGCCCGCGCCCTGTCCGCCCACGTGGACCATGACCCACGCATCGCCCTCTACCTCGACGGCGTGGAGGCGGCCACGGTCGCGGATCTGGAACGCCACCTGGAGACCGATGCCCGGGTGGAACGCTGGATCTGGATCGATGCCGACGAGGCCCTGGCCCGCTATCGCGAGGGCCTGGCCGACCCCGGCCTGCTGGACTGGCTGGACGAAAACCCGCTGCCGGACGTGGTGGATGTGGTCCCCGCGACCGCGGATCCCGAGACGGTTGCGGCGCTACGCGAGGCGCTTGCGGCCACCGTGCCGGGTGCAACGGTGGTCAGCGACGACGACTGGGTGCGGCAGTTGAACAGCCTGCACCAGTTGGGGCTGCGCATCCTGTCGGTGGTGGGCGCCCTGCTGGGGCTGGGGGCGTTGCTGATCCTGGCCCTGGCGACCGCCTCGGAGCTGCGCGAACGCCGGGAAGAGATCGCCATCTCGCGGATCAGCGGGGCTACCCACCGGTTCCTGCGTCGACCCTCCCTCTACGGTGGCGTGATGACCGGCCTGGGTGGCGGCGTTTTCGCCGGCATCCTGCTGCTCATCGGGATCGGCCTGAGCCGGGCGCCACTGGAACAGGCCGCGGCCGCGTTCGATCTCGAATTCGGGCTGTCCCTGCCTGGGGCCACCCATCTCCTGGCCCTGCTCCTGGCCGGACTCCTCCTCGGCTGGCTGGGCGCCCGGCTGGGCAGCGGCCATGCCCTGCGGGATGCCCCTTAGGGAGACGCGTCCCGGACGAAACGTCCGGAACCTTTGCAGGGTTTAGCACTCTTATTCACAGACTGCTAATGTAGAGTCATGAA
Organism: Thioalkalivibrio sp. ALMg3; assembly: GCF_000381225.1. NCBI lineage: Bacteria > Pseudomonadati > Pseudomonadota > Gammaproteobacteria > Chromatiales > Ectothiorhodospiraceae > Thioalkalivibrio > Thioalkalivibrio sp. ALMg3. Next base: position 164,900 of record NZ_KB906223.1, on the reverse strand, counting down.
TCGGGAGGAAACACCACGCATGAACCAGGCCCTGACCACTCCACGCATCGACATGCCCGTACCGGTGGGCAACCTCGATCACTACATGCAGGCCGTTGGCCGCATCGAGGTGCTGGACGCCGAGCACGAGCGTGAACTGGCCGTGGCGCTGCACGAGCGCCAGGACCTGGATGCGGCACGCCAGCTGATCCTGCACAACCTGCGGTTCGTGATCCACGTTGCGCGCGGCTACAAGGGGTACGGCCTGCCTCTGGGGGATCTGATCCAGGAAGGCAACGTGGGCCTGATGAAGGCCGTCCGCCGTTTCGACCCGAATCAGGGCGTGCGCCTGGTGTCCTTTGCCGTGCACTGGATTCGCGCCGAGATCCACGAGTTCATCCTGCGCAACTGGCGCATCGTGAAGGTCGCGACCACCAAGGCCCAGCGCAAGCTGTTCTTCAACCTGCGCAGTGCCAAGCAGCGTCTCGGCTGGCTGTCCAATGCCGAGGTCTCCGCCGTGGCGCAGGATCTGGGCGTCTCCGAAAAGGACGTCTGGGAGATGGAACGCCGCCTCTCGAGCCAGGATGCGAGTTTCGACCCGGGCCCCGAAGCCGACGATGAATACGGCTATCAGGCCCCGTCGGAACGCCTGAGCCTGGAGGACCTGAGCGACGACCCCGCCAATGTGACCGAGGACGAGGACTGGGACCGTCATTATCAGGAACGCCTTAGCGAGACCCTGGGCGAACTGGACGAGCGTTCGCGCACCATCCTGATGCGCCGCTACATGGCCGACCAGAAGGCGACACTGCACGAGCTGGCCGCGGAGTACGGCGTTTCGGCCGAGCGCATCCGCCAGATCGAGAACAGCGCGATCAAGCGCATCCGGGCCGCCTTCGACGACTGACGCTTTCGCACCCTCGCGAAACCAGGGCCCCGAACGAAAAAGGCCCCGGCATCAGCCGGGGCCTTTTTGTTGCCGGGTGCAGCGGGACCAAGCCCGGCACCCGGCACGGTTCCATGCCCGATCAGCCGAACAGGATCACCGAGAAGAAGCTAATCCAGGACCAGATGATCAGGCCGACCGTGAACGTCAGCGGAAAGTTGGGGAAAGTAAACCACTCGCGCATCTCGAAGTCCTCGGGAAATTTCAACCAGAATAAGCAAAGGGTAAGCGGGTCCGCAGCGCGGTGCAAGTTCGACCGAGGTCAGCGCTGGGACTTTTTCCGACCCCCACCGGTCGCGTCGGGAGGGGCCTCCTCGCCGGATCCGGTCGGGATACGCGGGTCATCATCGTCCATCAGGATGCGATGCGCCGGGCCCTGAAGATCGTCGTACTGCCCCGAGCGGATGGCCCAGAACAGCACCACGCCCACCACCAGGGCGAACAGCATGGCCAGCGGGATCAACAGGTAGAGGATTGACATGCTTCCAGTGTACCCAGGCGCGCGAACGGCTTAAACCGGGGGTGGCCGTGACGCCGGATCGCGCACGGCCTCTCCGGACGGCACCGACGACTCGGCGCCTGTGTCCATCACGTCGCGCCCCGGACGCAGGCGCAGCGCATTGCCAACCACCAGCAACGAGCTGAGCGACATGCCCAGCGCTGCCAGCCAGGGAGTCAGCAGCCCCGCCGCGGCCACCGGGAGGGCCACCAGGTTGTAGCCGATTGCCCAGGCGATGTTCTGCCGGATCACGCGCCGCGTGTGGCGCGCCTGGTCCAGCGCCTGCGGCAGGTGTTCCAGGCGATCCGAGAGCAGGACCAGGTCGGCCTGATTCTGCGCCAGCTGGGTGCCGCCACCCATCGCCAGCGATACGTCGGCCCCGGCCAGCACCGGGGCATCGTTGATGCCCTCGCCGGCCATCAGGACCACCCGGCCCTCTGCCTGGCGAGCGTGCACATAGGCGAGCTTCCCCTCCGGGGTCAGGCCACCCTCGGCTTCGGCGATGCCCATTTCCGCCGCGAAGGCCTGCGCGGCCTGCGGGCGGTCCCCGGTCAGCAAGACCACCCGCAACCCACGCCGCTGCAGATCGGCGATCACCTTCCGCGCCCCGGGACGCGGAGTGTCGGCCAGCCAGAACAGGGCGACCGGTTGGTCGTCGACCACTAGCCAGACCGGGGTGGCCAGCGGATAGCCCAGGGGTGGCTCCGGGCTGGGCGTACCGCGCTGCGGCAACATCGACGATCCACCAATGGCCACACGGTGGCCCTCTATGTGGCCAACCAGGCCACGCCCGGGGAGGTTGCGAACCTCGCTAGCGACCACCGATGAGGACTTGGCCGGAGCGACCAGGGCGCGTGCCAGGGGGTGCTCGGAATGGGCCTCGAGCGCGGCGGCCCAGTTCAGCCAGTCAGCCCCCTCGGGCGCGGGCTGCAGCTCGGATTGTGCCACCAGACGCGGCATGCCGACGGTCAGGGTTCCGGTCTTGTCGAGACAGACCATATCGACGCGCGGCAAGGTCTCCAGGGCACTGCCGCGCGTAACCAGCAGACCGAGGCGCGACAACGCGCCGGTGGTGGCTGTCAGCGCGACCGGCGTCGCGAGCGCCAGGGCACAGGGGCAGGTGGCGACCAGCATGGCGACCATGACCCAGAGGGCCCGCGTCGGATCGATCCACGCATACCAGACCAGACCCGCCAGCGCCGTCAGGACCAGGACGGCACCCACAAACCAGCCGGTACCGGCCTCGGCGATCCGGGCCATCCGCGGCTTCTCGGTCTGGGCGCGATCGAGCAGCCGCTGGATCGCCGCCAGGGTCGTCTCGGCACCGACGCGCTGGACCTCGATGGCGAGTGGGCCATCGACGTTCACGGTCCCGCCGGTCACGGGATCCCCGATGCGCACCGCGTGCGGCTCGGGCTCGCCGGTCAACAGGGCACGATTGACCGTCGACTCGCCTTCGCACACCACGCCGTCCGTGGGCATGGTCTCGCCCGGGCGAACACGTACCCGATCCCCCGGCACCAGCTCGCCGACCGGGACCGCCTCGACGCGCCCGGCTGCATCCAGACGATTGGCGATGGCGGGAACCAGGCGATCCAGGCGGTCAATGGCATGGCTGGCGTGCTGGCGCGCGATCAGCTCCAGATAGCGGCTGGTGAGCAGGAAGAAGACAAACATCACGACCGATTCGAAATAGACGTGCTCGCCGGTCCCGAGGATGACCGCGTACAGGCTGGCCAGGTAGGTCACGATGATCGCCAGACTCACGGGCACGTCCATCCCCAGCTGGCGATGGCGCAGGTCGCGCCAGGCGCTTTGATAGAACGGGATCGCGGAATACAGGACGACCGGCGTGGTCAGCGCCGCCGCCACCCAGCGCATGAACTGGAGCAGGTCTTCGTGCTCGGTGTCCTCGGCGCCCAGCCAGAGCGCCACGGCCAGCATCATCACCTGCATCATCCCCAGGGCGGCAACGGCGATCCGGCGCAAGGCGAGGCCCCGTTCGCGGGCGATCGCCTGCTCGCGGGTTCCGGGGTCGTAGGGATGGGCGTGGTACCCGATGTCGCGGATCGCCTTGAGGATATCCGACAGGGCAATCCGCTCGGGGTCCCAGACGGCCTGCGCGCGATGGGTGGAGTAATTCACGCGAAAGCTCTCCACGCCCGGAAGGGCCTGGACATGACGCTCGTTCAACCATACGCAGGCCGCACAGGTAATGCCCTCGAGCATCAGGGCGGCCTCACGGCGGTCGCCCTCTGCGCCGGCGGGCGCGACGAACTGTTGCTGGACGCCGGGGTGATCGAACAGTTCGAGCTCGCGGAGCTCGTCGGGGATCAGGGGGCTGCCGGTGTCCGCCGGGGGGGCATCACGGTGATGGTAATAGGCCCCCAGGCCACGCTCGATGATCGCGCTGGCCACGGCCTGGCAGCCGGGGCAGCAGGTGGGTTCCTCGCGGCCCTCGAACGTCACCGGGTAGCAGGCGCCTACCGGTACCTCCAGGCCGCAGTGGAAACAACGGGCCTCGGCCTCGGGCGTTGCCGGGCCCTGCGAGTCGGACGCGAGCGCCACGGCGGGAGCGCGGTGGGCTAACCGGGCTGGGCGCTACGCACGCGCGTGCGTGCCTGTTGCTCCAGAAGCTGCCCATCGTGCTGGACCTGGAAGCGCAGATCCCAGCGCCCCGGTGCCGGCAGCGCCACTTCGACCTGATACATGCCCTCGCCCATCGCCTGCATCTCGAAACCCTGGTCGCGCCGTTCGTCGGCCAGCCACATGAAGAGGCCGCGGATGCTGGCATCGTCGATCGGCTCGCCGTCCGCATCGCGCACCTCGACCTGCAGGGTAGCGGTCTCGCCCTCGGTGGGTCGGTCAACCCAGCCCTGACGCACCTGCCAGCCCTTCTGTCGCTGCTCCTGCAGCTCCGAGACGCGGTGCACGGCGAGCGCTTGCTTGCGGCTCTCCATTCCGGCCACAGTGCCTGGGAAAGCGGAGGTCACGCGCTCGGCCCGGTTCTCCGGCTCCGGCAGGATCGAGCCGATGAACTGCTGCGGCATCCCGTTATGGGCGAGTGTGATCAGGACCGCCTGCACCGAGGCGACCATGGTAAAGAAACCCACCAACACCAACGGGGCCCAGTGCAGGCGCCCAATCTTGGCCTTGCCACCACTTTCGACCTCGGCCTCCTTCTGGGTGAACACGATCCCCAGGCCGTAAGGCACGATGATGTAGAGTGCCAGATGAATGGCGAAGACGTCGGCCCCCTGCCAGGTCAGGATCGAATAGGGGATAAACACGAACAGCATGAGCGCGACCACCACGGCCGAGGTGCTGTAGGCCTTGAACCGCGTGAAGCGGTAGATCAGGGCGAACAGGATGGCCAGTGCCGCACTGCCGATGCCGAGGGTAATGACGAGATTGCTCATATGCTTTTCTTCGTTTCCTGCGTGAACGCAAGCTAGGCGCTTGCGGTGTGCCGCGCGAGTTCCGGCAGCTCGGTTACTGTTTCTTCGCCGGTGGCTGACGGCAACGCTTGCTAGCGGTGACTGAACTGCGAGGTCACCTCGAGCGGTTCGATATGGCCCTCGCGGTCGGTGATCACGAAGCGGAAAGGCTGCGGCGAGGGAGTACCGGCGGGCACGTCGTGGCGCACACGCGCCACGACGGTCAGCCGCTCACCGGGCTCCAGACGGATGCGTTCCACCTGGCCCAGATCCAGTTCGGCGCCCTCCAGCCCCGCCAGGCCGATCTCGAAGTCCAGCTCCCGATCCGCGGTGTTGTTCAGGCGGATCTCGTAGCCGTTCTGGGTGCGACCATCGGACATCTGGACGTAGAGCGGCTGGCGCACCTGGTTGACGTTGGCGTCCACCGGCGGGCGCCCGAGAATACTGCCGACCAGCGCCACGACCACGATCAGCACGGCGGCCCCGTAGCCAAGGGTCTTGCCCCGCAGGACATGGGTCTTCCCGCCCTCCTGCTCGCGCTCGGAGGTATAGGTGATCAGGCCGCGGGGCCAGCCCTGCTTGTCCATGATGGTGTCGCAGGCATCGATACAAAGTGCGCAGTGGATGCACTGGAACTGCAGCCCGTCGCGGATATCGATGCCCGTCGGGCACACCTGCACGCAGTAGCCGCAGTCGATGCAGTCACCCACCCCGGCGGCCTGGCGTTCCTCGCGGGTCTTCAGACCGGCCTTGACCTTGGAGCGCCCGGCGGTACCTTCCCCGCGCGCCTCTTCATACGACACGATCATGGTGTCGCGGTCGAACATCACGCTCTGGAACCGGGCGTAGGGGCACATGAAGGTGCAGACCTGTTCGCGCGCCAATCCGGCAAAGGTGTAGGTCGTGGCCGTCAGGATGCCCGCAGTCAGGTAGGCCGCGTAGACCGCCTGACCGGTAAAGAAGTCGCTCACGATCGAGGGGGCATTCCCCCAGTACAGGATGAAACCGAGGCCGGTGGCAAAGGCCACGAGCAGCCAGGACAGGTGGGTCAACCCATACTTGAACAGCTTTTCGCCAGTCCAGGGCTGCTTGGCCAGGCGCAGGCGGGCGGGCCGTTCACCCTGGATCTTGCGCTCCAGCCACATGAAGACGTCGGTCCACAGAGTCTGGAAGCAGAAATAGCCACAGAACACCCGTCCGGCGACGCCCGTGACGAAAAACAGCAGCAAGGCGGCCACAAGCAGGAAACCGGCCAGCCAGAAGATGTCCTGCGGGTAGACGACCAGATCGAAGATGTGAAACTGCCGGCCCGGGATGTCGAACAAGACCGCCTGATTGGGGCCGTATTCGCGCTCCCAACGAATCCAGGGCAGGCCGAAAAACACACCGTAGGCGAGCAACAGGATGCCGGTCTTCAGATTGCGGAAACGCCCCTTGACCGACCGCGGATGGATCGGGATGCGTGCCTCGTACAACGGCTGGGCCTGGGACATCAAAACCTCCCGGAGTTCAATCCGGCAGAGTGGGGCGGCCGCAAGGCGCGCCCTGGGATCGGGTTCCTTCCAAAAAAGCAGGGGCGCCCTCGGGCGTCAAACAACCCGGCGGGCACCCCTGTAGTTATCGCGGCGAGCGCCCGGCCCCGGGGCTCACCATACGGTCAACAGATTCGCGCTTACTGCCCGCCACCCAACGAATGCACGTAGGCCGTCAGCATCTTGATCTCGGCATCGGACAGACGGTCCCCGAACGCAGGCATCTCGCGCTGGGCGCCGTTGCGAATGAAGTTCGCCACCAGACGCTGGCGCTCGCTATCGCTTTCCGCACCGCGCACGTCCACCAGACCCCAGAGATCATTGGTCAGGTTGGGAGCCCCCTGGGACGCCAGACCCTGGCCATCCATGGCGTGACACTGGAAGCAGCCGCCGTCGGTACCGGTGAAAATGCGTTCGCCGGCGTCCGCTTCACCTTGGTCGACGCTGTAGCCGTTGAGCGACAGCACGTACGCTGCGACCTGGTTGAGCTGGTCGCCGTCGAGGGTGTCGCGGTAGCCCGGCATGTAGCCCAGGCGACCCTGGTGCAGGGTTTCCTCGATCTGCTCCACGGTGCCACCCCACTTCCAGTGGTCGTTGCGCAGGTTCGGGTACTGCCCGACCACGCCGGCACCGCCAACCTGATGGCAGGCGGCACACCAGGTGCCGAAGGAACCCTGGGCGTAGGCGTTGACGAAGCTCATGCTCTCGGCGTCCTGCAGGATGGTTTCGTAATCCTGGGCCGCCACCTGTTCAAGCATCTCGCGCTGACGCACCGCGTAGGTGCCGGTCTGCATGTCCTTGGCCAGCAGCGCACGGGTGTTCCAGTGCATCGTGCGCTCTTCGCCACCCTGCTCGAAGGTGATGGTGTTGAAGCCCTTGGTAAAGCTGTCACCGATCGGCCAGGCCGGGTAGATCAGCCAGTACACCACGGCAAACACGATCGTGGCGTAGAAACCCCACAGCCACCAGCGCGGGAGCGGGTTGTTGTATTCCTGGAGGTTCCCGTCCCAGACGTGCCCAGTGGTCTCGACCTGGTTCGGGTCCTTTTCGCGGTTGTCCTGTGTGCTCATTGCTCGTCACTCTTGGTTTTGTCACGCCGGGCCACGGGCTCCCGATGTGAATCATCGTCATCCAGAGGAATATAGCGATACGTCTCGAACTTCCGGGCGCGCTGACGGTTGGCGAACAGGAAGATCACGACCCCGATAAAGGTGCCCATGAAGAGCAACAGGGCGACCATCTTGCTATTGCCCATGTCCGTGATCCATTCCCACAGTCCCATCATGTTCGCACCCGCTCCTCCTTACCGGAACTCGGCAAAGTGTCCGTCGTCGTATTCGCTGAAGTCGACCATGGTCCCGAGCACCTGGAGATAGGCGACGATTGCATCCATCTCGGTGACCGTCCCGGGGTTGCCGTCGAAGTTCCCCGCCTGGGCCTGGCGAACCAGGTTGTCCTCGGCGTCACGGATATCGAACATCCGGGCGTGTTCTTCGCCGAAGCGCTCGACGTTGGCCTCGTATTCCTCTTCGGTGAGCGAGTACGGCACACCGACCCGCTTCAGCGCGACCATCCGGCGGTCGATATCGGAGTAGTCAAGCGGGGTTTCCGCCAGCCAGGGGTAGCCCGGCATGATCGACTCCGGTACCAGCGACTGCGGATTGATCAGGTGCTGAACCTGCCATTCGTTGGAGTACTTGCCGCCAACTCGGGCGAGGTCCGGACCGGTGCGCTTGGAGCCCCACTGGAACGGATGGTCGTACTGCGACTCGGCCGCCAGCGAGTAGTGGCCGTAGCGCAGCATCTCGTCACGGAACGGACGCACCATCTGCGAGTGGCAGGTGTAGCAGCCCTCGCGAACGTAGATGTCGCGACCACGCTGTTCCAGCGGGGTGTAGGGACGCACGCCGTCCACTTCCTCGATCGTGTCGTCGATGTAGAACAACGGCACGATCTCGACCAGGCCGCCGACGCTGATCACCGCAAGGGTGAGGATGATCAGCAGGCCGGCATTGGTTTCAACGCTTTCATGCTTCATGGATCTATTCTCTCCCTAATCAGGCCGTGCGGGCTTCGGTGGACGCAGCCTGGGCCTCGCGGGCCTCGGCCTTGATGCCCGAGCGAACGGTCATCGCGATGTTGAACGCCATGATCAGCATGCCGGCGAGGAAGAACCCGCCACCGATGGCGCGCACCACGTACGGCTTGTGCAGGAACACCACCGACTCGGTGAAGGTGTAGGCAAGGTTCCCGTACTGGTCGAAGGCACGCAGCATCAGACCCTGACCGATACCGGCCACCCACATCGCGGTGATGTACAGCACGATCCCGATGGTCGCCAGGAAGAAGTGCACGTACACCAGCTTCAGGCTGTACAGGTTCACGTTCCACAGACGCGGCATCAGGTGGTACAGGGAGCCGAAGGTGATCATCGCCACCCAGCCCAGCGCACCGGAATGCACGTGGCCCACGGTCCAGTCGGTGTAGTGCGACAGCGCGTTCACGCTCTTCAGCGACATCATCGGACCTTCGAAGGTCGACATGCCGTAGAACGCCAGCGCGGTGATCAGGAACAGCATGATCGGGTCGGTGCGCAGCTTATCCCAGGCGCCCGACAGGGTCATGATGCCGTTGATCATGCCACCCCAGGAAGGCAGCAGCAGCAGGATGGAGAAGGTCGCCGCCAGGGTGGAGACCCAGTCCGGCAGGGCCGTCCAGTGCAGGTGGTGCGCGCCCACCCACATGTACAGGAAGACCAGCGCCCAGAAATGGATGATGGACAGCTTGTACGAGTAGATCGGACGCCCGGCCTGCTTCGGCACGAAGTAGTACATCATCCCGAGGAAGGCCGCGGTCAGGAAGAAGCCCACCGCATTATGGCCGTACCACCACTGAGTCATCGCATCCTGCACCCCAGAGAAGATGGAGTAGGAATGCGGGTGGAACAGACCCACCGGCACCTGGATGTTGTTGAAGACGTGCAGCAGCGCGGTCGCCAGGATGAAGGCCATGAAGAACCAGTTCGCCACGTAGATGTGCGGCTGGTTCCGGCGCAGCAGGGTCATCAGGAAGACCATGAAGTAAGCCACCCAGACAACCAGGATGATGATGTCGATCTGCCAGTTGAATTCGGCGTACTCGCGGCCCTGGGTGATCCCCATCATGTAGGTGATCACGCCAAGGATCAGTGCCAGGTTCCACCCGTAGAAGGTGAAGCTCGCCATGGAATCACTCCACAAGCGGGTCTGACATGTCCGCTGAACCACGTAATACGAGGTGGCGAACAGCGCGTTACCCCCGAACCCGAAGATCACGGCCGTGGTATGGACCGGACGGAAACGCCCGAAGGTGATCTGCGCGATATCGAAATTCAGGAACGGGAACGCCAGTTGCGAGGCGATCCAGACGCCGGCGGCCATCCCGAACACGCCCCAGAGGACGGCGGCAATGGCAAACCGCTTGATAATCGCGTAGTTGTACTGCTCGGAAGTCGCGACTGACGCTGCGGGTGCGGCACCCGCCGTAGTGGCTGCTTGTGACATGACTTTTCCACCTTGCTGCGGGGAACACGGATGTCCCGATGGTTCGGGGGCGTGAACTCTACCCCATTCCGGGCCCACAAAAAACCAATACCGCCTGTGTCACTCGGATATTGAGTGCGATTGGCGGAACTTTTGACCGCTTCGATAATACATCGGTCATACACCTCCAGGCGAGAGGGCGCCGGGCCGATTCGTTGATCTGGATCAACGAATCGGCTGGACCGGGATCACCCGCCCCGCCGGGCGCGATGGCGGCGGGGCATCCGGCACCCAGGCATGGCCGTAGACCACCTCCCAGGTTGCCGGAAGGCGACCCTCCACGCCGAAGTCGCGCGCGTAGGCCTCGGCCACCGCAACCAGGCGGCGCGGACCGAACAGTCCCGGCGACCGGCCCGACAGGGCATTGCGCACCCCAACCCCGCGCAGGTCACGAATCAACCCGGTCAGATCCGGGTAGGTCAGGGTCAGGGCCTCCTGGTCCATCACCGGATCGGCAAACCCGGCGCGCACCAGGGCATCGCCAATGTCGTGCATATCCATGAAGGCGTTCACATGCGTCCCCGCCCCACCGTCCACCGTCGCGAAGGCGGCCCGCAGCTCACGCAGGGTGTCAGGACCGAAGGTGGTGAACATCCACAGCCCGCCCGGGCGCAGGATACGCCGCACCTCCATGAAGGCCTGATCCAGGCTGGCGCACCACTGCAGGGCGGAACTGGAAACCGCCAGATCGAAGGATTGCTCCGCCAGCGGCAGCGCCTCGAGATCGCCGCAGACCACCTGCGGCCGGCGCAGCCAGCGCCCGCGGCGGCGCGCCCGCGCGACCATCTCCGGGGCGAAATCGACCCCGGCCAGGCGGGCTTTGCGGTAGCGGCGGCTCAAGTGGTCCAGGGCCTCGCCGATGCCGCAGCCGAGATCCACAACCTGTTCCGGCTGCATGCGAACCCAGTCCAGCCGCCCCAGCATTCGCTCCTGCACCTCGCGCTGCAGGACTGCGTGCTCCTCGTAGGTGGAGGCCGCCCGCGCGAAGGCCTCGCGGACCCGCGCCTTGTCGAGATCGAAACTGTCGGGTCGGCTCATGCGGATTTCCCTGCGCTGCACTGATTCAAGAACTCGACGACCAAACCGGCCAAGGATTGCGGGCGCGCGAACCACTCCGCGTGGCCGCCCACGCCGCGGACGACCCGACTGGCGGGTCGCAGCCTGTGCAGGTCGTCCGCCACGGCGGCCGGCACCAGCGCATCGCCGGCCTCCAGCCAGGCCGCCGCCGGCACCTCCAGGCCCGCCCAGACGGACCGAAGATCCGCCGCCTCCAGTAGCGCGAGGCCGGCCTCCAGGCCCTCGGGCGAGGCTGGAGCGGCCTGTAACTGCAACACCAGCCGGCGGGCGAGCGAAGCGGCATCCTGGCTGCCACGTGCACAGAGCATCGCCAGGCGGCGCTCCAGCCGCCGGCGACCACCCCCGAGGGCTGCACGAAAATCTTCCAGCTCGGCCGGGGGCAGGGCCGCCGGCCAGTCGTCGGCCTTCGCAAAGCGCGGCGAGGCCCCGATCAGCAGCAGCCCCTGGGGCCCCGACCACTGGCGCGCGGCGGCCAGCGCGACCAGACCGCCCAGGGACCAGCCCGCCCACACCGGACACTCGACATCCGCTGGCAGCGAAGCGATCAACGCCGCCGCGGTGCGCTCGGCATCCGCCAGCATCTCGCCATCACCGGCGGCCCCGTGCCCGGGCAGGTCTGGCGCCAGCACTCGTGTCGCACCCGGGAGCGCGGCCCGCAGCGGCGCCCACACCGCGCCGGAGAAGCCCCAGCCATGCAGGAGCACCAGCGTCGGAGCACCGCCCTGCGATTGCGCGGCAGGCACGTCAGCGCCCTGAACGGCGGCCACCGGCTTGCGTATCATGTGCGGTCGAATCCTCTCGCCAATCCGCGCAGGCAGGCTGACCGCTCATGGGCATCACAATCGGCATCATCATCGCGTATCTACTGGGATCGCTTTCCACGGCCATTCTGGTCAGCAAGCTGCTGCGCCTGCCGGACCCGCGCACCACCGGCTCGAAGAACCCCGGCGCCACCAATGTACTGCGCTCGGGCGGCAAGACGGCGGCCATCATCACGCTCATCGGGGATGTCGGCAAGGGCTGGCTGCCGGTGTTCGTCGCCCTGCAACTGGACCTGTTCCCCGGCTGGGCGATCGGCCTGATCGGCCTGGCCGCCTTCCTCGGGCACGTGTTCCCGGTGTTCTACCGCTTCCAGGGCGGCAAGGGCGTGGCCACCGCACTGGGCGTGATGCTCGCCATCAGCCCGCTGGTCGGCGGCCTGGTCCTGCTCACCTGGCTGGTCGTTGCCGCCATCTGGCGCTATTCGTCGCTGGCTGCCCTGGTCGCCGCCGGCATGGCCCCGGTGTACATGGTCCTGCTGGGCATGGACCACTGGATCAGTGCCGCCGTGGCCCTGATGAGCGTGATCCTGTTCATCCGTCACGACAGCAACATCCGCCGCCTGATGCGCGGGGAGGAATCGCGGATCGGCCAGAAGGACAAGGCCCCGGCGGCACCAAAGGAGTAACCCTTCGGCCTGCGGACGGGTTTACAAGATCGCAGCCCCATCCGCAGACCCCTTCATGCCGCCGCGGGCGGCGCCAGCTCCGCCAGCGGCCAGCGCGCCCGCGCCGCCACCACCGGCGCCCCGGTTTCCGTCACCTGGCCGGCCTGCAGTCGCCGCAGCCCGGCCAGCGCGATCATCGCCCCGTTGTCGGTGCAGAATTCGGGCCGCGGGAAATACACTGGCACCCCCTGACGCTGCGCCATGGCCTTGAGCCCGGCGCGCAATGTCGTGTTGGCCGCCACGCCACCGGCGACCACCAGCGCCGGGGCCTCGGTTTGCTCCAGGCCGCGCCGGGTCTTCTCCACCAGGGTGTCGGTCACCGCTTCCTCGAAGGCGCGGGCGACATCCTCCGGCCGGTAGACCTGTTTCTTCAATGCGGTCAGCACCGCGGTCTTCAGACCGGAGAAGCTCATGTCCAGCCCCGGGCGGTCGAGCATCGGGCGCGGCAGGCGCAGGGCGTCCGAGCGCCCCTGCTCGGCCAGACGCGCGAGCGCCGGCCCACCCGGATAGCCCAGCCCCAGCAGCTTGGCGGTCTTGTCGAAGGCCTCGCCCGCCGCATCGTCGATGCTCTCGCCGATCAGGTCGTAGTCGCCCAGGGCACGCGCATGAATCAACTGGGTATGCCCGCCGGAGACCTGCAGCACCAGGAACGGGAAATCGAGCCCGGTATCCTCCAGAAACGGCGCCAGCAGGTGGCCCTCCAGGTGATGCACGGCCAGCGCCGGGATGCCCCAGCCCCAGGCCAGGGAGCGCGCTACCGAGGCCCCGGTCAGGAGCGCCCCCAGCAACCCCGGCCCACCGGTGTAGACCACCGCATCCAGGTCGTGGCCGTCCACGCCCGCCTCGTCCAGCACCGCGCGTACCAGCGGCAGCAACCGCTGGATATGATCGCGCGAGGCCAGCTCCGGCACCACGCCGCCGTAGACGGCGTGCAGGTCAGTCTGGCTGTACAGCCGGTGCGCAAGCAGGCCCCGGTCCGCGTCGATCAGCGCCACGCCCGTCTCGTCGCAGGAAGTCTCGATGCCCAGTACGATCATGGCGCAAGCATGCCGGGTTTCACGGGCCGCACCAAGCAGCCCCTGTGCGTCCGCGCCATTGCGTTGGGGCAAGCGCTCACAGTCGCCCCCGGCGATCCGGGATCCCGTCCAGCGGCAGATGTTCACAATCGCGGCCCAGGGCCATCACCTGAAAACGCTCGCCCATCTCCCCGGGCAGCGTCAGCATGCGCACGGCCTGAGCGGCCTGCATGGTCACACGGGCATCCTCGCCGCTGCCGACGCGCGCCTCGAAACGCCCTGGCAGCCCCGCCCCCAGCAGGAATTCGCCCTGTGCAGCATAGGCCAGCACGTCGAGACCCGCGGCGTCCGCCGCCTCTGCAACCCCGGTGAAATCTACGCTCGCGGTCAGATCCATCAGGCCCGGATGGGCCAGCGGGTCCTGGATCATCTGCTGGCGGTAATACCCCACCAGCGTCCCCTGGTGACGCTCCGGGGCGTAGTAGGCGCTGCGCGGAAAGCCATAGTCCACGATCACGGCGACCCCCTGTTCCAGGAAGTCGGCCAGCGCGGTCACCCACGCGGCCTGGGCCGGGCGCCATTCGGAGAGGTAGCCCTCGGGCCACGGGCCATGCTCTGCCTGGAGCCGCGCCACCGGCTCGGCGAGGCCGGGCGGGGCCGGGCGCTCGGCCAGGCTCAGGGTGCCGGCGGCATCGGTCGTGATCCCGACCTGCCAGACCCGGCCTTCACGCCAGCGGAAGAGCTCCACCGGCAGGGCATCCAGCACCTCGTTGGCCAGCACCACACCGCGCAACGGGGTCTCGGGCAGGGCATCCAGCCACGCCACCCGGGCGTACTCCGCGGGTTCAAGCGCAGCCTCCAGGTGGGCCTGCTGCCGCGCCCGCAGGTCCGGACTGACCTCGACGATCCAGTAGCGCTCCCACGCCACCCCGAGTTCGCGCAGCGTGGTGATCACATCCCCCGCGAGCCGCCCGCTGCCGGCGCCGAATTCGAGCAGTGTGCCGGTGCCGTTCAGATCGTCCCGCAACACCGGGGCCAGCCAGGTCGCGAGGGTCTCGCCGAACAGGGGCGACAGCTCCGGCGCGGTGACGAAATCGCCCCCCTCGCCCAGCTTGTGCGCCCCGTTCACGTAATAGCCAAGCCCCGGCGCATACAGCGCGGCCTGCATGTAATCGACGAACGGAAGGAACCCCTCGCCGGCGACGACACTCTGTTGCAGGGAGGCGTGCAGACGCCGGGCGATATCGGCGGCCACCGGATCGGCCGGGGCGTTTGTGCTAGGTTTCGGCGGCATCATGACGACGAATGGTACCAACCCGGGGGCAGGCGTGGCGCAGGTACAACCCGACAGCATGGACACGACGTCCGGGGAGGCACGGGTGGTGCTGGTCACCGGGGCCGCGCGGCGGGTCGGCGCAACCATCGCGCGCGGGTTGCACGCCGCCGGGTTGCGGGTACTGATCCACTACCGCGGCTCGCGCACGGATGCCGAAGACCTCGTCGCCGAACTGAACGCGGAGCGCCCGGACAGCGCCCGCGCCCTGCAGGCCGACCTCCTCGATCTGGTGGCCATCGAACGCCTGGCGCGCGAGGCCGAGGCGGCCTGGGGCCGCCTGGATTTCCTGGTCAACAACGCCTCGACCTTCTACGCCACCGCCGTGGGCGAGATCACCCCACAGAGCTGGGACGACCTGATCGGGTCCAACCTGAAGGCCCCGACTTTCCTCACCCAGGCCTGCAATCCGGCGTTGCAGCGTCAGCAGGGCGCGATCGTCAATATCGTCGATATCCATGCGCTGCGCCCGCTCAAGGGCTACCCGGTGTACTCGGCGGCCAAGGCCGGGCTGTGGGCCCTGACCCAGGCCTACGCCCGCGAGCTGGGGCCGGACGTGCGGGTCAACGGCGTCGCCCCCGGCGCGATCCTCGCCCCCGAGGAGGCCGAAAACACTGGCACCCACGAGGCAATGATTGAACGCACCGCACTCAAGCGCGAGGGCACCCCGGAGGACATCGCGCGTACCGTGCGCTTCCTGCTGCTGGACGCGCCCTACATCACCGGCCAGGTGGTCCCGGTGGACGGCGGCCGGTCGGCATCGCAGTAGCCGCGACCCCGTCCCGCCGCGCTACACTGGTCCCAACCGAGCATTTGCGCCAGGAGACTGCAGCATGATCGATTCCAAACGCTTCGACGACCTCGCCCGCCGCATCACCGAAAGCCTGCCGGAGTCGGTACGCCACATGCAGGAGGACGTGCAGCGCCAGGTCCGCTCGTCGCTGCAAAGCGGCTTCGAACGCATGGACCTGGTGACGCGCGAGGACTTCGACATCCAGGTGGCCCTGCTGGAACGCACCCGCGAACGCCTGGCGGAGCTGGAGGCGCGGGTCGCCGCGCTGGAAGCCCGCCCGAGCGACGAGACCGGGCAGTAACCACCATCTGAAACCACCCGCCGGGCACGGAAGCCGGGCGGCAGAACGGAGGGGCACGGATGCCCGTCACCATCGCCTACGCCCGCGCCATCGACGGCATTCACGCCCCGCTGGTCACCATCGAGACCCACCTGGCCAACGGGCTACCCGCCTTCCAGATCGTCGGCCTGCCCGAGGCCGCGGTACGCGAGAGCCGCGACCGCGTGCGCGCGGCGATCCAGACCAGCGGCTTCGAATTCCCTCGGCGCCGCATCACCGTCAACCTGGCCCCCGCCGACCTGCCCAAGGACGGCGGTCGCTTCGATCTCGGCATTGCGCTGGGCATCCTGGCCGCCAGCCAGCAGATCCCGGTGGCAGGGCTGGCCCGGCACGAGTTCCTTGGCGAGCTGGGACTGGACGGCACCTTGCGCCCGGTGGGTGGCACCCTGGCTGCCGGACTTGCGGCAGCCGACGCCGAGCGGGCGCTGGTGGTGAACCCGGAGGATGGGGCGGAGGCGGCCCTCGCCAGCCGCGCCCGGGTCCTCACCGGCTCGCACCTGAGCGCCGTCTGCGCCGCGCTGGCGGGGCGCGAGGCCCTGGTGCCGGCACAACCGCCCGAGCCGTCCGCACCCGCGCACCCCGACCTCGCCGACGTGCGCGGCCAGCACCAGGCGCGCCGGGCTCTGGAGATCGCCGCCGCCGGCGGGCATCACCTGCTGATGGTCGGCCCACCCGGGAGCGGCAAATCCATGCTGGCCGCGCGCATCCCCGGCATCCTGCCGCCAATGGACGAGGCCGAAGCCCTGGAGACCGCGGCCATCCACAGCCTGCGCGGCAGTTCGCACCTGCGCCAGGACTGGCGCGCGCGTCCGTTTCGGTCCCCGCACCACACCGCCTCGGGCGTCGCGCTGGTCGGTGGCGGCAGTACACCACGCCCCGGCGAGATCTCACTCGCGCACCAGGGCGTATTGTTCCTCGACGAACTCACCGAATTCAGCCGCTCGGTGCTCGACGTACTGCGCGAACCGCTGGAGAGTGGCGTCATCCACATCTCGCGCGCGGCCCGCCAGGCCGAGTTTCCGGCCCGCTTCCAGCTGGTCGGTGCGATGAACCCCTGCCCACAGGGCTTCGATTGCGACCTCGCCGAACGCTGCGAATGCACCCCGGAGCAGCGGGCCCGCCACCGCAAGCGCCTTTCCGCACCGTTACTCGACCGGATTGACCTGGCCATCGAGGTCCCGCGCATCCCACCCGGGGACCTGGCCGGATCGGCCGACGCATCCGAAGACTCGGCCTCCGTGGCGAAACGCGTCGCGCGGGCCCGCAAGGTGCAGCGCGAGCGCCAGAACGGACTGAACAGCGCACTCGATGGCTCAGCCCTGGACCGGTACGCCGTCCTCGGCACGGCTGACCGGGAGCTGCTGGACAAGGCTGCGGAACGCTTCCGCCTCTCCGCGCGGGCCTACCACCGGATCCTGCGGGTGGCGCGCTCCATTGCCGATCTCAACGACGCCAAGGCGATCGCGACCCAGCACCTGACCGAGGCTCTGAGCTATCGCGCCCTGGACCACTGGCGCACGCAATAGGAGGCACCAAAAGAGAAACCCCGCCCAGGCGATACCTGGGCGGGGTTTTGTACTGCCGTTCCTACGGGGACGATCAGTCTTCGAAGGTCGCCACGTAGACGGCCAGGTCGGCGATGTCCTCGTCCGACAGGTTGGCCGCATTCGGCGTCATCAGCGCGGTCTGGTCGCCAACGGTCTCGCCGGCGCGGTAACGCACCAGCTTGTCGGCAATGTAGTCGGCATCACGACCGGCCAGCTTCGGGAACACCGGGGTACCCTGACCCTGGGCACCGTGGCAGGCAACACAGGTGTTGTAACGCGACTGACCGCGCTCCGCATCACCATCTTCAACCGCGATGGCGGCAACCGCTTCGGCCTCTTCTTCGGCCGCCGCTTCGCCAGTCTCGGTAGTGGCGACCGGCTCTTCGCCCCCGGCAGCGTCTTCGGCGGCGGAATCGCCATTGCCGTTATCACTGCCTTCGTAGTCGTGATCGACCCCGGCCTCGTCCAGCATGTAGGCGACCACGTCGCGCATCTGCTCGTCGCTCAGGCTGGGATCGCCACCGCGCGCCGGCATGGCGCCGATGCCGTTGATCGAGTTGGCGAACAGGGTGTCCAGGCCCTTGTCGTTCAGGCGATTGCTCCACTCGTCGGTGTCGTCTTTGAACGGGGCGCCGGAAACACCAGTGTCATGGCAGGCCGCGCAGACGTTCGAGTAGAGGTCGCCCGGGGTCAGGTCCGCGGCTTCCTCGGCGCTATCCACCTGGCCGGACACCACCTGACCGATCGGCGCGATGCGCTGGGCGACGCGCTCGTCACTCACGGTGTCGGGCTGGGACACCTGCATGCCGGCAAGCCAGCCGGCCAGGTGCGACACCAGGAAAAGGACCGTACCCAGCAAGGCCAGGGACGCAATAAACAGCAACACCTTGTTCCCGGTGTCCATCTTGATCGGTTGATTTCCCACTTCTCTCCCTCCGAGATCCCGGCCTTGAGCGGCCATGTGGTGTGCTATTCGAAAGCCCTCGCGCATCAAGCGCAAATCGGGCGCAGAGTATAGGGCATCATGCAAACCACGACCACAAACCGAGTGTGGCGGTCAAATATGGCTGGACGCGTCAAAGCTCGCGCCCGTATCATTGCAGATCTTGCGCCCGTAGCTCAGCTGGATAGAGTACTGCCCTCCGAAGGCAGGGGTCGCAGGTTCGAATCCTGCCGGGCGCGCCATCATGACGACGAAGAAGGGCCCATTGTATGGGCCCTTCTTCGTTATGCGGATGGATCCCGGGGCCGGACGCCCCTTCTCCAGCCGAGGCCCGCTGAACGGGACAACCGATCCGTCCCACCCGGACAATCCCCAGTCTCTGCACATCGCAGACGACCGCCTTGCCCTCGCACAGCCCGATCAGACAACAGGCCCCACGGCCGCAGCCGGCAGCTCGACCTGCTGACACTGGCTCATGATCTGCATGAGAACGATCACGCGCTCTTCTCCGGTACGGGCGAGAAACAAGGCCTCGCGCCCCTGGAACGGCCCATCCGTGATGGTGACCGGCTGCTTCGGGGCGAAGTCACTGTCACGGGTAAGATCGAGACAGCCGCTCTCGGGGTCCAGGCGCAGGCGGATCCCCTCGATGACCGGCTCGGGAACCGGCACCGGGCTGGAGCCAAAGCGCACCAAACCAAGCACGCCGCGCGTGGAGCGAATTGGGGCCCAGTTTTCTGCGACCTCGCAAAGCTGTGCGAAGAGGTAGCGCGGAAACAGGGACTCGGTGACGGCGGTGCGACGCCCCCCGCGGCGAATGGGCCGGCGGATCAGCGGCCGGAACGTGCGATACCCCTGGCGGTCGAGATTCGCCTCGGCGCGGGCTTCTTCCCGGGGTTTGCATTGAATGGTGTACCAGTGTTTCAAAGGGACCTCGTCGCAGCAGTGCACCGGCAATGGCGCACCACCCATAGCATCAGCTCGCTCTAATGATAGGCCGACTGGCAGCAAACGTGCGTAGTTGCATCACGAAACTGGATGCACAGGGTTGCCGGGGCGATCGGCTACTGCCTTGATCTGGATCAAATTCGACAGCCCGGGGCAGCGCTAGCTTCAGAGGTGCAACGAGACCTCAGGAGAACCCTCATGCTGACCGAAATCATGTTCCAGTCGCCCATCGGCATTCTGACCATCATCACCCTGCTGGGGATCGTGGCCTTCTTTGGCTACGTGGGCTATTACATCATCCACGGCATGCGCCAGGACAAGCAGCGCGAGTAAGACATCCGCGCCCGCCGGCCAGCGGCCACGACGGCCGCCCATGAAAACGCCCGCGCAAGGCGGGCGTTCGATGTGCCACTTCAGCCAGCGGGGCTCAGGTGTGCTGGTCCCCGTGGTACAAGCGCACGACGTGCCGGGCCTCGGCGAAGAACAGCCAGCGCTCCATGATCACACCCGCCAGGGCCGCGACCAGGCCGAGCCAGGCCACGATGGCCGGCACGCCGGACAGGATCGCGGCGAACACCAGGATCGGGGTACCGAACGCGAGCAGGAACACGCCCATCTTCAGGGTGTCGGTGGTGTTCTTGCCTGCATCGTAGCCAAACTCGTCGGTCAGGAAGGTACCGGCGGTATGCCCGGTATCCAGCAAGCGCACGGTCGCGCGGTTGAAGGTGGTGGCGGTGTTGATGGTCGGGCCGGTCACGCGGGAGATCCAGAAGTAGTAGATCCCCTTGAGGACGCCGGCGATCAGCAGCAGCACGATGGCCACGCCCGCATGCATCGCGGTGGCGTTGCCGAACACACTGGCAATGGCGGCGAAGGCGACGGCACCGGTGGCCACGCCCAGCATGATGTAGTTCGCCGGGGTCAGCGCGGTGTTCCACTGGCGGATGGTCTTCAGGCAGCCGTAGATCATCCCGGTGGAGAACAGCGTGACCACCGCCAGCACGGCGGCGATGGCGCCAGCCACTGCGGCCAACGGACCGACTTCGTGGCCCTGCAGCAGCACGCCGAGGCCATAGATCGCGGCGAACGGGTAGAACAGCACGGCAAATACCGCCTCGCGCGAGAGCCAGGAGGTCTTGAAGCGCATGAAGGAACGCCAGGCGTTCTTCTTGTTCGCCAGGTGGCCCGTGGACAGCATGAGCCCGACGGTGATCATGCCCAGGGCCGCAACCCCGTGCGCGATCAGCTCGCCATGGCTCATGACCGGACCGATGCCCGCGAGATGGAAGGCCACCAGCAACAGGAACAGGCCGTAGCCCGCACCGGAGATGACAGTAAACAGAATGACGGAAAACGCCGGATGCATGGTTTTCTCTCCCCGATCGGGCGCGCTTAGCGCGCCACCATCTTGTTGACCCAGTCCTTCACCGAGGTGATCAGCGTGTTGGCACGCACGTCGTCGGTGGGGATGGAACGGGTGATCCGCGGCGGCAGATAGGTGTTGACCGGCTTGTAGCCAAGCTCGGGCATCTGCTTCACGCCGCCACGCTCGCGGACCAGGCGGCTCACCTCGGAGGCGTCGTCATCGAAGTCGCCGAAGAAACGCGCGTGCGCCGGGCAGGTGATGACGCAGGCGGGCTGACGCTCTTCCGGCGGCAGCTGCTCGTCGTAGATGCGGTCCACGCAAAGCGTGCACTTCTTCATCACGCCGTCTTCGCGGTCGAGCTCGCGAGCGCCGTACGGGCAGGCCCAGGCGCAGTAGTTGCAGCCCATGCACTTGTCCTGATCGACCAGCACGATGCCGTCTTCCGGACGCTTGTAGGAGGCGCCGGTCGGGCAGACATTCACGCAGTCGGCATGCTCGCAGTGCATGCAGGACATCGGGATGTTGACGGTCTTGTTGTTGGGGTAGTCCCCGACCTCGTAGTGGCGGATGCGGTTGAACCACACGCCGCTCGGGTCCTCGCCGTAGGGGCGATAGTCGGTCAGCGGACCCGTGGTGCCGCTGGTGTTCCACTGCTTGCAGGCCACCGCGCAGGCATGGCAGCCCACGCAGGTGTCCATGTCGATTACGAGTCCAAGTCGCATGGTTGGTACTCCCTCAAATCGTTCGTGCGGGCAAGCCCCGCGATGGCCTTGAGGCCGTCGCGGAACCGGGCCGGATCAGTTTTTCTCGTCGTCCAGCGAACCGCGAGTGAGCACGTCGCGGATGTCGCGGTTCAGGTGCACGGGCTTGTGCGCGTGGTAGCGCAGCTGGTCCGGCGATTCGGACATGCCCGGCGTGGCCTTCACCTCGTCGAACTGCGGCCAGGCGCTCTGCTCGTCGGGACCGGCCGGGGTGATCTTGACCTTGAGGTCGTACCACGCGGCCTGCCCGGTGACCGGGTCGGAGTTGGTGATGTTGTCGATCGGGTCGCCCTTCTTCGGGAGCAGCTCGCTGATCAGGTGATTCATCAGGAAGCCCTTCTGCGACTCGTTCGCCTCCGGCTTCAGGCCCCAGGCGCCCTTCTGCTTGCCGATGGCGTTCCAGGTCCAGACGGTGCTGGGCTCGCAGCCCTCGATCAGCTTGACCTGCACGCGAATCTTGCCGTTGTGCGACTCCAGCCACACCCAGGACAGATCCTCGATGCCCATGGACTCCGCCTTCTGACGGTTCATGTACAGGTAGTTCTGGGCGCAGATCTGGCGCAGCCAGGCGTTCTGCGAATCCCAGGAGTGGTACATGAACATCGGACGCTGGTTGACCGCGTAGAACGGGTACTCGTCCTCGTCGATCCGGGTCTGCTCCAGCGGCTTGTGCCAGATGGGCAGCGGATCGAAGTACTGGGTCAGCCGGTCCTTGTGCTCCTGCTTGGTCGGTTGCGGGCCGTCGTACAGGCCCTGGCCGGCCAGCTTGAAGCGCTGCTGGGTCTCGGAGTAGATCTCGATCGTGATCGGATCGGTCTTGCCTACCCAGCCGGCGTGCTTGGCCAGCTCCAGGTAGTCCTTGTTGGCGTAGCGGTAGAACTGCTGATTCGGCGCCAGGTGGTACAGGAAGAACCCCTGGTTCTCGATGTACGCCTCCCACTGCTTCGGGTTCGGCTCGCCGCGCAGGTGGCTCTGGCCGTCCTTGCCGCGATAGCCGGACAGGAAGCCGATACCCGGCTCCTTCTCGAAGTTGACGATGAAGTCCTTGTAGTCCGAGAACTTGCGGCTGCCATCGTCCTTGGTGAACGCCGGGAACTTCAGGCGCCCGGCCAGCTCGACCATGACCTCCTGCCACGGCCGCACGTTGCGATCGGGCTCGAGGATCGGGTGACGGATGGAATCCGCCGCCGCGGCCGGCTCGGAGATCGGGCGGTCGAGCATGGAGATGGTGTCGTAGCGTTCCAGATAGGTGGTATCCGGCAGCACCAGGTCGGCGAAGCTGACCATCTCGGAATTGAACGCATCCGAGACCACCAGGAACGGGATCTTGTACTCGCCGTTCTCGTCCTTGGACCGCAGCATGTCCATCACTTCGGCGGTGTTCATCGTGGAGTTCCACGACATGTTCGCCATGAAGAAGATCAGGGTGTCGATCGGGTACGGGTCGGCGTTGACCGCGTTGGTCACCACCATGTGCATCATGCCGTGGTTGGACACCGGCGCATCCCAGGAGAAGGCCTTGTCGATGCGCAGCGGGTTGCCGTCGTCATCGATGACCAGATCCTCCGGCGCGGTCGGGAAACCGAGCGGCGGGCTCTTCAGCGGGGTGTTCGGGGCGCATTCCTTGGCCGGCTTGATGCCCGGCGGGATGTGCTTCGGATATGGCGGCTTGGCCAGGTGACCGCCGGGGCAGTCCACCGAGCCCAGCATGATCTGCAGCAGGTGGATCGCGCGGCAGGTCTGGAATCCATTGGAGTGCGCGGAGATGCCGCGCATCGCGTGCATGGACACCGGACGCCCGAACACCTTGTCGTGCTTGCGGCCCCAGGAGTCGGTCCACTCGATGTCGAGCTCGATGGTCTCCTTGAACGCGACGTGGGCCATCTCCAGCGCCAGGCGCTCGGTCTGCTCGGCCGGGATGCCGGTCACCGCGGCGGTATTCTCCGGGGAATACTCGTCCGCCAGGTAACGTTCGGCCAGCAGGGTCATCACGGTCTTGACCGGGCGGCCGTCCGGGGCGGTGTACTCACCGAACAGGGCCGGCTTGATGTCGACCTGGCTGCCGTCGACGAAGGCCTCCTTCTCCAGTTCCCAGACCTGCGGGTTGCCGGCCTCGTCACGCAGGATCAGGCCGTCGCCCTTCTGGCCCGGGGTCTGTACCACCAGCTGGGTGGCGTTGGTGTAGCGCACCAGGAAGTCCCAGTCGAACTGGTCGTTCTTCAGCAGCACGTGCAGCATCGACAGCGCGAACAGGCCGTCGGTGCCGGGCTTGATGCCCACCCACTCGTCGGCGATCGCCTGGTAGCCGGTGCGCACCGGGTTGATCGCGACGAACTTGCCGCCGCTGCGCTTGAGCTTTTCCAGCCCGATCTTGATCGGGTTGGAGGCATGGTCTTCCGCCACACCCCAGAGCATGTGGTACTTGGTGCGATCCCAGTCGGGGTCGCCGAATTCCCAGAAGGCGAAGCCAGTGGTATACAGGCCGCCGGCGGCCATGTTCACCGAGCAGAAGCCACCGTGGGCCGCCCAGTTGTAGGTACCGAACTGGGTTGCCCACAGGCCGGTCAGGGCCTGCATCTGGTCACGGCCGGTGAAGAACGCCAGCTTGCGCGGGTCGGTCTCGCGGATCTTCTGCAGGCGCGCGGACAGGGTGTCCAGCGCCTCGTCCCAGGAGATCGGCTCGAACTCGCCAGCACCGCGCTCGGTGCCCGGCTTGCGGCGCATCGGCTGGTGCAGGCGCGCCGGGGACTGCTGCTTCATGATCCCCGCGTTGCCCTTGGCGCAGAGCACACCCTTGTTGATCGGGTGGTGCCGATTCCCCTGGATGTAGCGGACCTTGTTGTCCTGGACGGTAACCTTGATACCGCAACGACAGGCGCACATGTAGCAGGTGGTGTACTTGATCTCCTGCTCGCCGTGCTTTTCGAATTCGGGCAACGCGCTCATGGGGGCGACCTCGTGATCTCGGTTCAGTTATGCATCGCGCATTGTGGACGGAGCGGACACATTCTGCCAACGAGTCTTTTCTATTTGCGGATAAGCCAGAATTATCGGGTGAAGATTTTTTTTATTGTGACCCGAATCCACAGATGATTTGCACGTTCGGGTGGCAAAGGCCGCAAAATGATCTACGATGTGTACCACAGAACATATCGCCCCACTCGACGTCACAGGCCCGCCAATGGAACACGCCGACACCCCCACGGAAGGAAACGCCCTGATCGACGCCTTCGGTCGCCGCATCGAATACGTGCGCCTCTCGGTCACCGATCGCTGCGATCTGCGCTGTTTCTACTGCATGCCCAAGGGCTTTCGCGACTTCGAGGAGCCGGAACACTGGCTCAGCTTCGAGGAGATCGAGCGCGTGATGGGCGCCTTCGGTCGCCTCGGCACCCGTCGCGTGCGCCTGACCGGCGGCGAGCCCCTGGTGCGCAAGAACCTCCCGGATCTGGCCGCGCGCCTGAATGCCCTGCCCGGCATCGACGATATCTCGCTGTCCACCAACGCCACGCGCATGGCGCGCCATGCGCAGGAGCTGAAGGATGCTGGCGTCGACCGGATCAACGTCAGCCTCGATTCGCTCAAGCCCGAGGTCTTCAAGGAGATCACCGGCGGCAAGCTGGAGAAGGTGCTGGACGGGCTGATGGCCTCCAAGGCCGCGGGCCTCGCCCCAATCAAGATCAACATGGTCGTGATGGGCGGGATCAACGAGCCGGAGGTCGAGGACATGGTCGACTTCTGCATCGAGCACGGCTTCACCCTGCGCTTCATCGAGACCATGCCGATGGGCGACACGGGCCGCCAGGCGAAAGAGGGCCATTACGTGAACCTGCAGGATGTGCGTGCCCGCCTGGAGCCGCGTTACAACCTGGTGCCCGGCGTGATGCCCGGGGGTGGCCCGGCGCGCTACATGCAGATCCCGGATACCGATGTGCGCATCGGCTTCATCACCCCGATCTCGCAGCACTTCTGCGATACCTGCAACCGCGTGCGCCTGTCGGTGGACGGCACCATCTACACCTGCCTCGGCAACGACCACAGCCTGAACCTGCGCCCCTACCTGCGCGAGGGCTGCACCGATTCGGAACTGGAGGACCTGGTGGTACAGGCCATCAACCTGAAGCCGGAACGCCACGAATTCTCCGAGCGCCCGGAGAAAGTCCTGCGCTTCATGTCCATGACCGGGGGCTGACGCCCGACCAGCCGTCATCGCGAGAGCATGCCGCAGGAACGAGAAAGGCCCGCTGAAAGCGGGCCTTCTGCATGCCGGGAGGGCTGCGAGCCGCTTCAGTCGACGGCGCCTTCCGGCGGCAGCTTTTCCTTCATCGAGTCGGACAGCGGCACGTCGTGCACCACCAGCACCGGCAGGCGCGCATTGCGCACCAGCCACTCGGTGGCAGAACCGGAGAGCATGTTGGAGATCTGGCTGCGCCCACGGGTCCCCATCACGATCATGTCCGCACCCCACTCCTCGGCGTGGCGCGAGATTTCCTCGGGGGCGCTGCCCACGGCGATGGCGACGTCGTCGTCTGCCTCGGCCCACTCCTGCATCTGGGCACGCACCTTCTCCTCCGCAGCATTGCGCATGTCCTTCGCGTTCAGCGGCGACGAGCCCGCACCACTGAACGCACCGGCAGAGCTGGGACCGGCCACGTCCGACGGCTTCATCACATAGAGCAACCGCTTCTTCGCCCCCGGGCAGTGCTGGCGGGCAATCGCCAGGGCCGAGGCCGAAGCGGGCGAGAAGTCGATGGCGATGATGACGCGCTGCAGCATGGGGATCCCCTTTGTGATCGCATGAAACCGACCCGGCGTACGCGCCCGGGGTCATGAAAACTTCAGAACCGACTAATAGAGTGGTACAATTTCGCGCCTTTCCTGAGCGGTTCTCAGTCTGTACTGGCACCGAACCGCTTGCAACCGCGCCATCCACTGGTGGCAACCGGGCCCGGCTACTTCCCGGGGAAACGCCGATCCAACCCTTCGCGTGGATCCGCGCCTCCCAAAGTCTCTGGTACCTGTTCGTTCACCCGTTGATCCCGACCCTGGTCGGCTTCGGCGCGCACCGGTATTGGGGAACGCAACGTGCAGCAGACCATACAAGACTTCCTGTCCCGCCAGCGCAAGGTCTGGTTCTTCAACGTCCGCGGCGACCTGATCGCCGGGATCGTGGTCGCGCTGGCTCTGATCCCCGAGGCCATTGCCTTCTCCATCATCGCCGGCGTGGACCCGAGCGTGGGCCTGTACGCCTCGTTCACCATGGCGGTGGTGATCGCCTTCGCCGGCGGGCGGCCCGGAATGATCTCGGCGGCAACCGGGGCGATGGCCCTGCTCACGGTCACGCTGGTGGCCGAGCACGGGCTGCAGTACCTGCTGGCGGCCACCATCCTGACCGGGCTCATCCAGCTCCTGTTCTCGTGGGCCAAGCTCGCGCGCTACATGATGTTCATACCGCGCACCGTGCTGGTCGGCTTCGTCAACGCGCTGGCGATCCTGATCTTTCTCTCCCAGGTGCCCTACCTGGTCGACGGCGACACCACCATGTGGGCGCTGGTCGCCGCCGGCCTGATCATCCTTTACGGCCTGCCGATGATCCCGGGCTACCCGAAACTGCTGCCGCCACCGCTGGTCGCCATCATCGCGCTGACCGCCGTCGTCTACTACATGGGCATGCCCACGCTGGAAGTCGGTGACATGGGCGACCTGCCCTCCGGCCTGCCGGTGTTCCTGTTCCCGGACATCCCGTGGAACCTGGAGACCCTGCAGATCATCTTCCCGACCGCCTTCGCGCTGGCGATCGTTGGTCTGCTGGAGTCGCTGCTGACGGCCTCGATCCTCGATGACCTGACCGACACCCCCTCCGGCAAGAACCGCGAAGCCCAGGGCCAGGGCATCGCCAACATCGTCACCGGCTTCTTCGGCGGCATGGCCGGCTGCGCGATGATTGGCCAGTCGGTCATCAACATCAAGTCCGGCGGTCTCGGTCGGCTGTCGACCCTGTCGGCCGGCCTGTTCCTGCTGTTCTTCATCCTGGTGCTGGGCGATCTGGTCTCCATCATCCCGATGGCCGCGCTGGTCGCGGTGATGATCATGGTCTCCATCGCCACCTTCGACTGGGGCTCGCTGACCACGCTGCACAAGCTGCCGCGCACCGATGCCGTGGTGCTGATCGTGACCGTCGCGGTCACCGTGATCACCCACGACCTGTCGATGGGCGTGTTCGCCGGCGTGCTGCTCGCCGCGATCTTCTTCGCACGCAAGATGGTCAAGGCGGTGGAAGTGAAGAGTGACCTGTCGGAGGACGGCAAGACCCGCATCTACACCGTGCGCGGCCAGCTCTTTTTCGTCGCCGTGGACAAGTTCATCGACAGCTTTGACTACCGCGAAGGCATCCATAACGTCGAGATCGACCTGACCCGCGCCTCGCTGTGGGACAGCTCGGCCGTGGCCGCGATCGACAAGGTGGTCGGCAAGTTCCGCCGCAACGGCATGGAAGTCGACGTGAAAGCCCCGCACGGCGAGAGCGGCGAACTCCACGACAAGCTCGCCCTGCACGACAAGGGCGCCGACCTGGGGCCGGGCGGGCACTAATCCCGCCTTTCGCCTTCGGCACCGTCATTGCGAGGAGCCGAAGGCGACGCGGCACAAAAGCAGCGGAGCTGGGTTGAACGGCCGCAGGCCGGCCCGAAGGGCGTGCGGAGCGAGTAACCGCCATCCGGAACCACCGGCTCCCGACTCGGTGCCAGCTTTGGGAGGTTGCCACGGCCCCTGCGGGGCCTCGCAATGACGGTGCCAGGGGCTGCGCCCGGGAGCCAGAGAGATTGGACCTCGTGCCCGAGCGTGGCAGGCTAGGCGCATGATGAATCTGCGCCGGCCGGCACCCCCGACCGATCCCAGGGCCGAACGCGAGCGCATTCGGCGCGCCCTGATGTGGCCCATGCTCGGGGCCGGCATCCTGATCGCGATCCACGCGCTGCAGGAGCTGACCGGCGGTGACTGGTCACGCCTGGGCATCCTCCCGCGCGACGCGGTCGGGGTGCTGGGCATCATCACCTCGCCGCTGATCCACGGCTCCTGGGGCCACCTGCTGGCCAATGTCCCGACCCTCTGGGTGCTAGGCATGCTGACCCTCTACGGCTTTCCCCAGGCCACGCGCACGGCGGTGCCGCTGATCTGGCTGATGGGTGGACTGGGCGTGTGGCTGTTTGCCCGCGAGGGGCTGCACATCGGGGCGTCCGGCCTTACCCACGGTCTGATGTTCTTCGCGGTCGTGATCGGGATTCGCCGCCGCGATGCGCTGTCCATCGCGCTCGCCATCATCATCCTGTTCCTTTACGGAAGCATGCTGTGGGGCGTGTTCCCCAGTGGTCCCAAGGTGTCGTTCGAGGCACACCTGTTCGGCGCGGTGGTGGGCGCGGTCTGTGGCGGGCTCCTGTACCGGCGTGACCCGTTACCTCCGGCGCGCCGATCCTCCTGGGAGGACGACGACGAGACCGACCCGGAGACCCTGCGCAAGATCGAGCAGGGGCGGTTGGACGAGATCGAGCCAAGACAGCCGCCGGAGGAACCGGGGCGACGTGATTAGTCGGACACGTGTGTTGATGCGGTTCGCTACGCTCAGCGCATCCTACGATGATGCTTCCGGACCCGCAGATCGTAGGGTGCCGTGAGCGCAGCGAACCGCACCGCCCCCCTCCCCGCTCATTGCCCGAAGTACATCCGCACCCCCGCCATCAGCGTCAGGCCCGGCGCGGGTTCGTAATAGCGTCCAAAGTTTGCATTGATCCGGATGTTGTCGACGTGGCCCCCATCCAGCAGGTTATTGGCAGCGACGAAGGCCTCGGCGCGGGTATCGCCTTGCTGCCAGAACCGGCCGGCGCGCAGGTTCAGCGTCGTCTGCGGCCCCACCTTCTCCGTGTTCGCGTTGTCCGCGTAACGCGACCCCACATGCAGCGCGTCCACGGTCACGAACCAGGGGCCGTCGCGCCAGTCGGCCTCGACGAACAACTGCTCGCGCGGCAGCCCCGGCATCCGGTTGCCGTCATGGCGAACACCCTCGGCATCCTCGAACTCGCGAAAACGGAAACGATTGAGGCTTGCAGCGGCGCTCAGGGTCCACTGTGGGTTCAACGGCCAGTCTGCGCTTAGCTCAACGCCATCGCGGGCCGTGCGCCCGGCGTTGGTATAGAACGTCCGGTCGCCCTGACCTTCAAGCTGGTACGGCGACAGCTCGTCGCGCACCCGGGTAGCGTAGACCGAGGCCTCCCAGGAGAGCTGCGGATTCTCGCGCCGGATACCGACCTCGATACTGCGCGCCCGTTGTGGGTCGACCTCGGGATTAAAGCCGCCTCCGCCCTCCGGATTGGCAAACTCGGTGAAGGTCGGGGTCTCGAAGTTGGTCGCCACATTCACGTAGGCGCGATACTCGGGCCGGAAGTGCCAGATCAGCCCGGCCATGCCGCTGGTCTCGTCAAAGGTCCGCCGGCCTGATCGGTCCGTGACGTCATTACCGTCGTCAAACCGCTCGACGAAGTGATCGTCGATGGACATGCGAATACGATCGTGACGGGCGCCGGCCACCAGGTTCCAGTCCGACCCGAGTGCGGTATCGGTCTGGACAAATACCCCGCGAGAGCGCGCCTGTTCACGCTGATCCAACGTCAGGTCGCCGATCGAAGGCGTGCCACCCGGGCAGTTCGCGGCTCCCTGAATGTCGGTACAGCGCCGGGTCCGGTCGTCGCGCTGCTCCTCCAGATCAACACCGGTCAGCACGCGGGTCGGCCCGATATCGCGCTCGTACTGGGCATTGACTCCAAAGAAATCGCGCTCGTAGGCGACGCGGGAATCCCCGGGGAAGGGCAACTGCTGCGCATAGTCGCGCTGGGTCCAGAAGCCACCCAGACGCAGCTCACCCCCGGCCAGGGGCTGTTCCCATTGCAGGCCCGTGGTCAGCTGTTCGGCGGACTGGGTGCTGTCCAGCGCCGTGGACAGCGGCGCGGCGGCACGCCGGTTCGTCTCCATCTCCTCGCGGGTCAGACCGCCGGGGTCGTCGGTACGCGGCGCGTCCAGATAGCGTAGATGGAAATTGAGCGTACCCGCGTCCAGCTCCGAGGTGGTGTGCAGGCGCAGATAGCGCTTCTCGGCGGTGGACTGTTCGCGGTAGCCGTCGATGGTGAAATCATGTGCGGTCAGGGAATAGCGGTGGGTCCCATGGTTCTGCTCCGCCACCGCTTCGGCGCGCCGATAACCGTAGCTGCCCAGCAGCACCCCGCCGCCGAAGCCGCGCGGATCCCGCCCGTCGCGGGTGCGCGCAGCGATCACGCCGCCGGAGGCATTGCCGTACAACGCCGCGCTGGGCCCGCGCAGAACCTCGATGTCGCGCAGATTCAGCAGGTCGATCGCATCCACCTGCGACTGCCCGTCCGGCGTGGTCTCGGGGATCCCGTCCTGCAGGATGCGCAGTCCACGCACCCCGAACGGGGCGCGTGAACCGAACCCGCGGATCGAGATTCGCGCATCCTGGGCAAAGTTGTAGCGGTTCTGCGCGAACAGCCCCGGCACACGGTTGAGCGCCTCGTCCAGCTGCAGGCCCTGGCGCCCCTCGGTGGCCTGGCGCTCGTCGACCCGGCTGACCGCCGCCGGCAGATCCGCCAGCGGGGTCGCCAGGCGCGGCGCCGTCACCGTGATCTCGACCGGATCGAGCCTCGGCGGCGCCTCATCCTCCGCCCATGCCGGGGCGAGCCCCAAGCCTGCCAGGGGAAGCACCAGGACGGCCCCGCTGAATGCGCCACGGGCATCCCGGCCACTCGCACTGAGCAACCGCTTCGGCACGCTGCCGTTACTCCCGGAGAATCAGCCGTTCGGTCAGGAGCTCGCCATGGCCGAGGAAGGCGTCATACAACGCGCGGCTGCGCTCCGCCAGAGGAGAACCCTCTTCCCAGGCGCCGGGCCGATCGAACGCTTCCCCGATGCGGTAGCCATTGCCAACGGCCTGCACGAAGGCCGCGACCGACCGTGTGGTCACCCGGGGGTCGATGACGCGCCCATCGGCGTAACTGAGGGCCGCGGGGATCGTCCCGTCCTCCAGCTGGTAGTCCAGCGCACCCAACAACAACCGGTCGATCGCACGTCCCACCTGGCCTTCCAGCTCCGGGGTGCGCTCGCCGATCAGGCCCGCGGTGCCCTCACGCTCGCGCAGTAGCGAGAAGCCGCCAGTCAGCTGATGCACGAAACGCCACTGCGCCGCGGTATCCACGTAATCGGCGGCTGCTCGGGCATTGCCGTCCTCGAATTTCAGCCGGGCCGGAAGGCCCCAGTCGCGCATCGGGCCATGGCCCGCCATTACCGCACCGGCAATGGCTGCGGCGCGATCCGCCAGGGTCGCGGCGCGTTCGGCATCCGCCGAGTCACCGTACAGGTACAGCATCTCGTAGAGCGCCTTGTGGCCGCGCAACATCGCTCCGATCTGGTCCAGCGACCACTCCGCGCCCTGGTCAAGCTGATAGATGCCGGCCTCCGCGTCCCATGCCGCCTCCGCAGCCTCGGCCATGGCCCGGGCGACCTCCACCAGATCCTCGCGCGAGTGGCCCAGCCAGCCCTCCAGCGCGGCACGCTCCATCTTACCCATATCCTCTGCGCCACCCGGTTTGTCCTGGCGCACCCAGGCGTACGTCGCGGCATGCAGCGCGTCCAGCCCGTAGGCGAAGCCGTCGGCTTCGGAATCATTCGCCGCATGCATGACCCCGTCGGCGTGGCGCTCGTTGACGACATGGCTGGTGAGGATAGAGATCAATGGCGAGGGCGTATGCGTCAGCTCGTCGTACAGACCGAGATGCTCGAAACGCCCGGCGCTGTGATGCATGTGATAGAGGTAGGCCGCATCGGCATAGACCGCCGGGGCCGCCTCGTCATCACCCCCTGCATGCGCCCGGATGCGGCCGTCGTCGACCAGCCGGCCGTGCACGGTATCCAGCAGCTCCAGCCAGGTCTGGCCGACGGACTGCATGGGATCCTCCGACAGATCCGGCCGGTAGCCCTCATGGCCAAGCTCGCTGTCGCGCATCAAGCGGCCCTTGACGGTCAGCGCCCCCAACACCATGAACGCATCCTCGGCGGCCATGCCCTTGGCATGCACCAGGACCCGCTCGTCCGCATCCAGCCCCTGCGCCACACCCACCGGGGTGGCCTGGGCGTTCGCCATACCCGCCAGTGTGAACGCCACGACCGTGGCCAGCGCCTTTACGGATGTCGTCATGATCTTCTTCCCCTGACGTGTGTTCGACATTCGGGCAGATCGTGTCGCCCTTGCCTGAGCAGACCGGGCACGCTTCGACCGGTTCCCCCGGATAGCCGTTGCGTCTACACAACAGTGTTGCCTTTTAACGCGATCTTCATCGCAGCTTAACCGGGGCGTCACCCGGCCTCCCCATGCTTGCGCCCTGTCGAGAGGCACTCGCGTCTCGCCAACGTTCAAACGCAAATAGGGGAGAAATCCATGAACCGCAAGCACCTGCTGACCAGCCTGATCGCCGCCGGCCTGGTCGTCCCGGCCCTGGCCACCGCCGACTGGACGCTGTACGGCCGCGCCCACCTGTCCGCCGACATCCTGGATGACGGCGCCGAATACAACGAATTCAACGTCTCGAGCAATTCCAGCCGCCTGGGCTTCAAGGGCAAGCGCGAATTCCGCGAACAGCTGGTCGGCATGTTCCAGATCGAGCAGCAGATCGATTTCGACACCAACGGCACAAACTTCGCGACCCGCGACACCTTTGTGGGCCTGAAGGGTTCAGAGTGGGGCATGCTGCGGATCGGCAAGTTCGACACCCCGCTCAAGCGCGCCCGTGGCCCGGCCAACTTCTTCGGCGATCAGGTCGGCGATATGCGCAACCTGACTCGCTCACGCGCCCAGACCGGACGTTTCGACGAGCGCTTCAACAACAGCATCCACTACCAGACCCCCAGCTTCGGCGGCCTGACCTGGAACATCCAGTACTCCAACGAGACCGGCGATGCCTCCACCGTGGACGGTGCGACCAACAAGGCCTACTCCACCTCGCTGAATCTCAACATGGGCGACCTGACCGGTGCCCTGGCCTACGAAAAACAGGAAGACGGCGCGATGGATCCGGATGCCTGGCGCCTGGCCGTTGGCTACCGCATCACGCCGGCCTTCCGCATGGGTGCCTTCTACCAGAACTCGGAAACTACCAATGGCGACGAAGCAGATGTGTACGGCCTGGGCGGGCAGTTCCGCCTGACATCGAACATGTACCTGAACGGCCACGCCTTCCAGCTGGATTCCGATCTGGACGATGCCGACGCCACCATGTATGCGCTTGGCCTCGAATACCGTGTCGACAGTGACCTGCGTTTCTACGGCAACGTCGCAATGGTCGACAACGACGCGAACTCCGCCTTGAGCCCCTGGAGTGCGGCCCGCAGTGCCAACCCCGACGATGCCAATCCCCTCGGCCAGACGGCCACGGCACTGTCGATCGGCATGCGCTACGACTTCTAACGCCGTAGCACGGACACCCCGACGGCCAGGACCGCCGGGGTGTCTACCACCCCAGGCCCTGCCGGATTACGCGCCGGCGGGGCCTTTTTCGTTGGTGCCCAGCTCGCGGACGGCAGCGAGGTCAGTCGCGCAGGTGCTGATTGACGAAGCGGGTGACGCGGATCATGGCGTCGCGCGATGCGAGGTCGTCGGCGAAGGTGCGGTTGTTGCCGTTGCGGAAGTCGAAGCCGCGGCCCACGCCCGGGTATTCGATCCAGTGCACTTCGCCCCCGCGGCTTGCGAGGCCGTCGGCGGCCATGCGCGCGGTGCGGTGGCGCTGGTACTGCTCCTCGTCCCCGATCAGGATCATCATCGGGATCTCGAGCTCGTTGACCTCGTTGGCGTAGCGATACACCTGGTGCGGCTCGCCCAGGTTCGGGTCCTGCAGGTGCGGGTAGTAGCCGGCCCAGCAGGCGACATCCTCGACCTGGCGCTCGAAGGTGACGGCGACCTTGAGCGCCTTGTAGCCGCCACGGGTGATGGAGAGCAGGCAGGCGCGATTGCCAATGATGTCCTCGCGCTCCAACAGCACGTCCAGGCCCTGGTTCAGGTCACCTTCCAGCTCGTAGTCATGGTCCAACGGATGACTCTCCATAAAGCGGCCGGTGTACAGATCCGGCGCCAGCACGACGAAGCCGCGCGCGGCCAGGCGCTTCACGTGCAGTTCGGCCAGATCGTCCAGGCCGCGCCGGCCATGGGTCCAGAGGATTGCGGGATAGTCCTCACCGTCCGCCGGACGGGCGACCATCGCCGGAATGCCGATGCCATCGCGCTCGTATTCGATGCGTTCGATCGCCACCTCGTGGTTTTCGAGATCGGCGTACATGACCCCGTCCTCCCACCAGTCGTCGTCCCACCACCAGTTGTCGGAACCGGTGGGTTCATCGGCCGCCAGCGGGGCCGAGATCAGGGCCGTGGCGGCCAGCAGACAGAAAGAACGCAGCACTGGAAACATCGGAAACCTCTCGTGGTGGACGTACGGACGCGATCGCCCTCGAAAGACGGACGGCGCGGGTGCTTTCTTCCGAGGGTAGTGCAATCCCGCAGGCCGTGCCCATCCCGCCAGGTTGGGATCATGCGCCGCCGGGAAACCCCAGCTGGCGCCAGGCCTCGTAGACCACCACCGCGACGGCATTGGAGAGGTTGAGGCTGCGGCTGCCCTCGCGCATCGGGAGACGCAGGCGATGCTCCGGCGGCAGGGTCTCCAGGACCGACTCCGGCAGACCGCGCGTCTCCGGGCCGAACAACAAGGCATCGCCATCGCGGAAGGTCGGGGCGTCGTAGCGGGCCTGCCCGCGCGTGGTCATGGCGAACACCCGGCCAGGCTGCACCGATTCCCGCCACTGGTCGAGGCTGTCATACTCTTGCACCCGGGCCAGCTCGTGATAGTCGAGCCCGGCGCGGCGCGCCCGCGCACTGTCCAGCTCGAAGCCGAGCGGGTGGATCAGGTGCAGCGCCGCCCCGGTATTGGCCGCCAGACGAATGATATTGCCCGTGTTCGGCGGGATCTCCGGTTCATAGAGGACGATGTGAAGCATGAGTGATTCGCGCACCGATCCGCGGCTGGCCCTGGAATTCTGCGGCCTGCATTTGAACACGCCGCTGGTGCTGCTGTCCGGCTGTGTCGGCTTTGGCGAGGAATACACCCGCGTGGCGGGTTTCTCCAACCGCGATGCCGGGGCCATCTGCCTGAAGGGCACCACGGGCGCCGCACGCCTGGGCAACGCCCCGCATCGCGTCTACGAAACCCCGGACGGCATGCTGAACGCCATCGGCCTGCAGAATCCCGGGGTCGACCACGTGGTGGACCACACCCTGCCGCAGCTGGATTTCGACGAGACGCGCTTCTTCGCCAACGTCTCGGGCTCCACCCTCGAGGAGTACATCGAGGTCACCCGACGCTTCGACGACTCGCCGATCGACGCCATCGAGATCAACATCTCCTGCCCCAATGTGAAGGAAGGCGGCGTCGCCTTCGGCAATGACCCGGACATGTCCGCCCGGGTGGTCGAGGCCTGCCGCAAGGTCACCTCCAAGCCGCTGATCACCAAGCTCTCGCCCAACCAGACCGACATCGCCGAGAACGCCCGGCGCTGCATCGAGGCCGGCACCGACGCCTTTGCGGTCATCAACACCCTGATGGGGATGGCAGTGGACGTGGAAAACCGACGCGCGGTCATCGGCAACAACCAGGGCGGCCTGTCCGGCCCGGCGATCAAGCCGATCGCGCTGCTGAAGGTGCAGCAGGTCTATCAGGTGGCCGCGCCGCACAACGTGCCGATCATCGGCCAGGGCGGCGTGATGAATGCCACCGACGCGCTGGAATTCCTGATCGCCGGCGCCAGCACCGTGGGCGTGGGCACGGGCCTGTTCTACGACGCACTGTGCCTGCCGAAGATCCTGCACGGCATCAGCGACTACATGGACCGCCACGGCTACACGCACGTGCGCGACCTGACCGGCACCCTGCAACTGAACGGTGCCGTTTCCGCCTGCGCCCCGCCCGCTCCGCAGGATCCCACCACCTGAAAGGCCGGTTCACTAAAGAGCCTGTTGACCACGAAGGACACGGAGAAAGGCGCCAATTTTTCAGAGGGGTAGGATGCGTTTCGCATGGCTCAACGCATCCTACCCGTAACAAAACGATCCCTGGTTTTCTCCGTGTCCTCCGTGATCTCTGGGGTTAAATCGCCCTTGCCCTTCTTCGTGCCTTCGCGGTGAAAAGACCTACTCGTCGTCGAGGCCGAGCTCCTGGATCTTGCGAGTGAGGGTGTTGCGGCCCCACCCAAGCAGGGCGGCCGCCTGCTGGCGGTGACCACCGGTCGCGTTCAGGGCCTCGCGGATCACCGTGCGTTCCATCTGCGGCAGGACCGAGCCCAGCAGGTCGTGATCACCGCGCTGCCAGTGCTGACGGGCGACCTGGGCGAGTTCGGCGGTCCAGTCCCGCGGACCGGCAGCGACACGGACCGGGGCACTCCCGGGCTCGGCACGGCTCTCGGTCGGCTGGTGCAACTCGGCCGGCAGGTCATCCAGGTGCACCTCGCGGCCCGACGCCATCACGGTGAGCCAGCGGCAGGTGTTTTCCAGCTGGCGGACGTTGCCCGGCCACGGCAGGCGCTGCAGCTCCGCGACCACCTCGGGGCGCATGGTCTTGGCCTCCACCCCCAGTTCCTGAGCGACCTCGGCCATGAAGTGCTGTACCAGCAACGGGATATCCTCCGGCCGCTCGCGCAGGGAGGGCACGTGGATGCGGATCACGTTCAGGCGGTGGAACAAATCCTCGCGGAACAAGCCCGCGCGGACGCGTTCTTCGAGGTCCTGGTGGGTCGCGGCGATGATGCGCACGTCCACCCGGATCGGGGTATGCCCGCCCACACGGTAGAACGTGCCATCGGACAGCACCCGCAACAGACGCGTCTGCAGGTCGAACGGCATATCGCCGATCTCGTCGAGGAACAGGGTGCCGCCATCGGCCTGCTCGAAGCGGCCCTTGCGACTCTGGTTGGCCCCGGTGAACGCGCCGCGTTCGTGACCGAACAGTTCGCTTTCCAGCAGATCCTTGGGGATGGCCGCGGTGTTCAGCGCGATCAACGGCTGGTCGGCGCGCGGGCTGTGCTGGTGCAGGGCCCGCGCGACCAGCTCCTTGCCGGTACCGGATTCGCCATTGATCAGCACGGTGATATTGCTGCGCGAGAGCCGTCCGATGGCACGGAACATCTCCTGCATGGCCGGGGCCTCGCCGATGATCGGGGTCTCCTCGATCTCGGGACCGGCGGGGCCGTTCTCCTGCCCGGCACGGCGCGCCTCCAGCGCGCGTTGCACCAGGGCCACGGCCTCGTCCACGTCGAACGGCTTGGGCAGGTACTCGAAGGCCCCGGTCTGGTAAGCGCCCACCGCGCTCTCCAGATCGGAGAAGGCGGTCATGATGATGACCGGCGGCGGATCCGGGCGGGTCTGCATGCGGGCGAGGAAATCCAGCCCGTTCAGGCCCGGCATGCGGATGTCGGCGACGATGGTGTCCGGGACCGGATCCCGCTCGAGCGCCGCCCAGGCAGCGTCCGCGGTCTCGAAGCCGCGCACGGCAATCGCGTGACGCTGGAGGGCGCGTTCCAGCACCCAGCGAATCGAGTCGTCGTCGTCAATGATCCAGACGATGGGTTCCATCAGTGCGTCTCCTCCCGGCCCTGGGGGGAATCAATAGGAAGCAGGATGTCGAATGAGGTCGCCCCCGGGCGCGAATGGCATTCGATCAAGCCGTCATGCAGCTGGATCAGGCTCTGGGCAATCGGCAGCCCCAGCCCGGTGCCCTCGGCGCGCCCGGTGACCATCGGGAAAAAGATGCGTTCGCGGATCTCCTCCGGGATGCCGGGACCGTTGTCGCGCACACTCAGTTTGGCCACCAGCCGGTGGCGCTTCCCGGAGATCGTGTACTGGCGCAGGATCCGCGAGCTCAGGGTGATCTGCCCCCCGTCTTCCAGTGCATGCACCGCGTTCTGCACCAGGTTGAGGATGGCCTGCACCAGCATGTCGCGATCCGCCTGCACGTCGGGAATACTGGGGTCGTAGTCGCCGCGGATCTTCAGCCCCAGCGGCAATTGCACGCTGACCAGGCCCCGGACGTGCTCCAGGACCTCGTGCAGATTGACGGCCTCGCGCCGCGGCATGTTGTTCGGCCCCAGCATGCGGTCGACCAGGCTGCGCAGCCGGTCCGCCTCGCGAATGATGATCTGGGTGTATTCCTTGAGGCCCGAGTCGTCCAGCTCGCTGGCGAGCAACTGCGCCGCGCCGCGCAGCCCGCCCAGCGGGTTCTTGATCTCGTGCGCCAGCCCGCGCGTCACTGCACGGGTGATCGCCTGCTGCTTCTGCAACTGTTCCTCGCGGCTGATGCGCTCGTGGCGGTCGATGGCGTTCAGTTCGAACAGCAGCTGGCCCGGCCGCTCGCCGGCGGCGTGCAGTGGCGTGATGATCACGTCGGCCAGGAAGCTGTCGGCTCGGAGGGGCTCCATCTGACGGGCACGCAGCGTGATCGGCTGATCCAGGGT
Source organism: Thioalkalivibrio sp. ALMg3 (assembly GCF_000381225.1). Lineage (NCBI taxonomy): Bacteria > Pseudomonadati > Pseudomonadota > Gammaproteobacteria > Chromatiales > Ectothiorhodospiraceae > Thioalkalivibrio > Thioalkalivibrio sp. ALMg3. Next base: position 125,715 of record NZ_KB906223.1, on the reverse strand, counting down.
CAGCGCCGAACGCAGGCGGTTGGCCAGATTCCGGTCCAGCTTGAGCCATTGCCCCAGTCCGTGACCGACGATGCGTTCGCGGCTAAGCCCGAGCAGGACCTCGGCCGCACTGTTCAGGCTGAGCAGGCGCAGTTCCGCATCGGTCACCAGCACGGCCGTGGAGAGGTCGTCCCACCAGGGCGGGGTGGTCATACCGGGATTGGCAGCGGGCGTAGTCATCGAAAGGCCTCAAGCAGGAATCGCGCCAAGCGAAAATCGCCGGGCGGGACGCTGAAGCCGAGGGCTGCGTCACACCAGAAGCCTGGCCGCCGACACCCTTGAAACCGAAACGCCCCAGAGTGGTGCAATAATAGCACCACTCTGGGGCGTCAACCGCACCACTTCGGTGCGCTATGCGAGTGCCGGCGTCAATTCGGGCCAGGCGTCACCGGCTGCGGCGCCCGGGGAGCCTGCGGTGCCTGCGGTGCTCCGCCCGACGGAAACTGCTGGGGCCGTTGCTGCTGTTGCTGACTGCGCGGGATGGCCATGCGCAGCACGTTGAACTCGATGGTATCGCTGGCGCCCAGTTCCTGACCCGACTCGTCCACGACCCGCGCCTGCAGGGTATAGGCACCGCGGTTCAGGCCCTGGAAGGTCGCGCTCGTCGAGGCCCCCTCGCCGGCGGCCTCCCCGTCCAGCAACCAGACCACGCGGTGGCCGGCATCGGCGTCAAGCGCCGGTTCAATCTCGAGCTCCGCGGTCACATTGCCATCGTTCGCCCGCACGCCCTCGCCATCCCCCGGCCGCGCGATGGCGACCCGCTGGTAGGCACCCTCCGCTTCGGGCTGACCGCGCGGGCGCACGGGGCGCTCGAGGATCTCGCGCGCGCCCTCCAGCGGCACGCCCCGCATCGGCTCACGCACATCGACCGATTCGCTACGGCTCCCCTCGGGGGGGCGGTCGCCGAAGTGGACATTGCCTTGATCGTCGGTCCAGCGATAGACGTCGGCACTCAGGAGCGCAGGGGCGAGAAGGGCGGCCAGGGGCAACGCCAGCCAGACAGCGATTCGGAACATGGGCTTTCCTCCTTGGAAGGCACGGATCCACGACCCCGCCTCGTTGTGTTTGCGAACGACTGGCCCAGGCGCCCCACACGTCAGTGCGGGCCGACTGGGCCCTCAAGCCGCGGCGCGAACCCAGATACCCTGCAAGCGAGCCGCTTCTGCCTGAAGGGCTGCCAGCCGTTCGCGCTCGGTGCGCCCATCGGCCCCGGCCTCCAGTGCGGCAAGCCAGTCGTCCAGCGCAGCCAGGCGCAGCAGGGTTGGCGCCGCCCCTCGCTCGATGGCGGTCAACGGCCGCCGTCCGTTATATCCGGACAGCAACGCCCGGTAGCCCTCGGCATCCGGCCGCCCCGCGTCATCCACGGCGACCGCCAGGGCGAGCCGTGCGACCTGCCAGAAGGCCGGCACCGGCGCGGGCGGGAGGACCAGATCGGCCAGGCCGGCGCCCTCCGGATAGATGCGGACCGTCTGCCAGACGCTTCCCGCCAGCGGCAGGTCCTCGAAACGGTACAGCCCCTGATGGTGCAGTTCGGCATCCAGGATCGTCCGCGATTCGGCATCCAGCGAAGACGTGATTGTGTCCGCACGCTCGCGCATCCTCTGCTGCAGCACGCCGCGGCGGTAGCCGTCTCCAGCGGGCAGGGCGCCGGCCGTGTGGCGGCCCTGCCAGTCGGCCGCGCGCTCGCCCAGGGCCTCCAGGCTGCCAGGCCCCTCGGCCGCGACCGTGCCCTGAATGGCCTGGCCACGCTCGAGCACCAGGATCACCTGCCCGGCCGCATCATCCGTACCCCGGCCGATCACACGGCCACAGCCAGCAGGGACCTCGCCGAGTGCCTGCTCAAGAGACGGCGCCGCAGCAGCCGGCAGGCGCAGGCACTGCACCGGCCGGCCGTCGAGTTCCGGCCCCTCGGGACCGACCGTCAGTGCCAGATCGGCAAGCTCGCCGCAGCGCTGAATTTCGGATTCATTCATTACCATCGGAAAATCACCCAGGACGGGGGTACAAAGTCGGGATCCAGCTCGTTGCGGCGACCATCCAGCGTGCCATCGCCGGTGGTATCGATGAGGTAGTAGGTCGGGCCGACCGCAGGCGTAACCTCGACCATCACCAGCTGGCCGCCCATGCGGTATTCGCGCCGCGTCTCGCCATCGCGCTCGATAATGATGATGTCGGCCTCTTCCAGGGAGCGCTGCTCGCGGGCGCGCTCGTCCAGCACCGGGGGCGGCGGATCGGCAGCCTCGTCCAGTTCCGGCGGCGGCGGGGCATCCCCCCACTCGCGGTCTTCCTGCGCCAGCGCCGAACCGGGCACCAGCAGCAGGGCCGCCAGCAGCGACAGGGGCAGGCTCAGGCGGGTCGGGGTCATCATCACAGCTCCATCAGTCGTTTCTTTTCTTCCGCGGACGGCTCGAAGCTGCGCGTCTCGTAGTGCTCGAAGATCGCGCTCACCACATCCTCCGGCGAATCTACCAACGAGTATAGCTGCAGGTCCTCCTGGTCGATGGTGCCCTGTTCCACCAGGGTGTCCTGGAACCAGTCGAGCAGCCCCTTCCAGAACTCGCTGCCCACGAGGACCACGGGAATACGCCGAGTCTTGCCGGTCTGCACCAGCGTCAGGATCTCCGCCAGCTCGTCCAGCGTGCCAAAGCCGCCCGGCAGGACCACGTAGGCGGATGCATACTTCACGAACATCACCTTGCGCGAAAAGAAGTGGCGAAAGCCCAGTCCCACGTCTTGGTAATCATTCGCACTCTGCTCGTGGGGTAGCTGGATGTTCAGGCCGATGCTGGGCGAGCGCCCGCCGAAGGCCCCCTTGTTGGCCGCCTCCATGATGCCCGGACCGCCGCCGCTGACCACCGCAAAGCCGGCATCCGACAGCTGGCGCGCGGTCGTCTCGCCCAGCTGGTAATAGCGATGCTCCGGGGGGAAGCGGGCAGAACCAAAGATGCTGACCGAGGGCTTGATGTGCGCCAGGCGCTCGAAGCCCTCCACGAACTCCGCCATGATCTGGAAGATCTTCCAGCTTTCGCGGGTCAGGGCAGAGTCATCAATCGGACGCAGGCCCGGGTGTTCGGCACGTTCACGGTTGTTCATGCGGCGGGTTCCTCGGATGGAGACTCAAGCGTAACGGGCGCCCCGCGTCCATACAAACGTATCCATACAAATGGCCCGCACGAATGGGCGCCTCACGGCCAGCCCTGTAGAATGGCGCGCGTTCCCTGTCCGGATTCCGCCTGCATGTCGCAACCGCCCCTCGTCCTGGTCGACGGCTCGTCCTACCTGTTCCGCGCGTTCCACGCCCTGCCGCCACTGACCGCGCCGGATGGCGCCCCGACCGGCGCGATGATCGGTGTGGCCAACATGCTGCGCAAGCTGCGCGCGGACTACGGGCCGGAGCACATGGCGGTGGTGTTCGACGCCAAGGGCAAGACCTTCCGCGACGACATCTACCCCGAATACAAGGCCACCCGCCCCCCGATGCCGGATGAGCTGGCGGCCCAGATCGAGCCCCTGCACGAGCTGGTCCGGGCGATGGGCTTGCCGCTGCTGTGCGTCGGGGGCGTCGAGGCCGACGACGTGATCGCGACCCTGGCCGACCAGGCGGCGCGCGCCGGCCACGCGGTGGTGATCTCCACCGGCGACAAGGATCTCGCCCAGCTGGTGGATGACCGCATCACGCTGGTGAACACCATGAGCGGCGTCACCCTGGACCCGGACGGCGTGCAGGAGAAGTTCGGCGTCGCCCCGGAGCAGATCGTCGATTATCTCGCGCTCATGGGCGACAGCGTCGACAACATCCCGGGCGTCGACAAGGTCGGCCCGAAGACCGCGGCCAAGTGGATCGCGAAGTACGGCGACCTCGATACCATCCTCGAACAGGCCAACGCCATCGGCGGCAAGATCGGCGAGAACCTGCGCGCGGCCACCGACCGGTTGCCGACCTCGCGCGAGCTGATCACGGTCAAGCGCGATGTCCCGCTGGATGTCGGCCCCGACGACCTCGCGATCCAGGAGCCGGACCATGACCGCCTGCTGGAGATGGTGCGCCGCTACGGCTTCACTCGCTGGCGTGCGGAACTGGAGGGCGGCAACGGCGAGGCCGCAGGCGACAACCCCGGGCCAGCGAAGGCACAGGGGAGCTACCAGACCGTTCGCGAAGAGGCCGATTTCGCTGGGCTACTGGAGCGTCTGGACAAGGCCGAGCGCGTGGCCTTCGACACCGAGACCACCAGCCTGGATGCGATGCGTGCCGAACTGGTAGGCATGTCGTTCGCGTTCGATCCGGGTACCGCGTACTACCTGCCGCTCGCCCATACCGGGCCGGATGCGGACCCGCAGCTACCGTTCGACGCGACGCTGGAGCGCCTGAAGCCGTGGCTGGAGTCCACGGACCACGGCAAGCTCGGACATCACCTGAAGTACGACCGCAACGTACTGGGGAATCACGGCATCACCCTGCGGGGCATCGTCGATGACACGCTGCTGGAGTCCTTCTGCCTGGACGCCGGCGCCAACCGCCACGACCTGGACTCCCTGGCCGAGCGCCACCTGGACTACAAGACCACGCACTACGAGGACGTGGCGGGCAAGGGCGCGAAGCAGATTCCGTTCGCCGAGGTGGATATCGGGATCGCGACCGACTACGCGGGCGAGGACGCCGACATCTGCCTGCAACTGGACGCGGTGTTCCAGCCGCGCCTGAAGGAAGCGGAAGGGCCGGCGTTCGTCTATCGCGAGATCGAGATGCCGCTGGTCCCGGTACTGGCGGATATCGAGCGTGCAGGCGTGAAGGTCGACCCGGACCAGCTCGGCGCGCAGAGCCAGGCGCTGCTGACCGAGATGGAGCGTATCGAGCGCGAGGCCTTCGAGGAGGCCGGTGGCGAGTTCAACCTCGGCTCGCCCAAGCAGATCCAGGAGATCCTGTTCGAACGCCTGGGGCTGCCGGTGCTGCGGCGCACGCCCAAGGGCCAGCCCTCGACCGCCGAGGACGTGCTGGAACAGATGGCGGGTGACTACGCCCTGCCACGCCTGATCCTGGAACACCGCGGGCTGTCCAAGCTGCGCAGCACCTACACCGAGACCCTGCCCCGGCGCATCCACCCCAAGACCGGGCGGGTGCATACGTCCTATCACCAGTCGGGCGCGGCCACCGGACGCCTGTCGTCGTCGGAACCGAACCTGCAGAACATCCCGGTGCGCACCGAGGCCGGGCGGCGCATCCGCCAGGCCTTCATCGCCGAACCGGGCCACCAGCTGCTGGCGGCCGACTACTCGCAGATCGAGCTGCGCATCATGGCCCACCTGTCGCAGGACGCGGGCCTGCTGCGCGCCTTCGCCGAGGGGCAGGACATCCACCGCGCGACCGCCGCCGAGGTCTTTGGCACAGAGCCGGACCAGGTCTCGAACGACCAGCGCCGGGCGGCCAAGGCGATCAACTTCGGCTTGATCTACGGCATGTCCGCCTGGGGGCTGGCGCGCAACCTCGGCATCGAGCAGGGCGAGGCGCGCGAATACATCGACCGCTACTTCAATCGCTATCCCGGCGTGCACGACTATATGGAGAAGGCCCGCGCCAGCGGGCGCGAGAACGGCTATGTCGAGACGCTCTTCGGCCGCCGCCTGTACCTGCCGGAGATCAACAGCCGCAACGGTGCCCGGCGCCAGCAGTCCGAGCGCGTCGCAATCAACGCCCCGATGCAGGGCACGGCCGCCGACATCATCAAGCGCGCGATGGTACGGGTCGCGAACGACCTGGCCGAGTCAGCAATCGAGGCCCGCATGATCATGCAGGTACACGATGAACTCGTATTCGAAGTCGCCGACGACGCACTGGATGCATTGACCGACCTCGTGCGCCAGGCCATGAGCGGCGCCGCCGATCTCGACGTGGAGCTGGTGGTGGATATCGGCGTCGGCGCCAACTGGGACGATGCGCACTAAATGACGGACGCGCCCGCCATGCGCTTCGATCGGGTCGCCCCCTGGCTGGTCGCGATCCTGTTGCTGGCTACGGCATGGGTGCTGGCTGATCGCTATCTGGACACCGGCGGTTCGGGCGACGTCACGATTCTCCAGCCAGGCGAGTGCGATCTGAACGTCGCCCCCTGCACCGCCACCCATCCGGCAGGCGGCACGCTCACCCTCGAGATCGCGCCGCGCCCGGTGCCGATGCTGCAACCCCTGGCCCTGACCCTGGATCTGGATGCGACCGCGCGGACCCACTTGGGCGACCCGGAGGCCCTGGAACTGGACCTGGCCGGGGTGGAGATGTACATGGGCTTCCAGCGCCCGCGACTGGAACATACCGGTGACGGGCGCTACACCGGCGAGACCACCCTGCCCATCTGCACCACCGAGGCCATGACCTGGGCCGCCACCGTAATGCCCGCGGGCGACCCCGATGCGGCCCGGGTCCAGTTCCGCTTCGTCACCCGCCGCAGCCACAGCGACACACCCTGAGGGAGATCGACATGCAGCGCATTCCGCTGAGCAGCCTGTTATGGGCGCTGGCCGTGCTGGCGGCCGGTGCCCTGCTCGTCTTCGTGATGCTCCGCCCGGCACCGCCGCCCGTGCCCCAGGGGGCCGACCACGAACGCCTGCCGGTGGCGGATGCGGTATCCGGCGGGCCGATCGAACTGCCGGTATCCACCGAGGGCAACCGGTTCCGGCTCGCGGACCTGGAAGGGCAATACGTCTGGGTGTACTTCGGCTACACCGCCTGCCCGGATGCCTGCCCCACCAGCCTGGGCTGGATCAGCGCCGCGCTGGATCGCCTGCCCCCGGAACTGGAGGACAAGGTGGCCGCGGTACTGGTGAGCGTCGACCCGGAACGCGACGACGCCCAGCGCCTGGAAACCTACGTCGGCCACTTCCACCCGGCCATCCAGGCCGCCACGGGTTCCCACGAGGAGCTACGCCCCATCACCGAACGCTACGGGGTGTTCTACGAACGCACCGAGATCGACTCGGCCATGGGGTATGTGGTGGATCACAGCTCGTCCACCTACCTGATCGGGCCCGAAGGCGAACTCCTGGAGATCCACCCGCACGGGACATCGGCAAGCGAGCTGGTGGCTACCTTGCAGGCCCGAATAGAGGGCCATGAGGGCCGCGAATAAGTTCGCCCCTTTCACGCAGGACGCCTGTGTGAGGCCGGGGCAATCGATTCTGTGAAAAAATTCGCAATCCAGACGGATCCGGCCGGAACTTTGCCCGGACGACGCTTTCTCACTTCATAAGCGCTCTAGCCCAGCGCGGCCCGCTTCTCTCCCTGAGCGGGCACTAGGCCTCTCCACCCCCTGTAGAGGCCGAAATTAGCCCCGGTCCCACCCCAAGGCCGGGGCTTCTTTTTGTCCAAGCCTCCTGACCCAACGCCTGACACCCGGCCCCATGCCCGTGGCTCAACCGGACTCGTGGTCAACCAGCCAGTCGCCGAGCAGGCCGCGCAAATCGTCCACGCCCTGGTTTTTCAGGGAAGAAAAGGTCTGCAGCGTCGCCTCCACGCCCATGACCTCGAGCTCGCCATGGGCCTTGCGCAGCTGCCGATCGGCCTCCTGGCGCGAGAGCTTGTCCGCCTTGGTCAACACACAGTGCAGGCGGCAGCGCTCCAGCGGGACCCACTCCAGCAGCTGGCGATCCAGGTCCGTCAGCGGGCGGCGGATATCCATGATCAGCACCAGCCCGATCAGGTTTTGGCGCGTCCGCAGATATGCCCCCAGCAACTGGTCCCACTCGGCCCGCTTGCCGGCCGAGACCTTGGCAAAGCCGTAACCCGGCAAGTCCACCAGCCGCCAGTGCTCGGCCGGCGGCAGGCTGAACAGGTTGATCTCCTGGGTGCGTCCCGGTGTGCGCCCGACCCGCGCCAGTGCCTTGCGCCCGCACAGGGCATTCAGGGCACTCGACTTACCGGCATTGGAACGCCCGGCAAAGGCGATCTCGACGCCGGCATCCTCGGGGAGCTGGGATAGCTGAGCCACCCCGCGCATGAAGGCGGTCTCGCGGAATCGGGGTTGCATGGGGGGATACAGTCCTTGGCCGAGTGCGGGGCTCGGTTTATTTTTGAGTACAAATTAGCATTGTGCTATAAACTGCGCCCCTTATGTTGATCGCCCTACCATGGGGCACAAGGAACGGGTCGAGACCCGGCACGCATTTACAAGCAGGAGATTCTCCATCATGAACCACAAGCTTTCCGCTCTCTTTGCTGCCCTGTCCGTATCCCTGCTGCTCCCGCTGTCGGCGGCCCAGGCGGGCGATCCTCAGCGCGGCCAGGAACTCTCCCAGTCCTGCGCGGCTTGCCACCAGGCTGACGGCAACAGCGTCAACCCGGAATGGCCCAAGCTCGCCGGCCAGCACCCGAAGTACACCACCAAGCAGCTGCAGGATTACAAGTCCGAGCGCCGCGTGAACAGCCTGATGCTGGGCCAAGTCGCCAACCTGGACGAGCAGGACATGCGCGACCTTGCGGCGTTCTACGCCGAACAGAGCATCAGCAGCGGCACCGCCGACGAAGAAGTCGTCGAGCGCGGCGAACAGATCTACCGCGGCGGCATCCCGTCGCAGAATGTCGCCGCCTGCATCGCCTGCCACGGCCCCAACGGCAACGGCAATCCGGAAGCGATGTTCCCGGCCGTCGCCGGCCAGCACGCGCAATACAGCGCCGATCAGATGCGCCAGTTCCGCAGTGGCGACCGCGCCAACGACAACGGTCGCATGATGCGCAATGTCGCGCGCAACATGTCGGATTCCGACATCGAGGCCGTGTCCCAGTACATGGCCGGCCTGCAGACCGGTAACTGATCCGGTCCGCAGTTGCGCCGCGCAGGATCGGCGGCGAAGCGACCCAGGGAAGGGGCGGCCTCGGCCGCCCCTTTTTGTTGGGCGCAAGAAAAACACGCTTTGCGGGAATGCCTTCGTAGCCGCTTGCGTCATGGTGGGGCACGACCGAACTCCTCGGCACGCCATCGGTCCACCCAGTGCTCGCGGAACGCCCGTGCAGTTTGTCTTGGAAATTGAACCCCCTCGGGTTGCTTCGCATAGTCGCCAGGGTTAAAGCAGGTTTCAGAATGTCGAATATCGATCAGGCCGCAGACGCCAGCCCGTCCTCCGCATCTCGCCAGAAAGCCGCCCGCAAGCCGCGGCGTAGCCGCATCCTTGTGGATTTCATGGGCTCGATGACCCTCGCGATCACCTTGTTGGTGGCGCTCGCGATTGCGTCGGTCATCGGCACTGTCCTGGTACAGAACGAACCCTATACCGAGTACCTGATGGACTACGGTCCGTTCTGGCACGAGATCTTTGCCGGCATGGGGCTGTACCAGGTCTATTCGGCCACCTGGTTCCTCCTGGTCGTCGCCTTCCTGGTGATCTCCACGTCATTCTGCGTCTACCGCCAGACCCCTGGATTGATCAAGGATCTGCGTCGCTACAACACACAGGTCAAGGAAAAGTCGCTGCGCTCGTTCAATGCCAGCGCCGAGGCGGACCTGGATCAACCGCAGGATGAATTCCTGCAGCATACCCACCGCGTACTCAAGGCCCAGGGGTTCCGGGCCCGCGAGAAGAGCACCGACGGCCAGACCGTCATTGCCGCGATGCGCGGGCGCTGGAATCGCCTGGGCTACCTGCTGACCCATGTCGGTATTGTCGTCATCTGTGTCGGTGCCCTGGCCGATGGCACGACCCTGCTCAAGATCAACGAATGGCTGGGGAACCTGGAGATCGAGACCCGCAGCGTGCCGATCTCCGAGGTCCCCCGCTCAGCCTGGATCCCGGACTGGAACCCGTCCTTCCGCGGTTCGGTGGAGATCCCCGAGGGCGCCTCGGCCAACGTGGTCTTCCTGCCGATGCGGGAGGGCTATTTCGTCCAGGAACTGCCGTTCCGCATCGAACTGGAGGAGTTCCGCATTGAGCGCTTTTCCACCGGCGCCGAGAGCTCCTACGAATCGGACCTGATCATCCACGATCCGAACCGCGACGAGCCGCTGCGGCATACGATCTCGGTCAACTATCCGCTGATCTACAACGGCTACGCCATCTTCCAGGCCAGTTTTGCCGACGGCGGCACCCGCCTGGACATCGACGCCATCCCGCTGGGTCCCGAGGCGCTGCAAGCGCTCGAAGTCCCCGGCCGCGTGTTCCAGGAGATGGACATCCCGACCCCGGATGGCGATACCCGTACCATCGAGTTCACCAACTTCCAGCTGGAGAACGTGGTCCCGCTCCTGAATGAAGAAGGCGTGCGCGAAAACCGGCACATGGGCCCGAGCTTCGACTTCCGCCTGATGGATCGCACCGGCCATGGCCTGTACTACCGCAACTACCAGCGCCCGGCCCTGCAGGAAGGAGCGATGTATTTCCTGAGCGGCGTGCGCGAGAGCCCGGCCGACGAGTTCCATTACCTGTTCCTGCCGGCCGATGCCGACAACTCGCTGGAACGTTTCCGCACCTATCTGGCCATGCTGCACAACCCCGAGGTGCGCAACGAGATCGCCCGCCAGGTCGCCCGTGACGACGACACCGTCGAGGGGTCGCAGAACCAGGCGATTGCGCAAACCGCGGCCGAGTTGATGGGGCTGTTTGCCCAGGGCGGCTACATGGCCGTGCACAACGAGATCGAACGCCGCGTCCCGGCCGATCGCATCGAGGAAGTACGTGACCTGATGGTCCGCATCCTTCACGCCGGCCTCCAGGGGCTTTACATGGAGGTCCTGCAGGACGAGGGTGTGGTCTCGATCCAGGAAGAAGAACAGCGCTTCCTGGAGGACACAATCTCGGCGATCAACGCGATCAGCCTGTATCAGTCGCCGTTCTTCTTCCACCTGAAGGACTTCGAGCACCGCGAGGCCTCGGGCCTGCAGATCGCCCGCGCCCCGGGCCAGAGCACGGTGTACGTCGGCAGCACCATGCTGATTGTCGGGATCTTCCTGCTGTTCTACGTGTCCTATCAGCGCCTGTGGATCATGGCGCGGCGGCGCGAGGACGGCGAAGGCACCCACGTGGTGATGGCCGGCACCAGCAACCGCCATCAAGTGGAATTCGAGGAACGTTTCGCGCATCTTAAGCGCTGGATCATCGATCAGAAGCCAGTCGGCAACGCCGATGACAGCACCCGTGAATCAAACAACAAGAACGACTAGAAGTTAATCAGTCGGAGGAGCGATCCATGTCAGTACCCCACGAGGCCCTGGATTTCGAACGGCCCGGCATCTTCCGGCGCATTCAGCTGCGCGACTGGGCGTATATCGCCCTGACCATCGCGGTCGGCGTAATTGCCTTCTGGCAGTACGGCCACATGATGGACCGCTACGACACCGGCGGCCTGATCCTGGCCGTGGGTCTCAGCGCCTGGATGGGCTGGTTCTGGCGACCATGGCAGGCCTTCTCGATCATCGTGGGCGTACTCGCACTGTTCGGGATCTGGTTATACGCCGATGACCTCGCCCGCGGCAGCACCAACTTCTGGCTGAACTACGTCGGTTCCGGTCAGGCCGGTGTCATGTGGATGAGCGTCTTCCTGTACCTGTCCACAGTCGCCTACGTCACGGGCCTGTTCAGCCGCTCCGACTTCCCCACCCGCGTCGGCGGGGCTTTTGCCTGGATCGGCGCCGGCGCCGGCTTGATGGCCCTGCTCGTGCGCTGGCGCGAGATCTACCTGACCGACCCGACCTGGGGCTACATCCCGGTGGCCAACCTCTACGAGGTGTTCATCCTGCTGGCCGCCATGACCACCCTGATGTACCTGTACTACGAGAGCCGCACCGGCCAGCGCACCATGGGTGCGTTCGTGATGCTGGTTATCGCCGCGTCGGTCACCTTCCTGCTGTGGTACATGTTCAGCCGCGGCGCGCAGGAGATCGAACCCCTGGTCCCGGCGCTTAACAGCTGGTGGATGAAGATCCACGTGCCCACCAACTTCGTTGGTTACGGCGGCTTTGCCATCGCCGCCATGCTGGGCGTGGCCTACCTGATCAAGCACCGTCTGGAACGGACCCGCCCGGACGCCGCCATCACCCAGCGCATTCCCAGCAAGGAAGCGCTGGATAGCGTGATGTACAAGGCCATCGCAATCGGCTTCGCCTTCTTCACCATCGCCACCGTGCTCGGCGCGATGTGGGCCGCCGAGGCCTGGGGCGGCTACTGGACCTGGGATCCGAAGGAGACCTGGAGCCTGATCCTGTGGCTGACCTACGCGGCCTGGCTGCACATGCGCTTTACCAAGGGCTGGCGCGGTCCGGTCATGGCCTGGTGGGCGATCATCGGCCTGTTCGTCACCACCTTCACCTTCCTGGGTGTGAACATGTTCCTGTCCGGCCTGCATTCCTACGGAGAACTGTAAATGAAGCGTCGTGAATTCATGGGCGCCCTGGGCGGCGCCGGCCTGCTGCTCGCCACCGGTACCAGCCTCGCGGCCGAATACCGCGAAGGCCAGCACTACCGGGCCATCCAGCCGCCGCTCGACACCGGCCTGGAGGACGGCAAGATCCAGGTCGTCGAGATCTTCTGGTATGGCTGCCCGCACTGCTACGAATTCGAGCCCAAGGTCCAGGCGTGGAAGCCCGGCCTGGCCGACGACGTACAGTTCGAATACCTGCCAGCACCGATGAACGATGTCTGGGCGCTGCATGCCCGGGTGTACTACACCGCAGAAAAGCTGGGCGTGCTCGACGAGGTGCATCAGGCGTTCTACGACGCGATCCACGATCAGGGCCGCCAGCTGCGCTCGGAAAGCGCCATCCTGCGCTTCATCAACCAGCGCGGACTCGACGCCGACGAATTCCGCGAAACCATGCGCTCCGACGCGATTCGCCAGCGGATCGTCGAGGCCACCGAGGCGGTGCAGGACTACGCCGTGAGCGGCGTGCCCACCCTGGTCATCAATGGCGAGGCCAGCGTCTCCGCCAGCATGGCCGGCGGGCACGACGAAATGCTGGAGGTTGCCGACTACCTGATCGAACGTGCCCGCGGCTAACGCGGGCCCGCTCCGACGGGTTCGGCCATGAGCGATCCGACCACCGCCCAGCGTCTGGTCGAGTGCCTCGAACAGGAGGGCGTTGAACGCATCTTCGGCCTCCCCGGCGAAGAGAACATGGCCGTTCTCGACGCCCTGGCCGATTCCCCCATCGAGTTCGTCACCACCCGTCACGAGCAGGGCGCTGCCTTCATGGCCGACGTCCACGGGCGGCTGTCCGGCAAGGCGGGCGTCTGTCTGGCGACCCTGGGACCCGGCGCCACCAACCTGATCACCGGCGTCGCCGACGCCAACATGGATCACGCCCCCCTGGTCGCAATTGCCGGCCAGGCCAGCACCCATCGGCTGCACAAGGAATCGCACCAGGTCCTCGACCTGAAGGGCCTGTTCCAGCCGATCACCAAGTACAGCTCACAGGTGCTGGAACCCGAGATCCTGCCCGAGGTGATCCGCAAGGCCTTCAAGTGGGCCGAAGGCGGCAAACCCGGTGCCAGCTTCATCGAGCTGCCAGAGAACATCGCCTCACTGCCGTGCCCGAATCCACCCTTGCCGGTACATGCCGGCCCGGCCGCCGTACCGGCCGAAGCCTCCCTGGAGGCGGCCGCACGCCTGCTGAACGAGGCCCGGCACCCGCTGATCCTGGCCGGGAACGGCGTGATCCGTTCCGGCGCCAGCGGCGCCCTGGCCATGCTCGCCAGCGCCCTGAACATTCCGGTCGCCAACACCTTCATGGCCAAGGGCGTACTGCCGTTCCGCCACCCGCTGGCGCTGGGCTCGGTCGGCCTGCAAAGCCAGGACTTCGTGAATTTTGGCTTCCACAAGGCCGATGTGATCGTCTGCATCGGCTACGACCTGGTCGAATACCCGCCCAGCTTCTGGCATCCGGACGCCGACCGGACCCTGATCCATATCGACTCCGCGCCGGCCGAGATCGACGGTCACTACAATGTGACCGCCGAGGTACTGGGCGATCTGACGACCTGCCTGCACCGCCTGGCGGAACAGGTGAGCCCCCGCGAAGAGACCATCCTGCGCCCGCTACGCCAGAGCCTGATCGACGACATGAACGAGCACCGCAACGACACCCAGGTGCCGCTCAAGCCGCAAAAGCTGATCTGGGATCTGCGCACCGCCGCCGACCTCGACGCGATCATGATCACCGATGTGGGCGCGCACAAGCTCTGGATGGCGCGCATGTTCCGCTGCGAGCTGCCCAATACCTGCCTGATCTCCAATGGCTTTGCCAGCATGGGGATCGCGCTCCCGGGCGCCATTGCTGCCGCCAAGCTCCACCCCGAACGCCAGGTGGTCGCGGTCACCGGCGATGCCGGCTTCCTGATGAACGTGCAGGAACTGGAAACGGCGGTTCGCCTGGGCCTCAACTTCGTTGTGCTGATCTGGAACGACAACGCCTACGGCCTGATCGAGTGGAAGCAGGTGCGCGAATATGGCCGCAAGGCTTTCGTCGAGTTCGGCAATCCGGACTTCGTGCAGCTGGCGCAGTCGTTTGGGGCGCAAGGCGTGCGCATCGAACCCGGCGACAGCCTGGAGATGGCGCTGCGCGAGGCCCTGGTAACACCCGGGGTCACGATCATCGACTGCCCAGTGGACTACAGCGAGAACATGAAGCTGACGGAACGTTTGGGCGAACTGGTTTGTCCATTCTGACAACGCGGACTTCCCCGCCAGCAGGAGACGACCCGCGATGACCTCGATCGCGTCCGGCCATGATCGCACCGCGCCCACCGGGCCCGAGGGCGCGACACAACCGGAAGCCTCCACCCCGGAACGCCTGGGATATCACCACGAGCAGGGCAGCCAGCGCCTGCGGCTCTTGAGCTTCAACGCCCAGGTCGGCATCCACTCCTCCCGGTTGCATCACTACCTGACCAACAGCTGGAAGCACGTGCTCCCCTACGGTGGGCGCATGGACAACCTCGACCGGGTGGCACGCTTTATCTCGGAGTTCGACATCGTCGGTGTGCAGGAACTGGACGGGGGTAGCCTGCGCAGCAACTTCGTCGATCTGGCCTCCTATCTCTCCGAACGTGCGCAGTTCCCGTATACCTACAACCGGATCAACCGCGATCTGGGGCAGTTCGCCAAGCACTCCCTCGCCCTGTTCTCGCGCTTGGAGCCGGACCGGGTGGAGATGCACCGTCTGCCCGGAGCGCTGCCCGGCCGCGGCGCGATCGAGGCCCGCTACGCCATGGGCGACGGCGAGGAGCTGGTGCTGTTCCTGCTGCACCTGGCCCTGGGCAAGCGCACGCGGAAATCCCAGCTGGCCTACGTCGCGGAGCGCATCCAGGATTTTCCGCATGCCATCGTGATGGGCGACCTCAACTGCCAGCAGGACAGCGAGGAACTGCGGCAACTGATCGCGCGTACCGGGTTGATGGAGCCGATGGCCTGCCCGGCCACCTATCCCGCCTGGGACCCGCGCCTAGTGTTCGACCACATCCTGCTGACCCCCGACCTGCACGTCAGCGACGTGCGTGTCTACAACGTGGCGCTCTCCGACCACCTGCCGGTGGGTATCGAGATCGAACTGCCGCAGCGCCAGGCCCTTCATGATCCAACGCACTAAACCGATGTCGAAAGACGGGTACGGTTCGAGCGCCAGTGTGTACATTAGTCCGTGTTTCCCTGGCATCCACCCCATTTCCGCGTTTAAATAGGCGCGCCTACTATCCGGGATTTCCCGATGTCCGACAGCGATCTGCGCAAGACCATTATCGAGCTCGAGCGCTCGCTGGATCGGGAGCGCGCCCTGCAGGACGTGATCCGCCGCGTCGCCCTGCGATCGCTCGCGGTGGTCTCCGCGAAGGTGCCGGCACTGGAAGGCGCCGTGCGCGACCTGACCCGCGCCATCGAATCCGACCCCGGCGACACCGCCTGGCTGGATCGCCTGAGCGGCCAGCTGGCCGACGCCGTGCGCTCCAGCGATCAGCGAGAGGACCTGGCCGACGGCATCCTCGCGGTCGTCCAGCGTGGCCTGCTCGGCTTCGAATTCCTCGACCCCGAGCGGGAGGCCCTCACCCGGGCCGCCGATCGGCGCGACAAGGCAGAGATCGAACGCACCCTCACACGCCTGTTTTCGGCGATGCACGACAAGTGCGAGCAGGCAATGACGGAGCGCGAAGAACTCACCGAGGTCGTCGGCGAGATCTGGCACCGACTGGAGGACGTGGATACCGCCCTGTCCGAAGACGAGGCGCGCGGCCAGCGCGCCCGGGAATCGGTCTCCGAGCTGCACGCGGGGATCTCCGGGGATGTCGAGCACATCAAAGGCCGGGTGGTCGACGTCGAGGACCTCGCGACGCTGCGCACCGAGGTGACCCGCGGTCTCGACCGCATGGTGGAGCGCGTCACCACGTTTCGGAACGAGCAGGAAGACGAACTGCAGGTGGTGCAGGAACGGAACCGCCTCCTGCGCTCCAAGGGCCGCAGCCTGGAGGGTCAGGTGCAAGCACTGCGCAACCGGCTGGAGCAGGCGCGCGCCGAAGCCAGTCGCGACAGCCTCACCGGCCTGCCCAATCGAATGGCCTTCGAACAGCGGCTGGAGCAACTCCCCGCGGAGCTCGAGAAATCGGGCGCTGCCTCGCTTCTGGTCTGGGACATCGACCACTTCAAGACCATCAATGACGAGTACGGCCACACAGCCGGCGACAAGGTCCTGCGGGCGGTCGCCGAGATCCTGGCCGAGGGCGTGCGCGAGCCGGATTTCGTCGCTCGCTACGGCGGGGAGGAATTCGTGATGATCATCCATCGCGAGCCTGACGCTGCATACAGCCAGGCCGATACCATCCGCGACGCCGTGGACCGTCTGATCGTGCGCTCCGGAAAAACGCGTCTGAAGGTCACCATCTCCGCCGGGCTGGCCGGAATCGATCCCGCCGCCGCCCCGGAGGCGATATTCGATGCCGCCGACCACGCGCTGCTACAAGCGAAAAAGCGAGGCCGTGACCGCATCGAGCGGGCCGGCGACTGATCCACTGCCGAGGGAACCCATGAACGGCACGGCTCAACCCCACCTGATTTTCGGCGAAGTTCTGTTCGATTGCTTCCCCGACGGTACGCGCGTCCTCGGCGGCGCGCCCTTCAACGTCGCCTGGAACCTGCACCAGCTGGGCGAGGCCGCCTGTTTCGTGGGCGGAGTCGGGGACGACGCGGACGGCCGCAGCATCCGCGAGCGCATGAACCGCATCGGGATGGACACCCGCGGCCTGTACAGCCACCCCGCGGCCCCCACCGGCCAGGTCCGCATCGCCCTGGAAGACGGCGAACCGACCTACACCATCGTCCCTGACCAGGCCTATGACACCGTTCCGGCGGAATGGGCGGACCAGCTGCCGGACACCGCGGGCCTCCTCTATCACGGCACGCTCGCCCTGCGCGCGGACAACCGCGAGCTACTGGAACGGTTACAGGCCCGCGCACAACATCGTTTCGTCGACGTGAACCTGCGCGCACCGTGGTACCAGCCTGACGACGTCCTCGCGCTGATGCGCGGCGCCGACGTGGTCAAGCTGAACACCGACGAGGCGGCCACGCTGGCCCCCGACGTCGCCGCACCGGAACGCTCGGCGGCGCTCCTGGAACGCGCCGCGATCCGCTCCGCCCTGATCATCACCCACGGCGCCGACGGCGCAGCCATCCACACCACCGATGGCCAGCACTGGCAGGCCCCGGCCCCCGCGGTCGACGGCTTCCGCGACGCCGTAGGCGCCGGCGACGCCTTCGCCAGTGTCGCCATCATCGGCCAGCAACACGGTTGGCCCTGGGCGACCACGCTGGAGCGCGCGCTCGGGTTCGCAGCCGCCGTCTGCTCCCTGCAGGGCGCCACCAGCGCGGATGCCACCTTCTATCGCGAGGCTTCGCGCGACTGGCGCTCGGCCTGACAGCGCCGGGACGCCCGGACTCAAAGATCGCACCCCGCGACATATCCCGCGCAAGCCTCCCTCTCTACGTTAGAAGCGGATGGGACGATCCGTAACCGATCTCTCGTTCTTCATCCATCGTGGACGGACTCTCCGTTACCGCTGCACGATCAATCCGCCCCCCCTGCCAGCTTCTGCACACTACTCTCCGGAAAAAGCGTTCACTCGCGCGGCGGGACCAGATGGGCTTGACCTCTGGCGCCCGATCTAGAAGTCCACTGCCTTTAATATGGGTGCATATGGCGCTCGTATGAAAGGCAGCATTTAATAAAACTGGAATAGCGCTGTGTCGGCGCAAATTTGGTGACGGCCACAACGAAGAGGACGGCAGCACGCTCCAAGCGACGCGAAGGCACATATTCAGGAAGACTTGCGCGATAAACTTTAGCGAGCCGGCAGGCCTGCGGCGCGAGGGGAGATGCCACGCTGGCCCGCAGGGCTGGTATCCTCGCAGTCCATTGATGGCCGCCGTTTGGCGGTCCGCTGATTCGGTTCGGGCGGCGCCCGGACCGTGGATTCTGGAGGCCGCATGAGCAGTACCCACCGACCCACCGATATCCAGCTGCATCAGAAGTCGCGCATCCTGGAGCTGGCGTATTCGGACGGCTCGCATTTCGAGTTGCCCTGCGAGTTCCTGCGCGTGTATTCGCCCTCGGCCGAGGTGCGCGGGCACGGCAAGGGCCAGGAGGTGCTGCAGGTCGGCAAGGAAGACGTGAACATCACCGGGATCGAGCCGGTCGGAAACTATGCGGTGAAGCTCGTGTTCTCCGACGGGCACGACACCGGCATCTATGACTGGGACTACCTGCACGAACTCGGCACGAACCAGGAGCGACTGTGGCAGGATTACCTGGATCGGCTGAAAGAGGCCGGACACGAGCGCAAGACGCACTGACAACGGCACTTTGATGAAAGAAGAATCCGGCAAGACCCACTTCGGCTACCAGAGCGTCCCCGAGTCCGAGAAGGCCTCGCGGGTCGGCGAGGTGTTCCATTCGGTCGCCTCGCGCTACGACGTCATGAACGACCTGATGTCCATGGGCGTCCATCGCATCTGGAAGCGCTACACCCTGGAGCGCACGGGCGTGCGCCCAGGCATGAAGATCCTGGACCTGGCCGGCGGCACCGGGGACCTCGCCGGGGCCTTTGCCCCACGGGTCGGACCGAAGGGTCAGATCGTGGTCTGCGACATCAATGCCTCGATGCTGGAGGCCGGGCGCGACCGCATGCTGGACGAGGGCCATGTGGGTAACCTCGACTTCGTGCAGGCGGACGCCGAACAGCTCCCCTATCCGGACGACTACTTCGACCGCGTGACCATCGCCTTCGGCCTGCGCAACGTGACCCGCAAGGAGCGCGCGCTGGCCGAGATGCGCCGGGTGATCAAGCCGGGCGGGCGCGTGCTGGTGCTGGAGTTCTCGCAACCGATGGCGCCGCTGCGCCCAATGTACGACGTCTACTCCTTCAAGGTGTTGCCGCTGATGGGCAAGCTGGTCGCGAACGACGCCGACAGCTACCGCTATCTGGCCGAATCCATCCGCATGCACCCGGACCAGGAAACCCTGGCCGGCATGATGCGCGACGCCGGACTGGAGCGGGTCGAATACGACAACCTGACCGGCGGCATCGTCGCCCTGCACCGCGGCACCAAGCTCTAGCGTTCTCATGGCCGAACCCTTCGCCCTGCCCAGTCCGTTCGCGGCCCTGATCGAGGCCACGCTGAACGAACACCTGGCCAGCGCCCCGGAGAAGGACCGGGCGCGGCTGGCCGGGCGTGCGATCGCGATTGTGATCGAGCCGGCGGGGCTCGCGCTGTCGCTGGTCGGGGCAGCCGACCGGCTGCAGGTTACAGGCGGCGTCGAGGAGCCAGTGGACGTGCAGCTGAAGGGCTCGCCGCTGTCACTGGCCGCGGCGATGGCACGTGACGACCGCTCCGGGTTGACGATCACGGGTGATGCAACCGTGCTCTCCGACCTGCAACATGCACTGCGCGATGCCGGCATCAACTGGGAAGATCTGTTCGAACGCTTTGCCGGCGCCGGAGCGGCCGGACCGCTGCGCCACCTGCTGGACCAGGCGCGCGACAGCCTGCGGCACCTGGGCCGGCGCTCCGCCGAGGACACGGCCGACTACCTGCGCGACGAGCTCGAATGGCTACCGGCCGGCGGTGCGTTCGAGGCCTTCGCCGAAGACGTCGCCACGCTGCGCGACGACGTCGCCCGGCTGGATGCGCGGCTGCGTCGTCTGGAGGCACCGGCCTCCGCACCTGACGACCGGCAGGCCTGATGCGCCGCGCGCTGTACCGGGGCCTGCGGCTGTGGACCATTGCGCGAGTCCTGGTGCGCTATCGCCTGGACGTCATCCTGTTCACGCTGAAGCCGCTGCGCCCGCTCAGCTTCCTGCTCTATCTCGCGCCCTGGAACTGGTTCCGCCGCACTGAAGGCACCCGCGGCGAGCGCATCCGCAAGGCGCTGGAGGACCTGGGCCCGATCTTCATCAAGTTCGGGCAGATGCTCTCCACCCGGCGCGACCTGCTGCCGGACGACATCGCGATCGAGCTTGCGCGCCTGCAGGACCGGGTGCCGCCGTTCCCCAGTGACCAGGCGCGCGCCGTGATCGAGGCCGAGCTGGAACGCCCGATCGAGATCGCCTTCGCCGCCTTCGAGGACACGCCAATCGCCTCGGCCTCCATCGCCCAAGTGCACGCGGCCACGCTGCAGGACGGGCGCGAGGTGGTCGTGAAGGTGGTGCGCCCCGGCATCCTCAAGACCATCCGCGCGGACCTCGAGGTCATGCACCTGATCGCGGACCTGGCGGACCGCTACTGGTCCGAGGCCAAGCGCCTGCGCCCGCGCGAGGTGGTGGACGAATACGAAAAGACCGTCACCGACGAACTGGACCTGATCCGCGAGGGCGCGAACGCCGCCGCGATCCACCGCAACTTCGAGGACAGCCACCTCCTCTACATCCCGGAGATCATCTGGGATTACACCCGCCGCAGCGTACTGGTGATGGAGCGCATCGGCGGCCTCCCGGTGGCCGATGTCGCCGCCCTGCGCGAACGCAACGTGGACCTCAAGCTGCTGGCCGAACGCGGCGTGGAGATCTTCTTCACCCAGGTGTTCCAGCACAACTTCTTCCACGCCGACATGCACCCGGGCAACATCTTCGTCGATGCCACCCACCCGGACGACCCGACCTACCTGGCCGTGGACTTCGGCATCGTCGGCTCGCTGCTGGACTCCGACCAGCGCTATCTGGCCGAGAACTTCCACGCCTTCTTCAACCGCGACTACCGCCGCGTCGCCGAGCTGCACGTGGAATCCGGCTGGGTCCCGAAGGACACCCGCGTCGACGAGTTCGAGGCGGCGATCCGCACCGTGTGCGAACCCATCTTCCAGCGCCCGCTGGACGAGATCTCCTTCGGCCAGGTCCTGCTGCGCCTGTTCCAGACCGCGCGGCGATTCAACATGGAGGTCCAGCCGCAGCTGGTGCTGTTGCAGAAGACCCTGCTGAACATCGAGGGCCTGGGCCGCCAGCTCTACCCCCAGCTGGACCTGTGGACCACGGCCAAGCCGTTCATCGAGAAATGGATGCACGAACGCATGGGCGTGCGCGCATTCATCCGCAACGCGCAGCAACACCTGCCGCGCCTGCTGGCGCACCTGCCGGAACTGCCGATACACCTGGAGAAGGCCCTGACCGTGGAGGAACAGCGGGCCGAGCGCGACGCCGCGCTACGCCGCCAGATCCTCGAGCTGGAAAACGGGCTGAGGCGCCAGTCCCGCCGCCGCAACGAAGGCTGGGCGGGTGTGGCCCTGCTGGCCCTCGCGGGGCTGGCCACGCAGCTGGAGGTCACCGCCTGGCAGGGGCTTGCCTGGCCGGTCTGGCCGCTCGCCCTGTTCGGCGCCGGCGTGCTGCTGTTCAGCTTGCGCCCCGGCCCCCGGCGCCGTCCCGTCACGGACGACTGAGCCAGCCATCACGTGGGATGCGGCTTGAGTCGTAGCCTGACGCCACCTCACAGGGTCAAACGTCGAGCAGCAACCGCGCCGGGTCCTCGATGGCGTCCTTGATGGCGACCAGGAACTGCACCGCCTCGGCACCGTCGACCAGGCGGTGGTCGTAGGACAGGGCGACGTACATCATCGGCCGGACGACGACCTCGCCGTCCACCGCGACCGGGCGTTCCTTGATCGCGTGCATGCCGAGGATCGCGCTCTGCGGCGGATTCAGGATCGGCGTGGAGAACAACGAACCGAACACGCCCCCGTTGGTGATTGTGAAGGTGCCACCGCGCAGCTCGTCGATATCCAGCTTGCCGTCACGCGCGCGCTCGGCGTAGTCGCGGATGCGCCGCTCGATCTCGGCAATGGAGGCGTTGCCGGTATCGCGCAGGACCGGCACCACCAGTCCGCGCGAGGAGGAGACTGCGATGCCGATGTCGCTGTAGTGGTGATAGACGATCTCTTCGCCATCCAGTGCGGCATTGACGACCGGGAAGCGCTCGAGCGCGCGGCTGGCCGCGGCCACGAACAGACCCATGAAGCCGAGCTTGATGGAATGGCGCTTCTCGAAGGGCTCCTTGTAGCGGCTACGCAGGGCCATCGCCGCGGACATGTCGACCTCGTTGAAGGTGGTCAGCATCGCGGTGGTCTGCTTCGCTTCCAGCAGCCGTTCCGCGATGCGCGCCCGCAGGCGGGTCATCGGCACACGCTCGATGCGCTCGGCTCGGTCTCCGGGGTCGGCCGGATGCGCCTGGGGTCGCGCCGCCCCGACGGAACCCGATGGCGTCGAAGAAGCCGCGGGCGCGCTGCGATCGCTGCGCGCCCGCTCCACGTCGGCACGCTGGATGCGCCCGTCGTCGCCGGTGCCCTCGACATCCTCCGGACGCAGGCCGGCTTCCTGCAGCAGGCGCCGCACGGCCGGCGTGGGCGGCGGGCTACCGGCCGCTCCGTTCCCGGCCCCGGACGGCGCGGGCTCGGGTGATGAGGCAGCGGCCGGTTTCTCTTCTCGATCCCCCGTTGCAACAGACGCCGGCTTGCCGCCCTCCGTGGCTGTCGATGCCCTGGAAGGCGCTGCCTCATCCTCGGTCTCTTCGTCCGGGTCCTCCGGGGCGGCTTCGGCGGGCCCCAGATAACCCAGGATCGCGTCGGCCTTGACCACATCGCCCTCGTTGGCGGAGAGCTCCACCAGGGTACCCGCACTGGGGGCCGACACCTCAAGGACCACCTTGTCGGTCTCCAGCTCGGCGATCAGCTCGTCGCGCTTGACGGCGTCACCAGCCTTTTTGTGCAGGGCGATCACGGTCGCATCGGCGACCGACTCGGGGAGTTCCGGGACCTGGATCGGGGTGCGATCGGATGCCATCTCGCTTCCTTGTTCTGTGCGTCTTTATCGAATGTTCAGGGCGTGGGGTGCGGCGTGTCACGCGAGCTGATCGGCCCGAACGCGCGCTCGAGCAGATCTTTCAGCTGCGCCTTGTGCACCTCGGGGTAACCGACGGCGGGCGCGGCGGCCGGGGGTCTCGCGACGGCGTGCAGGGTCTGGCCACGCACTGCCAGCAGCGGGTTGATACGCGGGGCGACAAACTCCAAGTAACCCTGGTTCTCCGGTTCATCCTGGACCCAGACGAATTCATCCGCCTCCGGATAACGCCCCAGCAATTCGGTCAGACGTGCCTCGGGGAAGGGGTAACACTGCTCCAGGCGCAGGATCGCCGTATCCGCGTGCTCGCCCTCGGCCTGGCGCGCAGCCAGATCGTAGAAGATGCGCCCACTGGTCATCAGCACGCGCTTCACCTTGCCGGGATCCTCGATACGGGCGTCGTCGATGACCGTCTGGTACTGGCCCGTCGCCAGCGCATCGAGGTCGGAGACCGCGTCCTTGTGGCGCAAAAGGCTCTTCGGGGTCATCACGATCAGTGGCTTGCGATAGGGCCGCAGCATCTGCCGGCGCAGCAGGTGAAACATCTGCGCCGGCGTAGTGGGCACGCAGACCTGCATGTTCTCCTGCGCCGCCAGTTGCAGGAAGCGCTCCGGGCGGGCCGAGGAGTGCTCCGGCCCCTGCCCCTCGTAGCCGTGGGGCAGCAACAGGGTCAGGCCGGACAGGCGCCCCCACTTCTGCTCGCCGGAGGAGATGAACTGGTCGATCACCACCTGGGCGCCGTTCACGAAGTCGCCGAACTGCGCCTCCCAGACCACCAGAGCCTCGGGCGCGGCGGTGGCATAGCCGTATTCGAAGGCGAGCACGCCCTCCTCGGACAACAGCGAATCGATCACCAGGAAACGCGGGTGGTCCGGATCCAGGCGCCGCAACGGGACGATGGCCTTGCCGGTCTCCTGGTCGTGCAGGACCGCATGGCGGTGGAAGAAGGTGCCCCGGCTGGAGTCCTGCCCGGACAGGCGAATGCGGTAGCCGTCCTGGATCAGCGCGCCGTAGGCCAGGGTCTCGGCCGCACCCCAGTCCAGCGGCTGCTCGCCGCGCGCCATGGCCACGCGGGCATCCAGGATCTTCTGCACGCGGTCGTTCAGTCGGAAACCCTCCGGCGGGGTGGAAAGCTGCTCGAGGGTGCGCGCCAGACGGTCGGCGGGGGCGCCGGTGTCCACATCCTGGTCCCAGGTCTGGTTCAGATAGGGGCCCCAGTTGGTCGAGGATCCGGCATGGCTGTTGCGCTCGCGCAGCAACGACAGCGCCACCGGCTGGCCGGCATCCAGTCGGCCGCGATAGTCCTCCAGCGCTTGTTCCTGTGCGTCCTCGGTCGTCAGGCCCTCGCGGATCAGGCGTCTGGCGTAACGCTCGCGGGTGGTCGGCAGGTCGCGGATACGACGATACATATGCGGCTGCGTGGCGGCCGGCTCGTCGGCCTCGTTGTGGCCCTGGCGGCGGTAGCAGACGAGATCGATGACCACGTCCTTGCCGAAGCGCATGCGGTAGTCCAGCGCGATCTGGGTGATGAACACCACGGCCTCGGGATCATCGCCATTCACATGCAGGATGGGCGCGTTCACCATCTTGGCGACATCCGTGGCGTAATGCGTCGAACGAGCGTCCTTCAGGGTCGAAGTCGTGAAACCGATCTGGTTGTTCACCACCACATGCACGGTGCCCTTGGTGGAGAAGCCCCGGGTCTGGGACATGTTCAGGGTCTCCATGACCACGCCCTGCCCGGCAAAGGCGGCATCGCCATGGATCACCACCGGCATCACCCGGTTGCCCTTGCGATCGCCGATACGCACCTGGCGCGCCCGCACCGAACCCTCCACCACCGGGGTGACGATCTCCAGGTGCGAGGGATTGAAGGCCAGCGCCAGATGCACCCGACCGCCCGGGGTATCCAGGTCCGAGGAGAAACCCATGTGGTATTTCACGTCGCCGGTGCCACGGTCGTCGCGCGGACGCCCCTCGAATTCGTTAGCCAGCTCCTCCGGGGACTTGCCGAACAGGTTGACCAGCACGTTGAGGCGTCCGCGGTGTGCCATGCCGACCACGAACTCCTGCAGCCCGCGCGCGCCGCCCCGCTGGATCAGGGCATTCAGCAGCGGGATCAGGCTCTCCGCGCCTTCCAGCGAGAAGCGCTTCTGCCCGACATAGCGCCGATGCAGATAGCGCTCCAGACCCTCGGCCGCGGTCAGACGCTCGAGGATCGCCAGGCGGGTGTCGTCATCGAAACCGAAGTGGCCATGGGCCGATTCCAGACGCTCCTGCAGCCAGCGCTTCTCGTCGGTGGCCATCAGATGCATGTATTCCGCGCCGATACCGGCGCAGTAGGTCTCCTTCAGCACCCGCTCGATCGTATCCAGCGAGACCCGCCCGTCGATGAACAGCGAGCCCGGATCAAAGGTGACATCGGGGCCGACCTGGTCGAGGCCGTGATGCTCGCGGCTCAACTCGCGCGGTGGCTCCGGCGGTTCGCGCTCCAGAGGATCCAGACGGGCGCCAAAGTGACCGAGGTAGCGGTAGGCATTGATGAACTGCAGCACGCGGATCTGCAGCTGTTCATGGGCCAGATCGGGCCGGTCGGTGGAGCGCCGGCGGCGTTCCAGGCGCGGCGCCCCTTCCAGCGAGCGGAAGTAATCGGCCCAGGCCGGCGGGACGGAATCGGGGTCGTCCTGGTAGCGCTCCAGCAGATCCTCGGCGAAAGCGAGGTTATCCGGGTGCAGTTCCTGCCCGGATACGGGGCTGTCCAGCCGGTGCCGGGATGGCATCTCGTTCATTCGCGGTCTCTTCCCATTCCTGATGCGTCGGCCTTTGGGACCTGATCGGCGCGCGAGGTTCCCGCGCGGAGTCGATGAATCAGCGTCTTCTTGAAGGCTGCCTCCGAGGGTAGCGCGTTTGCGCGGGCGAAGGCACACGGCCCGCATGCGGAACGTGCGATTCCGGCCGGGTTTCCCTACCATTCGCGCATGGATGTCTCCCCCCTGCTCGATTCCCTCAACCCGGCCCAGCGCGAGGCCGTGGCCGCCCCGCCGCATCCGGTGCTGGTCCTGGCCGGCGCCGGCTCCGGCAAGACCCGCGTGCTGGTGCACCGCATCGCCTGGCTGATTGGCGTCGAGGGCGTGGCCCCGCACAGCCTGCTGGCGGTCACTTTCACCAACAAGGCGGCGGCCGAGATGCGCGGGCGCATCGAGTCGCTGCTGGGGCACCCGGCCACCGGGCTGTGGGTCGGGACCTTCCATGGCCTCGCCCACCGCCTGCTGCGCCAGCACTGGCAGGAGGCGAAGCTGCCGCAGGCCTTCCAGATCCTCGACTCCGATGACCAGCTGCGCATGGTCAAGCGCGTGCTGCGCGCCCTGGAGCTGGACGAGTCGCGCTGGCCGCCCAAGCAGGCGCAGTGGTACATCAACGCGCGCAAGGACGAGGGCTCGCGCCCGGAACACCTGCCGGATACCGGCGACCCGGTCGCCCGCCAGTGGGTACGCGTCTACACCACCTACCAGCAGGCCTGCGAGCGCGCCGGTGTGGTGGACTTCGCCGAGCTGATGCTGCGCTCGCTGGAATTGCTGCGCGACAACAAGGCCCTGCTGGAGCACTACCGCACGCGCTTTCGCCACGTGCTGGTCGACGAATTCCAGGACACCAACGACATCCAGTACGGCTGGCTGCGCCTGCTCGCCGGGGACAGCCCGGTATTCGCCGTGGGCGACGACGACCAGTCGATCTACGGCTGGCGCGGCGCGAAGATCGAGAACATCCAGCACTTCCAGAAGGACTACCCGGGCACCCAGGTCGTGCGCCTGGAGCAGAACTACCGCTCCAGCGCCAACATCCTGAACGCGGCCAACGCCCTGATCCGGCACAACTCCGGCCGCCTGGGCAAGGAGCTGTGGACCGAGGGCCACGAAGGCGCACCGGTCCGCCTGTACACCGCGCTGAACGAGCAGGAAGAGGCGCGCTTCATCGCCGAGACCATCGCCCGCCACGTGGACCAGGGCGGGCTGTACCGCGAGTGCGCGGTGCTGTATCGCTCCAATGCCCAGTCACGCGTGCTGGAAGAGACCTTCATCGGCCGGCGCATGCCCTACCGGGTCTACGGCGGCCTGCGCTTCTTCGAGCGCCAGGAGATCCGCGATGCCCTGGCCTACCTGCGCCTGGCCGGCAACGGCGATGACGATGCCGCCTTCCTGCGCGTGGTCAACCAGCCCCCGCGCGGGATCGGCGAGAAGACCCTGGAGGGCCTGCGCCAGGCCGCCCAGGCAGCCGACACCAGCCTGCTGCAGGCCGCCACTCACGCGGTGGACGCCGACGCCCTGCCCGGACGCGCGCGCACCGCGGTCGCCGGGTTCGTGCAGCTGGTCCGCACCCTGCAGCACGAGCTCCCGCGCCAGCCGCTGGCCGATCAGGTGGAACAGGCAATCGAGCGCGCGCAATTGCGCGAGCACTACAAAAAGGAAAAGGGCGAGCGTGGCGAGGCTCGGCTGGAAAACTTGGACGAGCTGGTGGGGGCCGCGCGCGCCTTCGACATGAGTAGCACCGCCGAGAGCGAGGAAGGCGAGGGCAATCGCCTGACCGAATTCCTCGCCCACGCGGCACTGGAGGCCGGCGAGGGTGCGGCCGACCCGCACGAGGACGCGGTGCAGATGATGACCCTGCACTCGGCCAAGGGCCTGGAGTTTCCGCTGGTCTTCCTGACCGGCATGGAAGAGGGGCTGTTCCCCAACGCCCGCTCGCTGGAGGAGCCGGGGCGACTGGAGGAGGAGCGCCGCCTGGCCTATGTCGGCATGACCCGCGCCGAACAGGAGCTGTACCTGATCCATGCCGAGACGCGGCGGCTGTATGGACGCGAGTCCTACAACGTCGCCTCGCGCTTCATCAACGAGATCCCCGAGGGCGCGCTGGAAGTGCTGCGCCCGCAGGCCTCGCCGTATGGCGCGGGCCGCTTTGCCGCGGCCCGGAACAAGACGGCGGGCTTCGGGGCCATGGATGCGCAGGCCGCCGAGGCCTCCGCGGCGGGCCTGGCGATCGGCGCACGGGTGCACCACGCGAAGTTCGGCGAGGGGCTGATCACCCAGTTCGAGGGTTCCGGCAACTCGGCCCGGGTCCAGGTGAACTTCGCCCACGCCGGCTCCAAGTGGCTGGTGCTGAGCTTCGCCAAGCTCGAAGTGCTGTAATCCACGACTGAACGGCACGCCCGAAGCGGCCTTCCTGCACCACGAAGGGCACGGAGCAAAAGGACTCGAGGGGGTATTGCGCAAGGCCAGCGCACCCTGCCCGCGATGCCCCAGTATCGCACCCACCCCTGGCCGTCTCCGGACCTTCGTGGAGACACGAAAAAGCCCCGCCGAGGCGGGGCTTCGGGTCAAGCATGCGGAAGACCCTTACTCGATCTTGATGTAGGCGAAGCCTTCCTCGTTCTGCAGCTCGGCCACGCGCACCACACCCGAGGGCACGAAGGTGACGTGGTCATAGATCAGGTCCTCGTCCAGTCCGATCTGCGAACGGGTGATCTCGCACAGCTCGAGCTTCACGCCGTGGGTGCTGGCGAGGCTCATCAGGCGCCCACGCAGGGTGTCGCGCTCTTCCTTGAGCTCCTCGTCGGCCTCGAACGGGGTATCAGCCAGGTCGTCATCGGTCAGGAAGCGGATGCCGTGCGCCACGAACACGATGCGCACGTCGGCATCGATAAACTCGTTCTGGTAATGCGTCATCATATTGTTGATGCTGGTCAGCATCGCGGAGAAGCGGCGCGGGTCGGCAAAGTCGGCGTGATAGACGACCTTGGCCTCCGGCTCGAAGGCCTTGGCCTGCGGCATGAAGGCAATGCTGGCCAGCAGGAGCGCCACGAACAGCAGGGCCATGCCCGATGCTGTCGCCGGTGCGGCCCGAAGGGTCTGGTTGAATCGATTCATCCTGTTCTCCTTTGAATGGCTTTCTTTCTTCTACAGTAGACGCATGGACGGCCCCAAGCCATCCCCATCACGCGCACGACCCGGTTGACGCTGGAGTGCTCCGGGGGTATGCTCTGCCGCCTTTCCAGAACCTAGCGATTTAACGCGAGGGAAGTACTTTGGCAAATATTGCTTCTGCCCGTAAGCGGGCCCGTCAGGCGGTCAAGAACCGCGCCCACAACATGGGGCTGCGCTCCCGTTTCCGCACGGCCATGAAGGCCGTGCTGAAGCCGCTGCACAAGGGCGATGCCCAGGCGGCCGCCGAGGCCTACAAAGAGGCCGTTCCGGTGATCGACAAGACCGTGAGCAAGGGCCTGATTCACCGCAACAAGGCGGCTCGCCACAAGAGCCGCCTGAACGCCCGCATCCGCGATCTGGCCCAGGGCTAAGCCCCCGGGTTCCGGGCCGGCACTGCCGGCCCGGCGGTTGCAGTGAATCGAAAAAAGCCGCCCCCCCCGATCTCGGGGCGCGGCTTTTTGTGTGGGCGCAATTCGTGAAGGCCAGGGATACTCTGACCCATTCTTCGCGCGCCCCCTGCGCGCGCGTCCACCAGCGCGCCTTCAGGGCTGGAACACCCGCGCTTCGCCCTCTCCGCGCGGATCGGAAGCCGCCTCCAGGCGACCCGCCCCGCGCTCCCACAGGATGGCGTGCATGTCACCGAACGGACGCACCTGCGGCACCAGCTGATGCCCACGCGAGACCAGCTGGCCACGCAGTTCGGCATCGAACGCCCCGGTCTCGTGTTCCACCCGATCGGGCAAATACTGGTGGTGGTAGCGAGGCGCCGCGACGACCTCCTCGATGGATTGCCCCTCGAGCACGCCGAACACGCCGTGCAGGACCATGGTAATGATGCGGCTGCCACCCGGCGTGCCCAGGATCGCCACGCGATCCTGGGTCTCGACGAAGGTCGGGCTCATGCTCGATAGCGGGCGGCGCTGCGGCGCGATGGCATTGGCCTCGAAACCGACCAGGCCATAGGCGTTGGGCTCGCCCGGCTTGGCCGAGAAGTCGTCCATCTCATTATTCAGTAGCACGCCCGTCCCGGGCACCACGTAGCCGGATCCGAACGGATAGTTCAGCGTCAGCGTGGCCGCGACCCGGTTGCCCTCGGCGTCGATCACGGAAAAGTGCGTCGTCTCGCGACTTTCGGTCGACACCGACTCCGGAAGCTCGGCCTGCGGCTCGACCGACAGCGGCAGGTAGCGGCTGGGGGTGGCCGTGTCGGGATGGATGGTAGCGCGCAGACCGGCCGCGTATTCGCGCGACAGCAGCCGCTTCAGCGGCATATCCACATGGTCCGGATCGCCCAGGTACTCGGCGCGATCACGATAGGCGCGGCGCATCGCCTCGATGGTCAGGTGGACGCGCATGTCCGGCGCCAGTGCCTCGAGGTCGTAGAACGCCAGGATGTTCAGGATCTGGCCGAGCGCGACCCCGCCGGAAGATGGCGGCGAGGCGGTGGTGATCGTGGCGCCAAGATAGTCCAGACGCACGGGGTCGCGCTCGACGACCGCGTACCCCGCCAGGTCGTCCAGAGTCCAGATACCGCCGGCCTCGCGCACGCCGGCGACCAGGCGCTCGGCCAGATCACCGGTATAGAAACCATCACGGCCTTCGTCCGCCAGGCGCCGAAGGGTCACGGCCAAGTCCGGCTGGCGCAGGGTCGTGCCTTCGTCCGGCAGGCGACCCGCCTCAAGGTAAATGTCTCGTGCGTCAGCCCCGTCGCGCAGGGCCTGATGGCGAAAGCCCGCCATCTGCAGGTAGCGGCCGCTGACCGGAACACCGTCCTCGGCCAGACGGATCGCCGGGGCCAGGCTGTCGGCCAGCGAAAGGCGTCCGTATTCCCGCGCCAGGTGATCCATGCCAGCGGGCATGCCGGGGATGCCGGCGCCAAGCACGCCATCCAGCGACAAGCCGTCGATCACCTCGCCGTCGGCATCCAGATACATGTCGCGGTCGGCCGCGGCCGGGGCGATCTCGCGGGCATCGAGCATCACGCTGCGGTCGGAGGATGCCTCGTACAGCAGGAAGAACCCGCCGCCCCCGAGCCCGGAGCCGTAGGGCTCGGCTACACCCAGGGCAGCGGTAATCGCGATGGCGGCATCGAAGGCATTGCCGCCGTCGCGCAGTACGGCCTCGCCCGCCTCGGTGGCGGCCGGATGAGCGCTCGCCACCGCGTGCTGCCCCGGCCCGGCCAGCGCCAGCGGCGCCGCCAGCGACAGGGTGACGAGGACCGTGCAGTGCAGGAGCGGGCGACGCCAATCCATGTCGCGGCCTACTTCGCGGCCATCAGGGCGTCGTACTTGGCCGTCAGCTGCTCGCGGGTCTCCTTGTGATCGGGATCCAGCGGGATGCAGTCCACCGGGCAGACCTGCTGGCACTGCGGCTCGTCGAAATGGCCGACACATTCGGTGCACAGGGCGGGGTCGATCTCGTAGATCTCGTCCCCCGGGTAGATGGCCTCATTCGGGCACTCGGGCTCGCAGACATCGCAGTTGATGCATTCGTCGGTGATCATCAGGGCCATGGGCCGTTCCTCGTATCCAGTGGCGGGGCCCGGCTAGCGTGCTGCGCCGTTTTGTTCGGCCAGCATGCGCGCCACACCGGGGCTAACGAATTTTGAGACGTCGCCGCCCAATCGGGCGATTTCCCGTACCAGACTGGAGGAGACGAAGCTGTACTCCTCCGCTGGCGTCAGAAACAGCGTTTCGACCTCCGGCGCAAGCTGTCGGTTCATCGCTGCGAGCTGGAATTCATGTTCAAAGTCGGACACCGCCCGCAATCCGCGCAGGATCACGTTGGCCTGCTGCGCATGAACAAAGTGCGCGAGCAGGACATCGAAGCCCTGCACCTCCACGCCGGGGATGTCACCTACCGCCTGCTCGGCCAGGGCCACGCGGGTCTCCAGCGGGAAGGCCGGGCCCTTGTTGGGACTGGCGGCCACCGCGACTACCACGCGATCGAACAACCGTGCCGCACGCCGCACGATGTCCGTGTGACCGTGGGTGATCGGGTCGAAGGTGCCAGGATAGATGGCAGTAACGGACATGGGCGAAAGGCCGGTCAGGAAAGCCCCCATTAGACCGCAAGCACCGCGAACAGACAAAATGCCTTTCGCGCACGCCGCGCCCGCACCAAACTAAGGACAGCCCGATGAGTGACGACTACCGCCCCCCGCTTGCCGACTACTGGGACCAGCTCGAGTCCCGCTACGGCGGCGGCTTCAACTTCCATCAGATCTCGCGCGACGAACTGGCGCAATTGGTGGAACACCTGCGTCAAGCGGTAAAGAATGACCCGCAGGTCACGGACGTGGAGAAGCAGAACCTGGGCCTGGTGCTCAAGCACGCCGAACAGGCCCTGGAAAAACGCTCGACCTAACGCAACAGGGACTGTCCCTGCGAGCGGTGCGCGGTCATCCACACCCTGCCGATCGCCGCGGGCTTCGCGACTCGCGATGACGGAAGCCGTGCGGTCTTACCGCGCGCGTGCCTCGGTCGCCACGGCACAGGGCGGCAGGGCTCGACACTCGGCGCCGCCGTCCGGAGCCTCCGCCGCAGCGCCCAGGGTGCGCGCATACGCTCCCGGTCCCGCCAGATCGGCCGCACAGCTCGCGGCCTCGCGTGCCTGCTCGCCGCACTCGCGAGCGATCAGCACGTGCGCGAGGTTGTTCCAGCCCTCGTGGCGGGCCGGATCGCGCTCGACCAGCGCCCGCAGGGCATTCTCCGCCGCCGGCAGATCGCCCTGGGCAAAGGCCACGTTGGCGCGACCCACGTAGGGGATCGGTTCATCGGGCCAGCGGTCCATGGCGGTTTCGTAGCCCGTGGCCGCCGCCGCAAAGCGCCCGGTCTGTTCCAGTTCGTTGACCGCACGCAGCCAGCGCAGCGGCTGGGCGGTGGCCGGCAGGGTATCGGGGGACATCACAAGGAAGGCCCAGCGCTCACCCCGCGCCCAGGTGCGCTCGAAGCGGGCGAAGGAATTCACGTGGCGCTGGATCGGGCCGCTGCGCAGGAAGATCTCCCGATCCTCCAGGTCGTATCCGATAACCACCGCAAAGTGCCATTCCGGGATCAGGGCCACCCCGAGGTTCTGAAACACCACTACCGGGTTGCCCGCCGCCACCTCGCGCAGGATCGCCTCCAGTTGGGGCTCGATACGGTAGGCCACCTGGTCGCGCGCGCGCACCGCCGCGCGCATCTCGGTCTGCAGGCTGCCCGCGCGGGCGGGGATGTAAACCTCCTCGATCAGATCATCCAGCGCGGCGTCGATCCCCCGGGCATTCAACGCCGTGGCCAGCGCGGCGGGGCCGCACTGGTATTGCTCCTGGGGAAAGAACGGCGTGTCAGCCAGTTCGACGCGCGCCGGCAGGTCCGTCGGACGCTCGCTCGCCAGACCCGCGCTCTGCGGCGCGGTGGCACAACCGGTCAGCCAGAGAAGCGCGGCGAGCGCGAGAAACCCCGTAACTCGCCGCGTCGAGATGGACCCCATGCAGGGCGTGGCTTAGCGGGACGGTCCGACAAACGAGAAGATGTCGGTCACACCCACCGCATCCAGGATCACGAACACCACGAACACGATGGCGACCACACCCAGGACGCTGGCCGCGCCGGCCGGGTCGGTCTCCATGTGCGCCTCCAGCTGCGCCAGTTCGTCGTCGGTCAGGCGGGCCACACGCTGCTCGGCGCGCTCGGGATCAACCCCCATCTCGATCAGCTGCGCGCGAACCTCGGCGTCATTGAGCTGTTCCAGCAACTGGGCGCGGGTGTCGTCCGCGCTGGCCTGCTGGATCATGCTGCCGGTATCCAGCATGCCGACATCGGCGAATGCCGGGGTGGCGGGCAGCAGGGTCAGGGCCAGCGCGACCAGCAGTGCCGCGGGTGCGGACAGAACTCGACGGAACGAATGAACGCTCATGGGCAGACTCCTTGAAATCGGTGAACGGTTGTTAGAAGTGTAGCCCGCCAGAACCGCGAATTGACCGGCCGCAAACGAAAATCGCGGCCGGTTTCACACGTCTGTCAGCTTTCGTCGGGGGCGTCGACCACCTTGATCTCGTACTCCAGGACCTCGACACCACGCGCCCAGGCCCCGCCGCACACGGAGTTGTCGCGCGTGCGCTCCTGGGTCTCGCCCGGACCCAGCGTGCGCCACAGGCGGGTCGTCGTGCGCACGTCGTCTTCCAGCTCTCCGGGGCAGTTGTAGGCGGTCTTGGTGACCCGGACTTCCAGCCAGTCATCCGTGTTGTTGGTCGCGCGCCACTGTCCGCGCACATTGGCGCAGCCGTATTCGTGCATGCGGTATTCGAAGGCGACCTCGTCCGGCGAACCGTCCGCCGGGGCAAAGTAGGCGCCCTGGGCCGCGACCTGGCCGGGCGCGACAAACGCGGCGGCCAGCACACTGGCAGCGGTCAGGGCGAGGGTGCGATTGAGAATGCGCGAGTACATGATTTCCTCCATCCGGGATCCGGTTGTGGGCCCGTCTTGCGCGGGCTTGGCAGAGAATAGACGCTGGCCAGACGGCGTTTGTGCCGATTCCGGTTGTCTGGCGGGGTTTTTCCCGCCAGCCCCGGTCGTTGGCTCCCATCCTCGCAAACCGAGCTGAAACGCATATGAACGAGATCGTGCCCGATTCGACCCTGACCTGCCCGGAATGCGGGCACCAGAAGACGGAAACGATGCCCACCGACGCCTGCCAGTGGTTCTACGAATGCACCGGCTGCGGGGCCCTGCTCCGGCCGATTCCAGGAGACTGCTGCGTGTTCTGCTCCTACGGCACCGTGCCCTGTCCGCCCATTCAGCAGGAGGGCCCGGGCGGCTGCTGCGCCTCGTCATGAGGCCGGCGCACGTGACCGCCGCCCTGGGACGCCTGCGCGGCGACTTCCCGCTGGAACAGCGCCTGCGGGATGCCCCCGAAGCCGTGCGCGCCGCCTATCTCGAAGTCCTGGAACACTGGCGCCAGCGCGGACGGCCACCAGAGGCCCGGGAGCTGGATATCCGCGCGCTGGAGCGACTGGCCGCGCTGGATGCCGTGGCCCATCAGGCCCAGGGTCTGGGCTGCTACCCGTACAGCGCCGCACCGGGGCGGATCACGGTCAGCGTCGCCGGGCGCGGTCCAGTCGCCGCGATGTGCGCCGTCGACGCGCTGGCCATCCCGATGCTGAGCGGCGCGCATAGCCGGCTCGAGGCGGCTTGCAGCCACTGCGGTGCGGCGCTCAGCCTGGAATCCGGGCCCACCGCGGTTGCGGATACGGCCTCCGTGTGGGTGCATTACCGGCCGCGCCGCACGGACAACACCCCGTGCTGCACCAGCCTTTGTGAGGGCATCACCTTCGTCTGTGCGCGTTGTGCATCGGCCGAACACGCGGACTATCTGCGCGTCGACGAGGCGGACAGAGTCGCCCGGCAGTTTTTCGCCTTCCAGCGGGCCTGGCTGGACGCCGACGCCCACTCGCCCGGAAACGACTAGTCGGTCTTGACCTCGAACGGAGGGCAACGCTTGGGCAGCAATTCGCCCCGGATGCGCGGGTAGCAGGGCAGGCCCTGGTCGAACGGCGGGGCGTCCTCGCCCTGGATCAGCGGGCGCAGGTAATCGCGCGCGGCCTGGGTGATGCCGTAGCCGTCCGGGGTGATGTACTCGCGCGGCATGCCCTGCTCGACGTCGGCCACGGTCTCCAGCGGGGTAAAACCGATACTCCAGCGGTAGGGATCGTTGGAATCGCGGCGGATGATCGGCATGAAGGCATCCTCGCCGGCCACCACGCCCTCCACCGCCGCACGGCCACAGGCATAGGCCTGCTCCACGTCCACCTTCGACGCGATATGCCGCGCGGAGCGCTGGATATAGTCGACCACCGCCCAGTGCAGCTTGTGTCCGGTCTGTTCGCGGATCAGCTCGGCCAGGCGCGGGGCGGCGCCGCCCAGCTGGGTGTAGGCATACACATCATGGCTTTGTGCCACCGAGAACAGGGTGCCATCCGGATTCTTCAGACCCTCGGAGACCACCACCACACAGTAGCCGTGACGCTCGATGGTCCGGTTCAGGTGCTCGAGAAAGTCGTCCTGGTCAAACGGGGTCTCGGCGAACAGGATCAGCATCGGCGGCTGGCCGTCGAACTCCTGTGCCAGCGCGGCGGCGGCCGCCAGCCAGCCCGCATGCCGACCCATTACCTCGAGCACGAACACCTTGGTGGAACTGGTGTGCATGGACTCGACATCCAGACTGGCCTCGCGCACGACCGTGGCGATGAACTTGGCGGCGGAGCCGAACCCGGGGCTGGAGTCGGTCACGGCGAGATCGTTGTCGATCGTCTTGGGCACGCCGATCGCCTTGATCGGGAAGCCCATGCGATCCCCCATCCTGGCGATCTTCAGCGCGGTATCCATGGAACCGCCGCCGCCGTTGTAGAAGAAGGTGCCGATGTCATGGGCGCGGAAGACCTCGACCAGGCGTTCGTACTGTTCCGGATCCTTGTCGGGATCGCCCAGGTCGAAACGGCAGGAGCCGAACGCCCCGCCGGGGGTATGACGCAGGGCCGCGAGGGTCAGCGGGTCCTCCTGATCCAGATCGATGATCTCCTCGCGCAGGACACCGAGGATGCCGTCGCGCGCCGCATAGATCTTGCCGAAATGGGCCGGATGGGCGCGCACCGCCTCGATCACCCCCCAGGCGCTGGCGTTGATGACGGCGGTAACCCCGCCGGACTGGGCGTACAGCGCGTTTTGCGGCATGCGAATCTCCCTTGTGGATACAGCCCCGGATGCCATGCACGACAAGTGCCAGCCCGCTCAAGCCATGAACTACCCGTCGGATCGGCCCATCCGGGTGCTTTTGCTACACTATGCCGGTTAAGACACTCGGCGCACCGGGGCCGTTCGCCCCGTCATGGTGCTCACGCACCTCGATTGCGCGGTGTCACCCGATTCACAACACCATCAGGATTGCATCATGCATATCGGCACGACTTTGACCAACTACATTATCGAGACCCAGCGCGGTATCCAGGGCGCGACCGGCGAATTCACCGGCCTGCTGAACGATATCTCGGTGGCCTGCAAGAAGATCTCCGACCTCGTCGACAAGGGTGACCTGGTCGGCGTTCTCGGCTCCGCCGGCTCCGAGAACGTGCAGGGCGAGACGCAGAAGAAGCTCGACATCATCACCAACGAGGTGTTCATCGAGGCCCTGGGCCACAACGGCCACGCCGCCGGCCTCGCCTCCGAGGAGATGGACGAGATCTGCGAGATGCCGGCCGGCGCCCCGCGCGGTCATTACCTGGTCCTGTTCGACCCGCTGGACGGCTCCTCCAACATCGACGTGAACGTCTCCGTCGGCACGATCTTCTCCATCCTGAAGGCGCCGGAAGGCGTCTCCGATCCGAAGACCGAGGACTTCCTG
This sequence comes from Thioalkalivibrio sp. ALMg3, assembly GCF_000381225.1. Taxonomy (NCBI): domain Bacteria; kingdom Pseudomonadati; phylum Pseudomonadota; class Gammaproteobacteria; order Chromatiales; family Ectothiorhodospiraceae; genus Thioalkalivibrio; species Thioalkalivibrio sp. ALMg3. Next base: position 87,985 of record NZ_KB906223.1, on the reverse strand, counting down.
CAGCCGGGCACCAAGCAGATCGCCGCCGGCTACTGCCTGTACGGCCCGTCCACCATGATGGTGCTGACCACCGGCAAGGGCGTGCAGATGTTCACCCTGGACAAGGACTTCGGCGAGTTCCTGCTGACCAAGGACAGCGTGCAGATCCCGGAAGACACCGAGGAATTCGCGATCAACATGTCCAACAGCCGCTTCTGGGAGGCCCCGGTCAAGCGCTACATCGACGAATGCCTGGCCGGCAAGGAAGGCGCCCGCGACAAGGACTTCAACATGCGCTGGGTGGCCTCCATGGTCGCCGAGGTGCACCGCATCCTGTCGCGCGGCGGCGTGTTCATGTACCCGATGGACTCCAAGATGCAGGCCAAGGGCACCGCCGGCAAGCTGCGCCTGATGTACGAGGCCAACCCGATGAGCTTCATCATCGAGCAGGCCGGCGGCGCCTCCACCACCGGTCGCGAGCGCATCATGGATATCAGCCCCACGGGCATTCACCAGCGCGTGCCGGTAGTCCTGGGCGCGAAGAACGAAGTGGAGCGGATCACCCGCTACCACAACGAGGGCTAAGAACCCCTCGCGCCTCGGGCACCCCGATGCGCTCCCCAAGGCCCGGCCCCGCAAGGCGCCGGGCCTTTTTGTGCGCGCACCCCCTGAATTTGTAACGGACGTTACATTGCTGATATACATGTGACATGAATTTTCGGGATACCGATTGGCAACTCCTGATCTTCGCCTTTCAGAGCGGGCAGGACTCGACCCGGGTCCGGCTATGGCGGGCGCTGAAGGCACTTGGCGCAGCCACCCTCCGCGATGGGGTCTACCTGCTGCCCAACCGCTCGGACCTGCGCGACGCCCTGCTGGAGCTGGCCGAGTCGGCGCGCGCGGCGGGCAACCAGGCCTACCACCTGCCGGTGGCCGCCAACCCCGAGGAGCAGGCGCATTACCACAGCCTGTTCGACCGGGACACGGAATACCGGGCACTGCAAGGCAACGCGGAAACCCTGCTGGGACAGCTGCCCGGACTGGGCGAATCCGAGCTCCTCAAGCGCCTGCGCCAGATCCACCGCGAGGCCGACCAGTTGCGCCGCACCGACTACTTCCCGGGCCCCGGTCGCGCACCGCTGGAGGCGCAGCTGGCCCGCCTGGATTCCGCCGCGCAGGCAGTCCTGTCGCCTGACGAACCCTCGCCCGAGCCGGACGCGGGCATTGCCAGGCTGGAGCGGGCGGACTACCGGGGCCGACTGTGGGCGACGCGCGCGGCAATGTGGGTAGACCGGGTCGCCAGTGCCTGGCTGATCCGCGAATTCATCGACCCCGACGCGCGCTTCGTCTGGCTCGCAACCCCGGCCGATTGCCCGGCCGAGGCCCTTGGTTTCGACTTCGACGGCGCCACGTTCACCCACGTCGGCGACCGCGTCACCTTCGAAGTGCTGCTGGCGGCATTCAGTCTGGAACGCGACAGCGGGCTCGCCGGCCTGGCGGAGATGGTGCATTTCCTGGACGTGGGCGGGCGCCCCGTCGCCGAGGCCGCGGGCTTCGAGAGCATCCTGACCGGGGCGAAGCAGCAGTGCGCAGATGACGATGCCCTGCTGGCCCGCGTAACGCCCGTACTGCACGACCTGCGCCAGGCCTTTGAACAACAATCCGGACGCGACCCCGCATGACCGACCCCGATCCCTCGACCACGCAACGTCCGAGCCCGCCCACCCGGGCCGAGGCCTTTCGCTACTGGCTGAAGCTCGGCTTCATCTCGTTCGGTGGGGCCGCCGGGCAGATCGGGATGATGCACGAGGAGCTGGTGGAACGGCGGCGCTGGGTCTCCGAGAACCGCTTCCTGCACGCGCTGAACTACGCGATGGTCCTGCCGGGGCCGGAGGCGCAGCAGCTCGCCACGTATCTCGGCTGGCTGCTGCACGGCACTTTCGGCGGCGTGATGGCCGGGCTGCTGTTCATCCTGCCTTCGCTGGTCCTGATCACCGGGCTGTCCTGGGTGTACCTGGCCTTTGGCGACGTGCCCGCGGTGGAGGCCGTGTTCTACGGCATCAAGCCAGCGGTGATCGCGATCATCGTCTATGCCGGCTGGCGCATCGGCGGACGTGTCCTGAACAACGGCCTGCTATGGCTGATGGCCGTAGCGGCGTTCCTGGCGATCTTCGCGCTCAACATCCCGTTCCCGTACATCATCATCGCCGCGGGGCTGCTCGGCTGGCTGGGCAGCCGGATCTGGCCGGAGCGCTTCCGCAGCGGCGAATCGCACAGCGCTGGCGGCCGCAAGGCCACGGGGCCGGCCGTGGTGGACGACGACACCCCACCCGCACCCTGGATGCAGTTTCGCTGGGCGCGCGTGATCCGCTTCCTCGCCGTCGGCCTCGGCCTGTGGGCTGCCGTCTTCGGCATGCTGCTCGCGGTATTCGGGTGGGACACCACGCTGACCCGCATGGGGCAGTTCTTTACCCAGACCGCCCTGGTGACCTTCGGCGGCGCTTACGCGGTGCTGCCATACGTCTACCAGGGCGGGGTGGAGACCTACGGCTGGCTGAGCCCGACCCAGATGATCGACGGGCTGGCGCTTGGCGAGTCCACGCCAGGCCCGCTGATCATGGTGGTCACCTTCGTCGGCTTCATCGGCGGCTGGACCCAGGCCTTCCTCGGCCCCGATCAGGTGTTGCTCGCCGCCTTGCTCGGCGCGCTGGTCGCGACCTTCTTCACCTTCCTGCCGTCGTTCCTGTTCATCCTGGTGGGCGCGCCCCTGGTCGAGCGCACCCGGGGCGACCTGCACTTCACCGGACCGCTGACCGGCATTACCGCCGCCGTGGTCGGCGTGATCGCGAACCTGGCCGTGTTCTTCACCTGGCACGTCCTGTGGCCCGCGGGCTTCGAGGGAACCTTCGAATGGTTCTCCGCCCTGCTCGGCATCGCCGCCTTTATCGCCCTGGCCCGTTTCCGGGTGGGCATCATCCCGCTGATCCTCGTCTGCGCCGTGCTCGGCGCCGGGTATCGGCTCCTGCTGTAGGAGTCCGCACCATGCTGAACCCCACCCGCACCTGGGCCCTGGCCGGAATGGCCCTCCTGATCCTGGCGCCCGGCGTCAGCCTGGGTGCCGACGACGCCCCGATCCTGCCCGAACCGCGGGCGATCTCCGATCACGCCCATACCTGGATCGGCCCTTACGGCGGACCCGATGCGGAGAACCAGGGCTTTCGCATGAACCTGGGCTACGTGGTCGGCGACGACGCCGTGGCCGTCATCGATTCCGGCTACACGCCGGAGATGGCGCAGGCGATGCTGGAGCATATCGGCGCCACCACCGACAAGCCGGTGCGCTACGTGATCAACACCAATTCGCAACCACACCGCTTCATGGGCAACGACGTGTTCCGCGAGGCCGGCGCCGACATCCTGGCCGCGCCCGAGGCCGTCGAGCGCATGCAGGGCAGCGCCTCGATGTTCGCCATGCAGCTCGAGAATGCCCTGGACTGGCCGGAAGGGTCCACCGAGCACCCCAAGCGACCCAATGTGATGGTCGAGGATGACAAAAAGCTGGATCTGGGCGGCGTGAGTGTGACCATCCGTCACGTGGGCAGCACCCATACGCACGGCAGCCTGATCGCGGTGGTCGAACCGGACAATGTCGTGTTCGCGGGCGACGTGCTCTACAGCGGGCGCCTGCTGGCCATCCTGGCCGACGGCAGCATGGAGGGCTGGCTCCAGGCCTATGAGCATCTACAAGAGGAGTACGCGGACGCGAAGTTCATCCCGGGCCACGGTGAGCCGGGTGCGCTGTCGACCTTCGAACATCCCACCCACGACTACCTGCGGTCGTTATGGGACCACATGTACGAGGCAGCGGACATGGGTACGGACATGCAATCCGCCATCCGGGCCTTCGACGACGCGCCCTGGCAGGACCTTGCCGACTTCGACGACCTGGCCCCGCGCAACACGAATATCGCCTACCAGGAGGCCGAACTGGCCTTGTTCTAGCGAGGCACTGATTGATCCCGACGTCCGGGGCCACGCGCCCCGGACGTTCGAGGCAGCGTCTCCTAGACAACACGGCCCTCCGGCCGGGCCTCGGGGTCGTCAAGCAGGGTCTGGATACTGGCAACCGTGGTCGCGGCGATGTTGGTCAGCGCCTCGCGAGTCAGGAAAGCCTGGTGGCCGGTGACCAGCACGTCGTCGCGCTGCATCAGCCGCGCCAGGCGGCGATCGGGCAGCCCGGCCAGCGACCAGTCGCGGAAGAACAGCGAGGCCTCGTTCTCGTACACATCCATCGCCAGCCCGCCGAGCTGACCGGACTCCAGCGCGGCCTCGGCCGCATCCGTATCAACCAGCGCCCCGCGGGCGGTGTTGATCAGGAAGGCCCCGCGCGGGAGCCGCGCCAGACTGTCACTATTGATCAGGTGGCGGTTTTCGCGAGTCAGCGGACAGCTGAGGCTGAGCACCTCGGACTGCGCCAGCAGCGCATCCAGCTCGAGGTACTGGACGCCCGCGGCCTGCAGCTCGGCGTTGGGATACGGGTCGTGCGCCGCCACCCGGCAGCCGAAGCCCAGCATGATGCGCGCAAAGGCCTGGCCGATGCGGCCGGTGCCGACGATGCCCACCGAGCGGCCAACGAGATCGAATCCGGTCAGGTGATCGAGGCGAAAATCACCTCGCCGCGTGCGGTCCCAGGCGAGGTGAACGCGCCGGTTCAGCGTCATCAGCAGGGCGACGGCGTGCTCCGCAATCGCGTTCGGGGAATAGGCCGGCACCCGCGCCACGCGCACGCCACGCTCGCGGGCGCGGTCGATATCCAGGTTGTCGTAGCCGGAACAGCGCAGCGCCACCACATGCACCCCGTGATCGGCGAGCCCGTCGATCACGCGCCGGTGCAAGTCATCGTTGGTAAAGACGCAGACCGCATCCGACCCTGTGGCAAGGTGCACCGTCTCTGCGGTCAGGCGTTCGGCATGCAGGAGCGGCTTCATGTCCGCCGCTTGAAAAGCAGGGAGCAGAAACTCGCGATCGTGTTGCTGAACACTGAATACGGTGACCCGCATAACGTTCTCTCTAATCCATAGGTTGAATAAGGGCTCGCGTAGTACCTGCGCACGCTAGGTCCCCAAGGGGTTTCCCAACGATGCCTCGTTCCGGTGTTTGCGCATGAGGGAGGAACCGGCCCTGGGCAGCGACGATGCGCGTGCCCCCATGGAACCGCCCCCGAGACCGGACGATGGCACCAGCATAACGCAGGATCGGGCGCTGTCACGGGCAGACTCCAACCACCCTGGTGGCTTTGTCAGACGAGGTCGCGGGGGATCTTCACGTCCCAGTTGCGGGCATAGACGCGACGCTCGCCCTCGTACGCATCCAGCTGGGCGTGGATCTCGAAATCGGTGGGGCTCGAGGTAAGCACCGTTCGGGTTACCGTGCGCACCGCCCAGTCGCCGCGTCGGAAGCCGCGTTCCCATAGGGTCTCCCCACGCACCGAGTTGAAGTCATCACCCTGGTAGCTGTACCACTCCAGCGCCTTCCGCTGCATCTCCAGGTTCAGGTCGTCCAGCCGTACCGTCCCCGCATCGTTGGTCACCGCGAGAGTCGACTCGTCCTCCGCCAGGTCGCGAATGACCCGCCAGTTGTGCAGCTGCGGCGTTAGCTGATGGGTTTCCGTCGAGGGAGGCCCGCCCTCGGGGAGCGGGAAGGCGATTCGGGCATCCATGTCTTCGCGCGGCGCGCGACGGGGCAGAAGCAGACGGCTCGCGCCCGTCATGAGCCGCAGCCGGACCGGCCGCGGCGCCGGCCATGCCAGCGGGAAATACGAAGTCGACAGCGATAGCCGGATGCGATGTTCTACCGGGAAGCGCTGGGCCACGTCGTTGAACTTGACCCGGACGCGGTAGGTTTTCCCGGGCTCCAGGGGTTGCGGGGTCTCGGCGTCTTCGCGGTGGGTCAAGTTGAGCAGCCCGTAGGTGACGCGGGTCGCCTTGTCGTCAGCGGCAACATCGGACAACCGCGCCGCAACCATTGCGACGGGCTGGTCGACACTCAAATCCAGCTCCAGCATCGCGGCGCCGAGGACCTCCAGGGGCTCTTCCAGCGGGGCGCTGGTGAACACCAGGGCACCCCCATCCTCTTCGCGCTGGTCATGGGGCAGGTCCGGGGTCGCGGCATACGAGCACCACTTGCCAGCAAACAGGCCCACACTCAGCGGCGACTGCAGGGTCATTTCGCGTTCCGGCGCGACAGCCGATGCCCTCTCCAGCCGCCCCGGCCAGGCCAGGGTCAACGGTTCGAACTCCACGTTCGCCGAGGGCCAGTGTGGTTCGCCTACCCAGCGCCCAGGGCGCTCCTCGTAGCGGGTGGTCGGCGGGACGCTGTCCTGCATCCAGACCCTCAGCATGGGTTCGTCCATGATCCCGTTCTGCTCACCCTTCAGCCAGCGGTCCCACCAGCGCAGACATTCCTGCAGGAAACCGATGGCCGGGCCCGGTACACCCTGATGCGGATACTTGTGGCTCCAGGGGCCGACCAGACCCAGCCGCGGCCCCTGGAGGTTGGCCAGCAGGCGAAAGACCGCATTGGAGTAGCCGTCGGCCCAGCCACTGACCGCCATCACCGGGGCTCGCACCGCGGACCAGTCTTCGCAGATCGAGCCATGCTTCCAGTAGTCGTCGCGGCGCTGGTGGCGCAACCACTTCTCCAGCCACAGCCCGCTGCCCTCCAGGCGCTGGAACCACATCTCGCGCCAGCGTTCGCCCACGATCTCCGGATCCGGCGGCAGGGAGTTGTAGGCAAACATGGTCGAGGCCCAGGACAGGTTGTCCCCCAGCAGGCAGCCGCCCATGTGATGGACGTCGTCGGCATAGCGGTCATCGGTGGAACACACACTGACCACCGCCTTCAGCTCCGGCGGTTGCAATGCCGCGATCTGCAGGCCGTTGAAGCCGCCCCAGGAGATGCCGATCATGCCCACATTGCCGTTGCACCAGGGCTGTTCACCCATCCAGCGCAGAACCTCCACGCCGTCGTCCAGCTCCTGCTGCAGGTATTCGTCCTCCAGCACCCCCTCGGAGTCACCGGACCCGCGTAGGTCCACCCGCAAACAGGCGTAACCGTGACCGGCAAAGTAGTGATGCATCGCGTCGTCGCGCAGCCGGGTGGAATCACGGCGGCGGTACGGGATGTATTCCAGGATCGCGGGTACCGGCTGCTGTTCGGCGCCTTCGGGGCGCCACAGTCGGGCGGCGAGACGCGTGCCGTCAGCAAGCGGGATCGGGATGTATTCCTCGACCTCCACCGCGCAGGGAAAGTCGTGGACAACGTTCATGACTGTACCTCGCCCGGGGGTGTGGCGGGCTCGAACTCCATGGGTAGCCGCTCCATCACGCGTGTGTAGATCCGCTCCAGTTCGGTGTTGTCCGCGGCCCCGATAAACAGGGTTGCGACCTCGTAGGAGTAGCTGTCCTGATAACAAAGCTGCGACAGCAGCATGCCCTCCTCGACTTCGATCTGTACGACCACACCGGGGAACTCGGCCTCGACGGCCGCGATGTCCGCCGGCGTGGGCATCCGCACGACCCGTGCATCCTGGTACCGGCGAACCATGAACTTGGCCGCACATCGGAAGGCCCCCTGGCGATGGGGCATCGTCGGCGCGCGCCCCAAGCCCAAATCAATCATCACCTGATGGTGATAGCAGCCATCCACCATCCGGAACAGCGGGGCATGAGACTTGGAGATGCGGGTGTTGATCTCCAGCAGCCAGATCCGGTCTGTGGCCTCATCCCAGTAGAACTCCACGTTGAACGGGGCGCAGTCATAGCCCACCTGCCGGATCACGCGGTCCGCTATCTCCTCCATCCGTGCCTGTACCGTCTGCGGAAGGATGGACGGGTACTGGTAGCGGGAGAATGAGGAGCCGGCCGCACCCTCGCGCAGGGAATCGACAGCACCGTAAATCCGGACCGTGCCCTGCCAGGCATACCCCTCCAGGGTGCACTGACGCCCCTCCGATATCAGCGCCTCGGCAATGCAGTGATTGCCATCGACCCCGGCCACCTCCGGAGGCAGTGTCGCGTGCCCCAGGACATGGTTGAAGGGCTCGCCGAAGCGGTCGATCTCCCTGCGGATCCGCTCCATGGCACGCCGGAAGTCGTCCACATCGTCGATGCGAAAGCCGAGGTAGGAGAGCACCGATTTCACCGGTTTGATCCAGAACGGAAAATCCAGGGTGACCTCGCGCAGGGGATCGTCGGCAAACGGGTTGACCGCGCAGAAGGCCGGGATGTGTTCGGGTGCAACGCGGGCCTGTTCAAGCCGGCTCCAGTACTTGTGCTCGCACTTCAGCACGCTTTCCAGGGTCGGCCCCGGCAGGTCCCTGGCCTGGCGCAGGAGGGGCAGGATCGTGCTGACCGGAAAGTCCCAGAAACCGACCACGGCATCCGCCGTGCCGGGAAACTGGCTCAACCGTTCGCGACCCTCGATCAGGATCCGACGCACCGGAAACCGGGTGCAGGGCTTGACCTCCTCGCGTGTGAACAGTGCGTGGAAGGCATAACCCTCCGCCCCGGGCAGGGTCTGGAGCTGGCCCAGATGGAAGTCGTCCAGACCGACCACGAAGATATTGTGCCTCGCCGGCGCATTCATAACTGGCATCGTTTTCCCCGGACAACGGGTCGCCAGGGCCGCACACCGCCCTCCATGGAGTGTGGCAGGTATCCGGGTGATTACCAGCCCGGGAGGTCGCTGGATCGCGCCACGCTCTTGCCGCACTATGGACGGGTGTGGGGCCTTGCCGTACCGAGCGGCTCGCCCGAGGCCCAGGAGCCGTCTGTGGAAGTGATCGCACCGCAAGCCGTGGACACGCTGATCCGCCTGCTGGCCGGGGAGGGCTACGAGGTCGTGGGGCCGACACGGCGCGATGGCGCGATCGTCTACGACCGAGTGGGCGGTCTCGAGGACCTGCCGGTGGGCTGGACCGACGAGCAGGCCCCCGGACACTACCGCCTGCGCGAACGCGACGACGACGCGCTGTTCGGCTATGTGGTCGGGCCGCATTCCTGGAAGAAGTACCTGTTCCCGCCCGAGGAGACCCTGTTCCGGCTGACCCGCCAGCCGGACGGCAGCTTCGTGACCGAGCCCGGCACCTCCGACGCGCCGCGCCGTGCCTTCATCGGCATGCGCGCCTGCGAGCTGGCGGCGATCGACGTGCAGGACCGGGTATTCCTCGGCCAGGCGGTGCAGGACCGCGGCTATGCCGCCCGCCGGCGGGACCTGTTCATGGTCGCGGTCAGCTGCGCCGAGCCGGGCGGAACCTGCTTCTGCGCTTCCATGGATACCGGCCCGCGCGCCCGCGAGGGATTCGACCTGGCGCTGACCGAGGTGATCGACGCCACCCAGCACTTTCTGGTCGCCGAGGCCGGGTCCGAGGCCGGGCGCGCGATGCTCGACCGGCTCGATCCGCGCCCGGCCAGCGATGCCGAGCAGGCCGCCACCGAGCGGGTGTGGGCCGAGGCACCGGAAAAGATGGGCCGGCAGATGCCGGCGGATGCCCGCGAGGTGCTCAACCGGGCCTTCGAGCACCCGCGCTGGGAGGAAACCGCCGAGCGCTGCCTGTCCTGCTCCAACTGCACCCTGGTCTGCCCTACCTGCTTCTGCTCGCAGGTCGAGGAGGTGCCGGACCTGGAAGGCCAGCGCACCGAACGCGTGCGGCGCTGGGATTCCTGCTTCAACCAGGAACACTCGCACCTGGTCGGCGGGCCACACCGCGAGTCCGTGGCCGCGCGCTATCGCCAGTGGATCACCCACAAGCTGGCCACCTGGCATGACCAGTTCGGCACCTCCGGCTGTGTCGGCTGCGGGCGCTGCATCACCTGGTGCCCAGTGGGGATCGACATCACCGAGGAAGTCACCGCGGTGCGCCGCGATCCGGAGGGCCGGGGATGAACGAGCTGCTGGCCATCATCGAGAAAGAGCCCTTCTTCGAGGATATGGCGCCGGAGCACCGGCGCCTGCTGGCGGCCTGCGCGGCGAAGTGCAGCTATACGGCCGGCACCCGGCTGATGAGCGACCACGAGCCGACCGAGACCTTCTGGCTGATCCGCGAGGGCCAGGTCGCGCTGGAGAGCCCGCTGCGGGAAGGCAGCGTGGCATTCCAGACCCTCGGGACGGGAGACATCCTCGGCTGGTCCTGGCTGCTGCCGCCGTACCGCGCCAGCTACGATGCGCGGGCGGTGACCGACATCCATACCCTGCGCTTCGATGCCGGCGTGCTGCGCGAACGTATGGAGGCCGACCCGGCGTTCGGCTACGTACTGATGAAGCACTTCGCCGCGCTGATCGTCCAGCGCCTGCAGGCGGCGCGGTTGCAGGCGCTGGATATCTACAGCCACGGAGGGCCCGGCCATGGCGCCTGACGCGGTTGCAACCCTGCCGGATCAGGCGATGGCGCCAGAGCCCTGGCGCATCCACTCGGTGCGCCGCGACGTGGCCAGCAACGAGGTCTTCAGCTGGACGCTGTACCCCGAGCCGGGGGTGGAGCCCGGCGCCGCGCCGGCACCCGGGCAGTTCAACATGCTTTACCTGTTCGGCGTGGGCGAGGTGCCGATCTCGGTCTCCGCGATCACCGACGACGGCGGTATCGTGCACACCATCCGTGCGGTGGGCAGCGTGACCCGCGCGATGCAGGATCTGGAGGCCGGCACGGTGGTCGGCCTGCGCGGGCCGTTCGGCACGGCCTGGCCGCTGGAACAGGCGCGCGGGCGCGACCTGGTGCTGGTCGCCGGCGGCATCGGCCTGGCGCCGCTGCGGCCGGTGATCCACGCGGCGCTCCAGAGGCGTTCGGAGTTCGGGCGCGTGGTGGTCTGTTACGGCGCGCGCTCGCCCGGCGACATGATCTTTCGCGACGAGCTGGACGCCTGGGCCGAGCGGGATGATGTGGATCTGCGCATCACCGTGGACCGCGGCACCGCCGCCTGGCGCGGCGATGTCGGCGTGGTCACCCAGCTGGTCGATCGTGGCGGCTTCGACCGGCGCAACACCCTGGCGATGACCTGCGGCCCGGAGGTGATGATGCGCTTCACCGCGTCCGCGCTGGAGCGCCGCGGCCTGAAGCCGAAGGACATCTATGTCTCCATGGAGCGCAACATGCGCTGCGCGGTGGGCTTTTGCGGCCACTGCCAGATCGGGGCGCATTTCGTCTGCCGCGACGGCCCCGTGTTCCCCTACCCGGTGATGGAACCGGCCTTCCGGATACGCGAGCTATGAGTCGGGAAAAGCCTACCCTCGCGGTGTTCAAGTTTGCCTCCTGCGACGGCTGCCAGTTGAGCCTGCTGGACTGCGAGGACGAGCTCCTGGCGGTCACCGACCGCATCCGGATCGCGCACTTCCCCGAGGCCACGCGCACCCGCATCGACGGGCCGTGGGACCTGACACTGGTGGAGGGCTCGATCACCACGCCACAGGCGGCGGAGGAGATCCGCGAGATCCGCCGCGCATCGAAGTTCCTCGTGACCATCGGCGCCTGCGCGACCACCGGCGGCATCCAGGCCCTGCGCAACTTCGCGGATGTCGAGGCGTTCACCCGCCAGGTCTACGCCCACCCGGAATACATCGAGACCCTGGCCACCTCGGATGCCATCAGCCAGCACGTGCCGGTGGACTTCGAGCTGCGCGGCTGCCCGATCGACAAGTACCAGTTGCTGGAGGTCGTCAGCGCCTTCCTCTACGGCCGGCGCCCGCAGGTCTCCAGCGCCAGCGTCTGCGAGGAGTGCAAGCGGGCGGGACAGGTCTGCGTGATGGTCGCCCATGGCACGCCCTGTCTCGGCCCGGTCACCCACGCCGGCTGCGGCGCGTTGTGCCCCGGGTGCAACCGCGGCTGCTATGGCTGCTTCGGGCCCAAGGAGACGCCCAACGCGCCGGGCCTGTCCGGCCAGCTGGAGACCCTGGGGATGGATCGCGCCACGCGCGTGCGCTTCTACCGCACCTTCAACGCCGGCGCCGACGCCTTCCGCGAGGAGAGCGAACGTCAGGAGAGCGGCGCGGCACCGCCCGAAGAATCAGGAAACCGGCCATGAGCGAGACCCGCACCATCGAAGTCGACTACCTCGCCCGCGTGGAGGGCGAGGGCGCGATGTACGTGCGCACTGAGGGCGACCGCGTGGAGGAGGTGAAGCTGTCGATCTTCGAGGCGCCGCGCTTCTTCGAGGGCTTCCTGCGCGGGCGCGACTTCCGCGAGGCCCCGGACATCACCGCGCGCATCTGCGGCATCTGCCCGATCGCCTACCAGATGGGGGCCTCGCTGGCGATGGAGGACATCTGTGGCATCACCGTGGACGGCGTGCTGCAGCACCTGCGGCGGCTGGCCTACTGCGGCGAGTGGATCGAGAGCCACGCCCTGCATGTATTCATGCTCCACCTGCCGGACTTCCTCGGCTATCCGGATGCGGTCACCGCCGCGAAGGACCACCCGGATATGGTGCGCAACGGCCTGCGCATCAAGAAGATCGGCAACTCCATCCTGCGCCTGCTGGGCGGGCGCGAGATCCACCCGGTGAACCTGCGCGTCGGCGGCTTCTACCGCGCGCCGTCGCCGGCCGAGGTCGCGGGGCTGGGCGAGGACCTGTCCTGGGGCCTGGAGGCCTCCTGCGAGGTCGCCGAATTCCTCGCCACCCTCGACTACCCGAACCTCGAACGCGACTACGAGTTCGTGTCGCTCGTCCACCCGGACGAATACCCGATCACCCACGGGCGCCTCGGCTCCAGCAGCGGCCTGGACGCGGCCATCCGCGACTACGACGACATCTTCACCGAGGAACACGTCGCCCACTCCAACGCCCTGCACAGCCACCGCTCGGACTCCGGCGAACCGGTGTTCATGGGCCCGCTGGCGCGCTTCGCCCTGAACCGCGAACGCCTCACCCCGCGCGCCGCCGAGCTGGCCGAGCGCGCCGGGCTGGGCGCGGCCTGTCGCAACCCCTTCCGCAGTATCCAGGTGCGCATGATCGAGATCGTCCTCGCCTTCGAGGAGGCCCTGCGCCTGGTCGAAGGTTACCGGCAGACACCGGCCGAACCCGCGCTGCCGGTCACCCCGCGCGCCGGCACCGGCTTTGGCGCCACCGAGGCCCCGCGCGGCATCTGCTACCACCGCTACAGCATCGACGACGCGGGTCTGATCAGCGATGCAAAGATCGTCCCGCCCACCTCCGTCAACCAGCCCACCATCGAGGCCGACCTGCGCGAACTGGTACAGAACAACCTCGACCTGCCGGACGACGAACTACGCCACCACTGCGAAGTCGCCATCCGCAACTACGACCCCTGCATCTCCTGCGCCACCCACTTCCTCGACCTGACCGTCGACCGAAAATGAACAGCGCCCAAAAGAAAGATGCGAGTTTCGGAAGGAACGCATGCGGAAGCCCACCAAACTGAATCAGGAAGAGCAGGAACTGCTCGATCCCTTTGAAGCAGGCGAGTTCGAATCGGACATGGACAACGAACGCAGGGCATCCATTGTCGAGGCCGCGGAAAATGGATCCCGCAAGACCCCTGAACAAACCCAAGAGGCCTCGGCCGACGATGGAAGATCGGCAGGCAAGGGGCCACTCGTCATCGGCATCGGGAACCCCTGGCGCGGCGACGACGGCATCGGCCACGCCGTGGTCGACGCACTCGCCGGCACGCCGGGCCTCACAACCGCCACCTGCAGCGGCGAGCCCGCCGAGCTCATGGACCTGTTGCAGGGCCACCACCCCGTCATCCTGGTCGACGCCATCGTCACCGGCGCCGCGCCCGGTACCCTCCATCGTCTTGACGCCCGCGAGCCCCTGCCGCGCGGCACCCGCTACTCCTCGCACGGCATCGGCCTCGCCGAGGCCGTCGAACTCGCCCGCGCGCTCGACGCCTTTCCGCCCACCCTTATCGTCCACGGAATCGAGCCCGCACACCTGGAAGACGGTACCGGACTCTCGCCGCAAGCCATCGACGCCATCCCAAAAGCCGCCCGCCGAATCCTCGACGACCTCACACTCGCGATGCCCCCGGACCGCTGTGCCCGGTAACGGCTTCCTCACATTCGCAGATTCGGGGCCGTAGCTCGCCTTTTCCGTTCAGCGAGGGGAGACGACGAAGGTAAAAGCTGACCCCGTTCGCGCTTCGCATGCCCCTTTTTGCGATTGCCGATGGTCAGGTCTATATATTCCGAATAACCCATTTATTTATCGGCGTCACCGATCTCGGTGACGCGATGCCACACTCGGCTGTTCGAACCTGCTCCATCGATGGATGGTCGTGATGACTAAAAAAAGCAACTCGATGGTCATTGTTGTTGGGGCATCCGCTGGGGGGATGGCTGCATTAAAGACTCTGGTCGCGCAACTTCCGAAGGGTTTTGCGGCACCCATTTTCATAGTCAACCACATGAGCGCGGACAACTCCGGAGAAGCGCTGGTCAAAGCCCTGAGTGAAAGCAGCCCCCTTGCCTGTGTCCAGGCGCATGACGAACACGCTTTCAAACCTGGGGGGATTTATCTGGCACCCCCCGACCAACACATGTTGATTGAGAAGGGAAAGATCCTCATTACCAAAGGTGCCAGGGAAAACCGTTCACGGCCCGCTATTGATCCCTTGTTTCGCTCCGCAGCAGTGGCCTATGGCAACCGGGTGATAGGCATCATCCTGACGGGGTATCTGGATGATGGCACCAGCGGAATGATGGCCATCAAAAGATGCGGTGGAGTCTGCATCGCACAAGATCCCGAGGATGCGTCTTATCCGGATATGCCGCAATCGGTAATCGCGAATGTTGGGGCCGATCACTGTTTGCCGGTATCCGGGATGGGGGCGCTACTATCCGATCTTTTGAGGAGGGAGCTACCGGAAAGCAAGGAGGTTCCGGAAGACATCATGATCGAGGCAGAGATCGCAAAGCGGGTACTGAGCGATTTGCCTTCGGTCGAGGCGCTCGGCGAGCAGGTGCCCTACAACTGTCCCGACTGTGGTGGGGTGTTATGGCAAATAGAGGAAGGAAGCATCCTGCGCTATCGCTGTCATACAGGCCATGCGTTTACCTCTTCGGTGCTGCTTGCACAACAAAATGAAAAGATTGAGGAAACGCTCTGGGTTGCGCTCAGAATGTTCGAGGAGCGCCAGAATCTGCTCGTAACTATGAGCAAGAATGAAAACAAAACGGCCGCTTCATCGGTCTGCCAGCGGGCAAAGGACTCTCAAGTCCACATTGACCGCATTCGTGCCATGTTGAAGGCGACCGACCATGATTCTCACGGCAAAGAGGCGAGATGAACGTTTCCGTCAATCTCGCCGCACGCACCTCGGGCCGGGTGTTGCCCCTCGCCTCGCCATAGTGGCAAATGGCAAACCGCTGATCCATTTGCACGTCCGCGTTGAGCGTCTCAGATGTGGCCCATCGCCTCCATGGCACGTGCGACCTTCACGAAGCCGGCGATGTTGGCGCCGACCGTGTAATTGCCAGGCGAGCCGTATTCCTCGGCCGTTTCGTGGCAGGTGCGATGGATGATGGCCATGATCTCCTGCAGGCGCGCCTCGGTGTATTCGAAGGTCCAGGAGTCCCGGCTCGCATTCTGCTGCATCTCCAACGCGCTGGTAGCCACGCCGCCGGCGTTGGCGGCCTTGCCGGGACCGAAGGCGGTGCCGGCATCGCGGAAGGTCCGGATGCCTTCCGGGGTCACGGGCATGTTGGCGCCCTCGGCGACCGCGATGCAGCCGTTCTCGACCAGCGCCTTGGCGTCCTTGCCGGTCAATTCGTTCTGCGTGGCACACGGCAGGGCGACGTCGCAGGGGATTTCCCAGATGCAGCCGTTTTCGCTGTATTTCGCCCCCTTCTTGCGCTCAGCGTAGGCGCTGATCGGGCCGCGCTCACGTTCCTTGATCTGGCGCACCAGGTCCAGGTCGAGACCGCCTTCATCGAGAATGACGCCGCGCGAGTCGGAGCAGGCGATCACCCGGGCGCCCAGTTGCTGGGCCTTCTGGGTGGCATAGATGGCGACGTTGCCGGCCCCGGAGACCACCACGCGCTTGCCCTCCAGCGAATCGTTGCGGGCCTTGAGCATCTCCTGGGTAAAGAAGACCGCGCCGTAGCCGGTGGCCTCGGTGCGTGCACGACTGCCGCCCCAGTCCAGCCCCTTGCCCGTGAACACGCCGGATTCGAAGCGGTTGGTCAGGCGCTTGTACTGGCCGAACAGGTAGCCGACCTCGCGCTGGCCCACGCCGATGTCGCCCGCGGGCACGTCAGTGTACTCGCCGATGTGGCGGTACATCTCGGTCATCAGGCTCTGGCAGAAGCGCATGATTTCGGAATCGGAGCGCCCCTTCGGGTCAAAGTCGCTACCGCCCTTGCCGCCCCCGATCGGCAGGCCGGTGAGGGCGTTCTTGAACACCTGCGAGAAGCCGAGGAACTTGATGATGCCCAGGTACACCGAGGGGTGAAAACGCATGCCCCCCTTGTAGGGGCCCAGCGCACTGTTGAACTGGACGCGGAAGGCCCGGTTGATGTGCAGCTCGCCCCTGTCGTCCTGCCAGGGGACGCGAAAGATGATCTGACGCTCGGGCTCGCAGATGCGCTGGATGATCTTGAGCTCGGCGAGCTCCGGGTACTTCACCAGCACCGGTCCCAGCGTCTCCAGCACGCCATGGACAGACTGATGGAATTCCGTCTCCCCGGCGTTGCGGTGCAGGACTTCCTGATAAATGGGTTCGAGCTTCTCGTCGAGGCTTCCGTTCATGGATCGCATCCTGATGGTCTGATTCGGACGCATTTAGGCATGCGGGTGCCGAGAAGACAATCCCGACCGCCCCATGATGGTGCATTCCGTCACCGACTTCGCAGCGCAGGAAGGGGGCCGGGTGCGGCGTCAGATCGCGCTATTGGCCGCGATCTATCGAAGGCGACAAAGACCTGGCCTGACGCCGAGAACCTGCGCGGCCGGCCGGTCCATCGGTCGCGGCTTCGGGGTCATGGACAGCCTGCGGGCTTCCGTGCGAACCGGCGTACTTGAGAAGCCGAAGATGAAGATGGCGCAGGACATACCCGCCAGCAGGCCCTCACCGGCGCCAATAAGGATCACGCCGCTCGCGCCAGTGTCATACGTCTGGGTCAGCATCACGATCCCGACCATTATCAGCGCGATCGCCACCAGCTTGAGCGTGTCGGGGCTTTCCAGCTTCAGGGCGAAGGAGACGATTAGACGAACACCGGAGCGGTGTACCTCAGTGTGCCCGCCACGGCCACGCTAGCGTTCGCGATACTCAGGAAGTAGAACGCGAAGTGGCCCGCCACACCCGGCGCGAAGCGGCGCCTCCGAAGGAATTACCATCATCCGGCAACGCTCTGGGCCCAAGCGTCCGGAACGAGGGCACTTTTACTCGCCGGTCGCGGTCTCATCTGCTATGAATAGGTGAGCATCTTCGCTCGCCCCGGTCGCCTGCAGGTCTCCACCATGTCCGAACGTGCCCCCCCGATTGCCTGGACGCCGGCAGTTTTCTTTGCACTGACCAACCTGGCCGCGGTCACGCTGGTGCCATGGTGGTGGCTCACCCAGGGCTTCAGCGGCGCGGCCTGGCTGTTTTTTGGCCTGTTCCTGGTGCTGAGCGGGCTGGGCATCACGGTGGGTTATCACCGGCTCTGGGCGCACCGCACCTTCAAGGCGCGGGGGCCATTGCGCGTCCTGCTGGCGCTGAGCGGTGCCCTGGCGCTGCAGAACAGCATCTACAACTGGGGCGCGCGGCATCGCGTGCATCATCGCTACGTGGATGATGTGGAACGCGACCCGCATTCCATCAAGCGCGGTTTCTGGCATGCCCACATGGGCTGGATGCTGCGCAACTGGCCCACCAGCGAGCCCGACTATTCGCGGGTGAAGGACCTGGCGAAGGACCCGGTGGTAATGTGGCAGCATCGGCATTACTGGACCCTGGCCTGGGGACTGAACCTGGGCCTGCCTCTGCTGCTGGGGCTGGCATTCGGGGATGTGATCGGCATGCTGCTGCTGGCCGGCATTCTGCGCATGGTGCTCAGCCACCACTTCACGTTCTTCATCAACTCCCTGGCGCATTGGTGGGGCCGTCGTCCCTACAGTGACGACAGCACCGCCGTGGACAACGGACTGGTCGCCCTGCTCACCTGGGGCGAGGGGTACCACAACTTCCACCACGCCTTTCAGGCGGACTACCGCAACGGGGTGCGCTGGTGGCAGTACGACCCCTCGAAGTGGCTGATCAACCTTTTTGCCTGGACCGGACTGGTGTATGACCGCCGCTGGACACCGCGCTTCAAGATCATGCGCGCACGGCTGCACACCGAGTTTCGCCGGCTGCTCAATGCCGACCAGGCCGAGCCGGCGCACGACTCCTGGCGCGCAACCGTGGAGCGGGAGTATCAGCGTTTCCGCGATACCGTGAACCAGTGGCAGGAGGTGCAGGCGCGCAAGATGCGGGCCGGGCGCGAGGCCATGAACGATCGCTGGGTGCGCACGGAACTGCGCACCCAGTTCAAGGAACTGGAGTATCGCCTCAAGATGCAGCGCCGCCGCCTGCGCGCCCTGTCGGCCTCTCGTCGCGCGACCACGGCGTGAACGCGGGCCCCGGATTGCGGGGCCGGAGCGCCTTCAGGCGCGATCACCCCCCAGCTTGGCTGCGACCCGGTCGGCCACCTTGCCACGGACCACGACCTCGTCGGCGCCCGCCTGGCGCGCCGCCTTGAGCATCGCCCCTTCCACGTGCGGGCCAAAGGCGAGGATCTTCGCGTCTGGGTAGCGCTCGCGCCAGGTCGACACCGCTTCCACGCCACGGCTGCCGAGGTCGACTACCACCAGGTCGGGCTGCTCCGGCGCCTGACTGCTGGTAACCGATGCGCCGGCCGAACGCCAACGCGACTCCAGCCGCACGCGGGTCATCAGGTCCGGGGTGTCCAGGTGGATCTGCATGAGCGCTCCTGATTGGGCCGGGCGATTGAAGGGGTGGCGCGCAGCGCGGCGACCTGACCGGATCGTGGGCAACCGTGCCCGGGCGGGTCGATTCCGCGCCTGCACGTAGTACAAACTCTAGACTACCGGGTACCGCCGGCATCATCGCGTTCGCGAAGGCCGGCTGGGAAGCCCCTCCTTGGCCCGGCTACAACCAGAGAACGGATAACAATGGCCCTGAGCGAACTCGAGCGCAAACGGATCGAAAAGCTGATGGAGGCGTTCGTGGAACGGCGGCGGCCGCCCGCCCATGTTCGAGACCGTCTGGACTTTGTCTGGCGCCTGGAGGGTCAAAGCGTGTCGCTGTACGAGGTGCGCCCGCTGATGGATGACGCTTCGAGGATCGTGGAAAACCCGGTATTCAAGGCCACGTTCGTGCGCAAGTCGGGCCGATGGAAACTCTACTGGCAACGGGCAGACCTGAAGTGGCATGGCTACGACCCACACCCGGAACTCGCCTCGCTGGAGGATGTGCTACAGGTGGTGGAGAAAGACGAATACGCCTGTTTTTTCGGATAGGGAACACGGATGCACGAGTTTTCGCTGATGGCCGATCTGATGCGCAAGATCGAGCAGGTGGCGGCCGACAACAACGCCCGGCGCGTGACCCGCGTACGGGTATGGCTGGGCGCGTTGTCGCATATCACGCCGGAGCATTTCCGCGAGCACTTCGAGGACGGCACCCGCGGCACCGTCGCCGAGGGGGCCGAGCTGGAGGTGGAGACCTCGGACGACGAGACCCACCCCGAGGCCCAGCAGATCCTGCTGCGGAGCCTGGACGTGGCGTGAGCGTCGCCGCGACACGCGCCCCGTCGCCTGCGCGCTGGCACCTGGTGGTCACCGGCCGGGTTCAGGGCGTTGGCTTCCGGCCGTTTGTCGCGGAGCGGGCCCGGCGGCTCGGCATCACCGGCTCGGTGGGCAACACGCCGTCCGGCGTGGTGATCCAGGCCGAGGGACGAGAGGCCGCGCTCGTCGCGCTGCGGGCTGCCCTGGAGCAGGAGGCCCCGCCGGCCGCGCGGGTCGATGCGATCACCGTGACGGCATCTCGCCCCGTCGGCGATACCACCTTCCGCGTGGTTCAGGGCCCCGGGCAGGGCGGTGCGCCGGCCCTGGCACCGGACCGTGCACCCTGCCCCGACTGCCTCGCCGAGATCCGTGACCCCGCGGCGCGGCGCCACCGCTACCCGTTTACCGCCTGTACGGCCTGCGGGCCGCGCTGGAGTATAGCGACGGCCCTGCCCTGGGACCGTTCGCAGACCACCCTGGACGGATTCCCGCTGTGCGCGGCCTGCCGGGCGGAGTTCGAGGCCCCGGGGGACCGGCGCTTTCACGCGGAGGCCATGGCCTGCCCGGACTGCGGGCCGCAGGTAACGCTGCGCGGCCCGGACGGAAGCGAACACACCACCGGCGATGCGGCCCTGCACGCGGCAGTCAACGCCCTGCGCGAGGGGCAGATCCTGGCGCTGAAGGGTCTGGGCGGGTTCCAGCTCCTGGTGGACGCGACCCGCCAGGATGCGGTGGCCCGCCTGCGCGCGCGCAAGCAGCGCCCGGACAAGCCGCTGGCGGTCATGCTGCCGGATGGCGACTGGCTGGACCAAGTGGCACGTGCCACCGGCGCCGAACGTACGCTGCTGGATGCGCCGGAGGCCCCGATCGTGCTGGTGGACCGCCGGCCCGGCGCCCCGCTGGCAGAGGGCGTGGCGCCGGGGTTCAACCGTCTGGGACTGATGCGGCCGGCGACGCCACTGCATCACCTGCTGCTGGAGGGCTTCGCCGGCCCGCTGGTCTGCACCTCGGGCAACCGCGGCGGCGAGCCCCTTTGTATCGACACCGCGGAGGCGGTGACCCGACTGGGCATGATCGCGGACGGGATCCTGGACCACGACCGGCCGATCGCGCGGGCACTGGACGATTCGGTGTTCCAGATCGCCGCGGGCCGGCCGCAATGCCTGCGCCTCGGCCGCGGGTATGCGCCGCTGCGAGTGCCCCTGCCAGACGCCGGGCCCGTCACCCTCGCACTGGGGGGCCACCTGAAGGCCGCCCCGGCCCTGGCCCTGGAGGACGAGGTGGTCGTCGGCGCCCACGTCGGCGACCTGGACAGCGATGCGGCCCTGCACCGGCTGGCTGGCGAGGCCCGCGCACTGGGCGAGCTCTGTGGCGTGGACATCGCGCGCGTCGCCTGCGACCGGCATCCCGACTACGCCTCCACGCCGCTGGCCGGGGCCTGGGGGCCTCCGGTCGTCGCCGTACAGCACCATCACGCCCATGCGGCGGCCTGCCTGGCGGAGCACGGGGTACGCGAACCGGCCGTGGCGCTGGTCTGGGACGGCATGGGACTCGGCGAGGACGGCATGCTGTGGGGCGGCGAATGCCTGGCAGTGGACGCCGACGGGGGCTTTCAACGGCGGGGTCATCTGCGGCCCTTCCGCCTGCCCGGGGCCGAGGCCGCGATACGCGAACCCCGGCGCGCCCTGCTGGGCCTGCTGCATGCCCACTTCGACGGCGATCCGGCCGCGCTGGAGGCGAGCCCCGCGCGGGCCTTGTTTACCGCTGCGGAATGGCACCCGCTGCTCGCGGCACTGGAGCGAGGGATCCACGCCCCCTGGACGTCCAGCGTCGGGCGGCTGTTCGACGCGGTCGCGGCGCTGGGCGGGCTACGCACCGGTGCCGGCTTCGAGGGGCAGGCGGCCATGCTCGTGCAGCAGGCGGCGGAGGCCACGGGATACGGACTCGGCACCGCCGGCATTGCGCTGGATACAGCAACGGCACCCTGGCAGGCCGACTGGGGCCCGCTGGTCGCGACCCTGCTAGCCGACCATGCCGACGGCGCCGGGGCCAGCCGTATGGCCGTCCGCCTGCACGGGGCGCTGGCCGGGTTCGCCGTGGAGGCCGCCCGGGCCGGGCGCGAGGAAACCGTGGCGCTGACCGGCGGATGCTTCCAGAATCGGTGGTTGCTGCAACAATGCGTGGACGCGCTGCAGGCCGCCGGCTTCCGTCCGCTGTGGCCGCAACGCATCCCGCCCAATGACGGCGGGCTGGCGCTGGGCCAGGCGCTGATCGGGCGCCGGGCCGCGGTGCCCCCGAACGGAGACTGAGCCCATGTGCCTTGCCATCCCCGGTCGTATCGACAGCGTGGACGGTGTCGACCCGCTGTTCCGCCAGGCGCGCGTAGCCTTCGGTGGCGTCACGCGCATGGTCTCGCTGGCCTGCACCCCCGAGGCCGGGCCCGGCGACTACGTGCTGGTCCACGCCGGCATCGCGATCGCCACCCTCGACGAGGCCGCTGCCGAACGCACCCTGGCGGCCCTGCGCGAAATCCCCGCGCACGACCCGCCCGCCCCGGAGGGCCCGTGAAGCACCTGGACGAATACCGCGACCCGGCGCTGATCCTGCGCCAGGTGGAAGCGATCCGCGCCACCTGCACCCGGCGCTGGACGCTGATGGAGGTCTGCGGCGGCCAGACCCACGCGATCCTGCGCCATGGCCTGGATGAACTGCTGGCGGACGCCGTCGAGCTGATCCACGGGCCCGGCTGCCCGGTCTGCGTGACCCCGGCCGAGACCCTGGACCAGGCGGTACTGCTGACCCGACGCCCGGAGGTAATGCTTTGCACCTTCGGCGACATGCTGCGCGTGCCCGGGGCGCTGGGCGACCTGAACGCGGCGCGCGCGGCCGGGGGCGAGGTGCGCGTGATCTACTCGCCGCTGGATGCGGTGGCGCTGGCGCGCGAACACCCGGAGCGCGAGGTCGTGCTGCTGGCGGTGGGCTTCGAGACCACCGCCCCGGCCGCCGCAATCGCCGTGCTGCAGGCCGAGGCCCTGGGCCTGGCCAACCTGTCGCTGCTGGTCTCGCACTCGCTGGTACCGCCGGCGATGGAGGCCCTGCTGGCCGACCCGGACAACCGCATCCAGGGCTTCCTGGCCGCCGGCCATGTCTGCACGGTGGAGGGGGCGGCCGCCTATCACGCGATCGCCGAACGCTTCCGGGTCCCGATCGTGGTGACCGGCTTCGAGCCGGTGGACCTGCTGGCCGGGATCCACGCCTGCGTGGAGCAACTGGAACGCGGCGCGGCCCGGGTGGAGAACCGCTACGACCGGGCCGCGCCGGACGACGGCAACGCAGCCGCGCGCGCTGCGGTCTCTCGCGTCTTCGAGCCGGTCGAGCGCGAATGGCGTGGCATGGGACGCCTGCCCACCAGCGGCCTCGGGCTGCGCCCGGAATACGCCCGGTTCGACGCCGTGGCCCGTTTCGGGCTCGTCCCACCCGAGGCGATCGGGGATGGCCCCTGCATCGCCGGCCAGGTGCTGCGCGGGCTGCGCCGCCCCACCGACTGCCCGGCCTTCGGCCGCGATTGCACGCCGGATACCCCGCTGGGCGCGCCCATGGTCTCCTCCGAGGGGGCCTGCGCGGCCTACCTGCACTATCGGGGCGAGGCATGACCACCGACGTCGTACGCCTCGCGCATGGCGGCGGGGGGCGGATGCAGGCGAAGCTGCTGGACGAGGTGATCCTGCCAGCGCTGGGCATCCCGGCCCTCGCCGCCCCCGATGCTGCCGTGCTCGACGCCCCGGGCGGGCGCCTGGCAATGACGACGGACAGCTTCGTGGTGCGGCCGCTGTTCTTCCCGGGTGGCGACATCGGCCGGCTCGCGGTGCACGGTACGATCAACGACCTCGCGATGGCCGGGGCGCGCCCCCTGTGGCTGACCCTGGGCCTGATCCTGGAGGAGGGGCTGCCGCTGGACGACCTGCGGCGCGTCCTCACCTCGGTGCAGGCGGCCGCAGAGGAATGCGGCGTGCGGGTGGTCGCCGGCGACACCAAGGTGGTGGAGGCCGGGCGCGGCGACGGGGTCTACATCAACACCAGCGGGGTGGGCGTCGTGCCCGAAGGCGTGCAGATCACGCCGGGCGCGATCCGGCCCGGTGATGTACTGCTCGCCAGTGGCGATCTTGGCCGCCATGGTGTCGCAATCCTCGCCGCCCGCGAAAACCTGGGCCTGGACCCGCCGATCCCCAGTGACAGCGCATCGGTCGCCGGGGCCGTGGCCGCACTGCTGGCCGCCGGCGTGCCAGTCCGCGCGCTGCGCGACCCGACCCGCGGCGGTGCGATCGCCGCCCTGCAGGAGCTGGCCGATGCCTCCGCCTGCCGCCTGGTGCTGGAGGACGTCGCAATCCCCGTGCGCAACGACGTGCGCGGGGCCTGCGAGATCCTCGGTCTGGACCCGTTGCACTCCGCCTGCGAGGGCCGCTTCCTGGCCGCCGTTCCGGAACACGCGGCCGCTCAGGCCCTGAGGATTCTCCGGACCCGCGCGGAGACAGCCGGGGCCGTTGCCATCGGACGGGCGGAGGCGGGCGAACCGGCCGTCATCCGGCGCCTGGCGACCGGCGTGGAGCGCCGCGTCATCCTGCCGGCCGGCGAGCAACTGCCACGTATTTGCTGAAGCGGCCTGCGTGTCGCGCTATGGTGGGTCAGAACGACAGGAGGACCCCGAGATGAACTTGCGCACCCTCATGGGAACCGCTCTAGCATTGGCCACCACGCCCGTCCTGGCCCACCCCGGCCACGGACACGGGGACGCCTTCTCGCTGCTCCACTTCCTGAGTTCACCCGAGCATCTCTGGCCCCTCGGGCTGCTGATGCTGGCCATTGTCGGGGGCCTGTTCGGTGCCCGCTGGTGCCGCCACCGGGCGCGACGCTGACGTCAGCCGGCGACGGGCGAACCTTCCACCGCCCACCAGTAGCGCTGTTCGTAGTCACGGTCGCGATCGCGCACCGGTACCGGGACGAAACCCATCGCCGCGAAGAAGCTGGCCGCCGAGGCCTGGGCCTTGACCAGCACCCCGGCCACCCCGGCCTCGTGCGCGGCGCTCCGGCAGGCCTCGACCAGTTGCCGGCCCACACCCTGCCCGCGGGCGGCTCGCCCCACGTAGAGGCCATGCAGCAACAGCCCATCGGCGGCACCCTCCGGCAGCTCGCGGGTCTCCGCCGTCTCCCAGGCGGCGGCGCCGACCACCTCGCCCGCACGCTCCAGCACCGTCACCTCGAGGAACATCAGATCGGCCTCGGTATAGCGGTAGGCCGGCAGGGCGAGCCGGCGCACGCGCTCGGGCAAGGGCCAGTCCTCGACCGCCTCGGCCACCAGCCCATTGATAGCGTCGAGATCGCCGGGGCGGGCCGGGCGGAGGGATTCGGTAGATTTCGTCATGGGCATGTTCGCAGTATCGGGCACAGGCTGGCTCGTCGTCGGCATGGTTCCTGCTCGGACCTGTTCGACAGGCCGAAGTGCCGGGACAAACGGCGCGCGCGGGCCGTCACGACAACGCCATCCCCGATCAGGGATAATCGTGGCGCACCGAAAGGAGACGACACCGCACCATGACGGAACTGAAAAAGGCGATCGAGCACCAGCGCGACTACCTCGAGGACAAACTGCATGAACCCCTGGCGGAGATCGCCAGCCGGCTGAGTGCCGCCTGGCCGCGCCGCGAGGCGCTGGACTCGATCCTGGAGGAGGCGATCCGCCAGATCCCGGAAGCGACCTTCGTGTATGCACTGAACACCGAGGGGGTCCAGCTTTCGGACAACATCTCGCGCACTGGTGTACTGCCGGAACACTTCGGGCGCGATCGCTCGCAGCGCCCGTACATGAAGGAGGCCGTGCCCGCGGACGGCTTCCTGCTGTCGGATGCCTACATCAGCCTGCTCGGACGCCGGCCATCCCTGACCTCATTGCAGCTGGTGCGCGACGACCAGGGCAATGCGCTGGGCTTTCTCGGCGCGGACTTTGATCTGCGCAACCTGCCCGACTTTTCCGAGGACCTGTACGAGGAGCCCAGCGAGTGGCGCCAGATCAAGGGCGATCCGTCGATTCGCGGGACACTGTTCCTGCAGAGCCGCACCGAGAGCCTGATGGACCAGAACATGGACACCGCCCTGGCCATTCTGGAAGAACTGTTCACCGAGCGCGGCGTGTTCCAGGGCGTGTTCCACTTCTCCAGTTCGCGCGCCACGCTGTGGACCACCGAGGACCCGTACCGCTACCGCATCCTGACCCACGAATCCCTGGGCGACCCGGACGTCTGCCTGGCGTTTCCGCACGAACCGTACCCCGCGGAGGCGCTGATCCCAAGGGAGGACGTCGGCCGCGTCCTGGAGGCACTGCGCGCGCTGCGCTATGCCGACGAGACCGTGTACCTGCGTTCCGCCTCGATCAACCTGTTCAACGGCATGATCAGCCTGACCTTCTCGTGCGACGGCTCGCATTACATGACCTGGGACGACTTCCTCGGCCGCTCCATCCAGTTCTGGATCGGCGCCACCGGCTAGGGAGACGCGGATCGATGCGCGGCTCCCCCCCGGGGCTGTCGCGCGCCGATCAACTCGGTCATCATGGTCACGGGATCAGCGGGGCCACACGCACATGGAAACCGGATACGCCAGGGAGATGGGTGGCCGCGCCGAGCAACAGGACGCGGTGACCGTACTACAAAACGCGGACGGGCAGAGCGCCCTGCTGCTGGTCGCGGACGGAATGGGCGGCCACGAGGGCGGGGCACGCGCCTCGCACGCCGCGATCGCGACCGCCGAACGCCTGTGGACCCGCTACGCGGGGCAGGCTGCCGATGCCCGTGCCCTGCTCCACGCTCTCTTCCACGAGACCCATGCAGCCTTGCTGGAGGCCGGGGGTACCGATCCGTCACAACGCCCCGGCACCACGCTGGTGGCACTGTATGTGACCCCGAACTCCGCCTGCTGGGCCCATTGCGGCGACAGCCGGCTGTACCACTTCGAGGGCGACACCCTTCAGCGGCGCACGCGCGATCACACCCGGGTCCAGCAGCTGGTCGACGAGGGGGTAATAAGCGAGGCGCAAATGGCAACGCACCCGGAGCAGAACCGGCTATTGCGAGGCCTCGGCGTGGTCGACCCGATCGAGGTGGACTACGCCGAGGCCCCCGTCACCCGTCACACGCGCTTCTTGTTGTGCTCGGACGGCTTCTGGGAACAGATCGGACCGATCGAGATCGCGGAACTGCTGGACAGCCCGGACCTCGACACGGCCACCGCGAGCGCAGCCGTCGAAGCGGCGCGACGCGGCGGAGCCAAGGGTGACAACGTGGCCCTGGCAGCATGGCGGACCGGGCCGCCGCGCGGGCGTTTCTGGCGCCGGCACCTGAAGGCGCGCATCGGGCCCACGCTGGGCCTTCTGGCGCTACTGGCTGCGGCCCTTGCGATCCTGCTGTGGCCGCTGGACTGATGCCGACCGTATACTCGCGGACTCGCCGAGCCGCACCAGTCCTTGCCATGATGCCAGCCCACACCACGCTGCTTCGCCTCGTCCTGCTCGCCGTACTGACAGCGTTCCTGTCCGGCTGTGCGCAGCTACAGGGCTTGTTCGACCCCGAGGCGGAGGCCACCGAGGACGTGGTCGCCGCGACCGACGAGGCCCCGTCCGACCCGCTCGCCCGTGAGGAGCAGGACGAGCGCCTCAAGATCGCCGAGATCGTGCAGCTCTTGCAGGGCGGCGAGATGGACCGGGCACGCTCGGCACTGGACCGGATCCTCGCAGATGATCCGGGCAACCGCGCCGCCCGCGGCCTGCGTGAACAGCTCTCCGGGGATCCGCAGGCGACCCTGGGCGAGGCCTATTTCGTTCACACGGTGGAGCCGGGCGACAGCCTGGGCGGGCTGGCGCGTGAGCACCTCGGCGATGCCACCCGCTTTGTGATCCTTGCACGCTACAACGACATCGAACGCCCGGACCGGCTGCTCGTCGGGCAACGGCTGCGCATCCCGCGGGATGTAGGGGGGCCGCAGCGTGGCGAGACAGATCTGGACGAACAGCTGATGGCTCTGGACCCCGACGCCGCGCCCGGCGTCAGCGAGGACGGTTTGCGCCGCGCCATCGAGGCCGACCTGGCAGCCGGGCGTTATGGCGCGGCGCTGGAGGTCGTGGAGCTGGCCCGCGAGCACCCCGAGGCGCAGAACGAATGGGCCAGCTGGCTGGACCCGCTGGCGCGCGACGCGACGATCGGCTACTGGCACCGGCGGGGCGTGGAGGCGCGCGCGGCAGGCGCGACCGAAAACGCGCTGGAGGCCTTCGGCCGGGTGCTCGAACAGGACCCGCAACACGCGACCGCACGCCAGCACCTTGACGATCTGGAGCAACAGCGCAAGGAGGCCCTGCACGCGGAGGCCATCGTGCGCTACCGCAACCAGGACCTGGAGACCGCCATCGCATTGTGGGACGAGGCCCTGGCGATCGACCCCGGGTTCGAGGCGGCGCGCGGCTATCGCCTGCGAGCCCTGGAACTGCAGCGTCGCCTGGATGCCCTGGACCGCGAGAACGGCCGGAGTTAATCCGTAGCGGTGCGCCTTGAAGTGGCTTCGGTCGGCAACTCGTCGGATGCAAGCTCCTGGGTGCGGTCGCCGTCAGCAACCAGCCCGGCAGCGCTGCGCTCGGGCGTCCCGGCGACCCGGCGCTTCATGCGCGCCTCCAGCGAGTCGGCCATCGCGTTGTAAGCACTGAAGACCCGCTCGAAGTCATCGTGTCGACGGGCACGGATCCGGGTATCGAGCCGCCCCTGACCGATCTGGTCCAGCGCCCCGCGCAGGCGGTCCAGCGGTGCCTGAAGGCGCCGGGCAAGCACGTAGGCCCCCAGAAGCACCGCGAGGAGGGTGACCAGCGTGAGCATCAGCAAGGCCATGAAGGTGGCCTCGTTCGCCGCACGCAGCGATCCCGTGGACAGCCCGACCTGAAGTTGCCCGATGTGATGATCCTGGTAGCGAACCGGGGCCTCGAACATGAACAGCTCTGCGCCATCCCGCCCGGTGATGGACCACACGGCCCGGCCGTCGCGACGCTGAAGCAGGCGGTCCTCGGAAGGCGGCTCGTAGGGCTGGCCCAGGGCCTCCGGGTCGCTGCTGGCCACCACCTCGCCGCGGTGGTCCACGACGCTCAGCAGGGCAATCTCCCGGTTCGCCTGCATGTCGCGCAGGCGGCCCTGGACCGCGATGGTGTCCTCCAGCAACAGGTCCTCGGCACTCTCCACCGAGATGATCTGCGCCAGCGTGGCCCCATAGTCAAACGCCAGATCGGTCATCACCTCGTTCTGCTTCTGGTGTACCAGCGTACCGCCGACAACCAGGGTGACCGCCACCAGTGCCCCCATGACCGCGGCCCAGCGCAGACGCAGCGGGATGATCCGACGCCCGGCACCTGCCCGTTCGCGCTCGGCGCGTTGCTCGTCGATACGCTCGAGGTCCACCAGTAGCTCGCCGGCCGACTGGTAGCGCTCGTCCGGCTCCTTCGCCAGCAGGCGCAGCACCAGCTCGATCAGTTCCTGCGGACAGTCGCGCACGATGACCCGCGGTGCGGGGACCGAATCCTTGACCACCCGGGTCAGCAGGGTCTCGACATCATGCCCGCGAAACGGGGTGGCCCCCGTCAGGAGCTCGTACAGCACCACGCCCACGGAATAGAGATCGGCACGAGCGTCGGTATCGCGGCCACGGACCTGCTCCGGCGCCATATAGTGCGGCGATCCTGCGATATAGCCGTCGTCGTCCTCGGCAAGCCAGTCGTCGTCGGCGCGCCAGTCGGGGTCCCTGAGGGTGCGGGCAATGCCGAAGTCCATCACCTTGATGTTCGCCGTGGCGCTGGTGACGATGATGTTCTCGGGCTTGATGTCGCGGTGCACGACGCCATGCCGGTGCGCATAGTCCAGGGCCTCCACCAGCTGGATGGCGATCTTCAGGACATTGCGCAGCAGCAGCGGGCGGAACTGTTCCGCGAACTCCGCGAGGGTGATGCCGTCCAGCAGCTCCATCGCGATGAACGGCTGCTGATCCGACTCGCCGACATCGAAGATGGTGACGATGCCCGGGTGGGTCAGGGTGCCGGCGGCGCGCGCCTCGGCCAGGAAGCGCCGGCGGTACTCGGGCCGTCGGGCGTAGTCCGGCTGCAGGCACTTGATCGCCAGCGGACGCCGGATATCCGGGTCGTAGCCGCGATGGATTACGGCCATCGCACCGCGCCCGATCTCCTCGCCGACCCCGTAGCGTCCGATCCGCTGCATGCTCCGGCGACCCTGAGCCTCAAACCGTCTCGAGCAGGATGCGCGCGACGACCGCCAGTACCAGGACCGCCACCGCGATGCCCAGCCAGCGCCAGCGTGACCGAGGCCCACGGCCAGGCCGGGCATCGGAACCGTCGTCGCGGCGGCGGAACACGAACTCGGCCCGCCCGAAACGGACGTGGTCGCCGTCCTTCAGCGCAGCCTCGTGCACCTTCTCGTCGTTCACCCAGGTGCCGTTGGTGGACAAGAGATTGACCACCCGGCATTCGCCGCCGTCGTTGACCAGCCAGGCATGCTGCGAGGAGACGCTGCCCTCCTGCAGAACGATGTCATTGGTCGCCTGACGGCCCACCGAGCGCTTGCCCGGTTTCAAGGTCAGGCGCTGCTGGCCGAAGGGCTCGGAGATCCCCACCAGCACCGGGTGGCCGCCGGGGGGTGCCCCCTCGCTGGCGGTGTCCGCGGCACTTTCCTGCTCGGGCAAGGCCTGTCCCTGAAACAGCATTGTCCCCTGCGGCCCGCTGCGGCCGGCATCCCTGCGTCGTCCCTGATCGCTCATACATCCCCCTGCTTCACGAGCCTTGCGTGGCCCTGTTTTTCGGGTTGGCACTTGCTCGAGTATGCACGGGCGGCGCGCACCAAAACAACGAATGCGTCACACCATGAAAGGGCCTGCTATGCTCCGGCCATCCGCCCATCACGACAAGGAGTCTGAACATGGAACAGGACACCACCAACGGGGCCGACCTCCGTGGACTGATCGAGCCGCTCGTTCGCGGAAAATTCTGGATGCAGTTGATCGGGGTGATGATGATCATCTCGGGCGTGCTGACCGCCCTGTCGATCATCGGCATCATCATTGCCTGGATCCCGATCTGGGCCGGCGTGGTGCTGATGCAGGCCGCCGGCGCCTCCCAGCGCGCCTACGAAAGTGCCGATCCGGAAGCGATCAAGTACGCCCTCGGCCGCCTGCGCATCTACTTCACCATCTTTGGCGTGCTGCTGCTGATCTACCTGATCCTGATGGTCCTGGGCATGCTCTTCGGCATCGGCGCCGGTCTGATGGGCGGCTTCGGCCACATGCAGTAGAGTGCCCCCCGGCCGCGTCATGGCGAGCCCCCGGAAGGGGGCGTGGCAGACGAACACGAACACACCCGACGGCCGCCGTTGGGGCCGCAAGCGGCCTACCGATAGCCAGGTCGGACGCAACGTCCGGTGGGGCCAGAGGCAGATTGCTTCGTCGCTGCGCTCCTCGCAATGACGAGGATGTCGCTCAGACCTCGCGGTAGATCTGTGCGCCCTTGTTGACGAACTCGACCGCCTTCTCCTGCATCCCCTTCTTCAGGGCCTCGTCTTCGGAAACGCCCTGGGCCGCGGCGTAGTCGCGCACGTCCTGGGTAATCTTCATGGAGCAGAAGTTGGGACCGCACATGGAGCAGAAGTGGGCGACCTTGTGCGCGTCCTTGGGCAGGGTCTCGTCGTGGAATTCGCGCGCGCGTTCCGGGTCCAGCGCCAGGTTGAACTGGTCCTCCCAGCGGAACTCGAAGCGCGCCTTGGACAGCGCGTTGTCCTGCAGCTGCGCGCCGGGAAAGCCCTTGGCGAGATCGGCCGCATGGGCCGCAATCTTGTAGGTGATAATGCCGTCGCGCACGTCCTGCTTGTTGGGCAGGCCCAGATGCTCCTTCGGCGTCACGTAGCAGAGCATCGCGGTGCCGTACCAGCCGATGTTGGCCGCGCCGATACCGGAGGTGATGTGGTCGTAGGCCGGGGCGATGTCGGTCACCAGCGGGCCGAGGGTGTAGAACGGCGCCTCGAAGCAGTCTTCCAGCTCCTTGTCGACGTTCTCCTTCACCTTCTGCAGCGGGACGTGACCGGGGCCCTCGATCATCACCTGCACGTCGTGCGCCCAGGCCTTCTGCGTCAGCTCGCCCAGGGTCTCCAGCTCGCCGAACTGCGCGGCGTCGTTGGCGTCGGCCAGGCAGCCGGGGCGCAGCCCGTCACCGAGGGAGAACGAGACGTCGAACGCCTTCATGATCTCGCAGATCTCGTCGAAACGGGTGTAGAGGAAGTTCTCCTCGTGATGCGCCAGGCACCACTTGGCCATGATCGAGCCGCCGCGCGAGACGATGCCGGTCACCCGATCCGCGGTCAGCGGCACGTACTGCAGGCGCACGCCGGCGTGGATGGTGAAGTAGTCCACGCCCTGTTCGGCCTGCTCGATCAGGGTGTCGCGGAACAGCTCCCAGGTCAGGTCCTCGGGCTTGCCGTCGACCTTCTCCAGCGCCTGGTAGATCGGCACGGTGCCGATCGGCACCGGCGAGTTGCGCAGGATCCACTCGCGGGTCTCGTGGATGTTCTTGCCGGTAGACAGGTCCATCAGGGTGTCGCCACCCCAGCGCGCGGACCATACGAGCTTCTCGACCTCCTCCTCGATCGAGGAGGAGACCGCGGAGTTGCCGATGTTGGTGTTGACCTTCACGCGGAAGTTGCGGCCGATGATCATCGGCTCCAGTTCCGGGTGGTTGATGTTGGCCGGGATGATCGCACGGCCACGGGCGATCTCGTCGCGCACGAACTCGGGCGTGATCGCCTCGGGGATGGACGCCCCGAAGGACTCGCCGGCGTGCTGGCGCAGCAGCTTCTTGTAGCGCGGGTCGGCGCGCAGCTCCTGCAGGCGGTTGTTCTCGCGGATGGCGACGAATTCCATCTCCGGGGTGATGGTCCCCTGGCGGGCGTAGTGCATCTGGGAGACGTTCGCCCCGGCCTGCGCGCGGCGCGGCGGGCGGATGTGCTCGAAGCGCAGGCTGGCCAGTTCCGGGTCGGCGGCGCGGGCGCGGCCGTATTCGGAGCTCGGGCCATCCTGCCATTCGGTGTCGCCGCGCTCGTCAATCCAGCCGCCGCGCAGATCCGTCAGGCCCTGGCGCAGATCGATGGTCGCGTCCGGATCCGTGTACGGGCCCGAGGTGTCGTAGACCGGGATCGGCGGGTTCTCTTCCGGGGTGCCGGAGGTCAGCGTGGGGCTTTGTGC
This sequence comes from Thioalkalivibrio sp. ALMg3, assembly GCF_000381225.1. Classification (NCBI taxonomy): domain Bacteria; kingdom Pseudomonadati; phylum Pseudomonadota; class Gammaproteobacteria; order Chromatiales; family Ectothiorhodospiraceae; genus Thioalkalivibrio; species Thioalkalivibrio sp. ALMg3. The sequence goes on along the minus strand of NZ_KB906223.1, from coordinate 54,905 downwards.
GACCTGGCGGAACGGCACGCGGATATCCGGGCGCGAACCCTGCACGAAGACCTTCTCGGAATTGGGAAACGGGCGCGTGACGTCGGCGGAGACCTGGGCGGTCTTGCGGGCGAAGGACTCGGGAATGGCGCTCATACGGTGACCTCTGCGATGCGGATGTGGCAGCAGAGGGAACAGAACGGGCCGGACAGACTGCGAACGGGGCGCGCGCGGACTGGATCGAGCACCGAGCTTCCCTCCGCCAGCGTTAACTGGTTCAGGTTCAAGGGGACTCTCTCAGCTCGCATCGATCGCGGGCACCCCCAGCTCTGACGGATGAGTGTACCGCACAGAGGGCGGCGGCGGGACCAACAAGACAGCGCGCGCTCCGGTGTTTTGCGTTAGATTATCGCTTTGTGACAACCTTCGCGCCGCCATGTCCCCCAAGAACTTCGTCTTCGAGCTGTTTGGCCGTTCCCCGGTACGCCCGCTACAGGCGCACATGGAAAAGGTGCGCGCCTGCATCGCCGAGCTCCCGCCGTTCATGGAGGCCATGGCCCGCGACGACTGGGAGACCGCGCGGGTACAGCAGAAGAAGATTTCGAAGCTGGAACGCGAGGCGGACCGCCTGAAGAAGGACCTGCGCCTGCACCTGCCCAAGGGCATGATGCTGGCCATGTCGCGCCGCGACGTGCTCGACACCCTGCTGATCCAGGACCGCATCGCCAACATGGCGAAAGACATCGCCGGGCTGATGCTGGGCCGGCAGATGCAGTTCCCCGACAACATGGGCGAGCCGCTGAAGCGCTTCCTCGATCGCAGCGTGGATGCGGTCGACCAGGCCGGCCGGGCAATCAACGAGCTGGACGAACTGGTGGAGGCGGGCTTCCGCGGCCACGAGGTCGAGGTCGTCAACGGCATCCTCACTGAGCTGGACCAGATCGAGCACGAGTCCGACGAGGCCCAGCGCGAGGTGCGCGAGATCCTGTTCGCGCAGGAGGCCGAACTACCCCCGGTCAACGTGATGTTCATGTATCGCGTGATCGACTCCATCGGCGAGCTGGCCGACCTGGCCCAGCGTGTAGGCAGCCGCCTGCAGCTGATGCTCGCCAAGTAACCACCGGCACCCAGGCACAGGCACCGAGGACGGCATGGAATACAGCACCCTGTTGCTCGGCCTTGCAGTGATCTTCGGCCTGTTCATGGCCTGGGGCATCGGCGCCAACGACGTTGCCAATGCCATGGGCACCTCGGTGGGCTCACGCGCGCTGACGATTCGCCAGGCGGTGTTTGTAGCCGCGATCTTCGTGTTCTCCGGGGCCTGGCTGGCCGGCGGCGAGGTCACCCAGACCATTCGAAGCGGGATGGTCGACTCCAGCCTGATGGCCGACAACCCCGAATTGCTCGTTTACGGGATGCTGGCGGCCCTGGCAGCCGCCGGGACCTGGCTGATGGTCGCCTCCTATTTTGGCTGGCCGGTCTCCACGACCCACTCCATCATTGGCGCCATCGTCGGCTTTGCCGTGGTCGGCCTCGGCTTCGAGGTGGTTCGCTGGGAACGTGTCGGCACCATCGCGATGTCCTGGGTGGTCTCGCCGCTCGTCGGCGGGATGATCGCCTTTGCCCTGTTCCGCAGTGTGCAGATCCTGATCCTCGATACCGTCGATCCGCTGAAGAACGCCAAGCGCTGGGCGCCGCTCTATATCTTCCTCACGGCCTTTGTCACGGCACTGGTAACGATGTTCAAGGGCCTGACCCACGTCGGCCTGGACCTCACGCCCGTGCAGGCCTATGGCTTCGCGATCCTGATCAGCGCCATCGTGGTCGTGCTCGGGATGATGGCAATCCGGCGCCTGCGCTTTGACGATCCCACCGGCGTGGGCGAGGAAGGCTCCCATTTCGCCAATGTCGAGAAGGTGTTCGGCATCCAGATGGTGGTGACCGGGTGCGCGATGGCCTTTGCCCTGGGCTCCAACGACGTCGCCAATGCCGTCGGCCCGCTGGCTGCAGTCGTGGACGTGATCCAGACCGGCGATGTGAGCACCGAGACCGTCGTGCCCATGTGGGTGCTGCTGCTGGGTGGGGTCGGGATCGTGTTCGGCCTGTTCACCTACGGCCACAAGGTGATCGCGACCGTGGGCACCGGGATCACCCAGCTCACCCCCAGCCGCGGCTATGCCGCCACCGCCGCGGCGGCGGCCACCGTGGTCCTGGCCTCCGGCACCGGCCTGCCGATCTCCACTACCCATACCCTAGTGGGCGCGATCCTCGGCGTGGGCCTGGCACGCGGGATTGCCGCGATCAATCTGGGCCTGGTGCGGATGATCTTCCTGTCCTGGATCGTGACCCTGCCGGCCGGCGCGATCCTCGCGGTGGTCTACTTCTACATCCTGCGCGGCATCCTCGGATAAGTTGGCCCCGGTCTCCGGACGTTCCAGCCCGGGGTCCGGCCTGCACGCCCTCTCAGGACGAACAGCTTAGCTGGATCCCGCTCGCCCACTCCGGCGGCAGGTCCGCATAGGCCTCGTACTCCGGCTGTTCAGCGAACGGACGCGCCAGGATCTGCTGCAGACGCAGCACCTCGGATGCATCCCCTGCCTCGGCTTGCTCGATCGCGGCCTGGGCCAGATGGTTGCGCAGGATGTACTTGGGATTGACGGCATTCATCGCCGCGCGCCGCTCTTCAGGGGGCAGCCCCTCCCCCGCCAGCCGCGCCTGATAGCGCGACCACCAGGCCTGCCATGCGGCCCCATCCTCCAGTTCCGATTCCAGTTGCGCCCGGATCTCCGCCTGCTCGAGATCCGGCAGCTGGCGGAAGAAGCGGGTGTAATCCACACCCTCGGCTGCCATGCGCGCGAGCAGATCCTGGATCAATGCCTCGTCGTCCTCCTGTTCCACCTGCAGCCCGAGCTTCGCGCGCATACGCGCCAACCAGGCCTGCCGGTACTGCGGCTGGAAGCCCTGCAGCAGCGCCTTGGCGCGCTCGATCGCCGCCTCGCGAGTGGCGTCGGCGAAATGGATCACCAGGGTCTCGGCCAGGCGGATCAGGTTCCACTGCGCGATCTGCGGCTGCTGGTCGAAGGCATAGCGCCCGCCCTGGTCGGTGTGGTTGCAGATGTAGCCGGGGTCGAAGGCATCCATGAACGCGAACGGGCCGTAGTCGATGGTCAGGCCGGCCAGGCTCATGTTGTCGGTGTTCATCACGCCGTGACAGAAGCCGATGGCCTGCCAGTCGGCGACCATCTCCGCGGTGCGGGCGATCACCGCCTCCAGCATCGCGGCAACGGGATCATCGGCACCCTGGAGTTCCGGGTAGTCATGCGCCAGGGCGTAGTCGATCAGCTCCTGCAGGCGGGCGCTGTAGCCGTTGTAGTGGAAGTATTCGAAATGGCCGAAGCGCAGGAAGCTGGGCGCGGCGCGCAGCACGATGGCCGCCGGCTCGACGCGCTCGCGGTACACCGGCAGGCTGGAGCCAAACAACGCCACCGCGCGGGTAGTCGGCACGCCCAACGCGGCCATCGCCTCCGAGACCAGGTACTCGCGCACCGAGGAACGCATGACCGCACGACCGTCCGCGCCGCGCGAGAAGCGCGTCGGGCCGGCACCCTTGACCTGCAACTCCCAGGTCTCGCCCGTTGGCGTGCGAACCTCGCCCAGGAGCTTCGCGCGACCATCGCCCAGTTGCGGCACGAAGACGCCGAACTGGTGTCCCGCGTACACCGAGGCCCGCGGCTCGGCCCCCGCCAGCTCGCTACCGTGAGTGCAGGCCCCGAGCCACGGGTCGCGGCCCAGGGCCGCAGTCTCCAGGCCCAGACGCTCGCACATGGCCGGGCTGCTCGCCAGGCAGGTCGCATCCGGAAACGGGGCGGGCGCCGGGCTCTCGTGAAAGGCCTCCGGCAGCCGGGCAAAGTGGTTGATCCACTCCAGCTGGCTCTCGGATGCGGTGGCGTTGACGGGGTCGGGGACCGACATGGGGCATTCTCGGCAGGTTGCGGTGTCAGGGGTTATCATGCGCGTCGCATCGACCCGGGTTCAGGAACCCACGGCGGTCGCGCGTTCATTTTCCGGCCGGATGCCCCACGGCAAACGGCACCCTGCATTCCGGAGGCAAACCCCGTGTCCGAACAAGACAACCCCAAGCCGCAGAACCTGAAGACCAACGAACGCCTGGTCTGGCTCGGCTTCATGCTGTTTTTCGTGGTCGTGCTGGCGATCTACATCGCCCGCGGCAACGGGCTCGAACAGGATCTTTCGGAGGCCAACCGCGATCTGCTGCAGGCGCAGATGCAGCTGCAGCAATACACCCGCCACGAGATCCCGCGTCCGGTGGAACTGGGCCTGACCAATGCCCATCTCCAGGACCTGCAGCGTCGCGGCATGGTGCGCCCGAACGAGCGTCTCGCCGATGACCTGATGCAGCAGACCGGCCTGATCCCGCACGAGGCGCCGGAAGGCGACGCATACGCGTTCCGCCGCGACGGCATCCACGTCCTGAACCACCAGTGGGTCCTGGCGAACTTCGAGGGCGACTCGGCGCACGGCCAGCTACTGCTGGCCTACGAGGTCGTCCACGGCAACGTCCACTGGGAAGTGCTGGAGTCCACGCTGGACCGGATCTGAAGGCGGGCCAGGCGGCACACAGACGCGCCCCGCCCCCGGGAACCGGAGTGCGGGGTGAACTAACTCAGCGGTCGGCGCGGGCCAGCGCGGCCAGGTGCTCGCGGGCGGCCGCAGCCTGGCGGCGCACCTGTTCCGGGGCGGTCCCCCCCGTGAGGTTACGCGCGGCGGCCGAGCCCTCGGGCGTCAGCACCGTGAACACGTCCTCGCCCACCGCCGGGCTGATCGCCTGCAGGTCCGCCAGCGGCAGCTCCGCCAGGTCCACCCCGCGCTCCTGCGCAATACGCACCGCGCGCCCGACGACCTCGTGGGCATCGCGAAAGGCCACACCGCGCCCGACCAGGTAGTCGGCCAGATCGGTCGCCGTGGCGAAGCCCTTGCGGGTTGCCGCCAGGGTGTTCTCCCGCCGCACCTCAAGGTTCGGCACCATGTCGCCGAACGCGCGCAGCGAGCCCAGCAGGGTGTCGACGGTGTCGAACAGCGGTTCCTTGTCTTCCTGATTATCCTTGTTGTACGCCAGCGGCTGGCTCTTCATCAGGGTCAGCAGCGACATCAGGTGGCCGTAGACCCGGCCGGTCTTGCCCCGCACCAGTTCGGGTACGTCCGGGTTCTTCTTTTGCGGCATGATCGAGGAGCCGGTGCAGTAGCGATCCGGCAGCTCGATGAAGGCGAACTGGGCGCTGGTCCACAGCACCAGCTCCTCGGCCTGACGCGACAGGTGCATCATCAGGGTCGCGGCGGCCGCGGTGAATTCGATGGCGAAATCACGATCGGAGACGGCGTCCAGGGAGTTGCGGGTGACACTGTCGAAACCCAGCAGTTCGGCGGTGTATTCACGATCCAGCGGATACGGCGTACCAGCCAGCGCGGCTGCGCCCAGCGGCAGGATGTTCACCCGGCGCCGCGTATCACGCAGACGCTCGGCATCGCGCTCCAGCATCTCGTACCAGGCCAGCATGTGATGGCCAAAGGTGACCGGCTGGGCGGTCTGCAGATGGGTGAAGCCGGGCATCACGGTATCCGCCTCACGCTCGGCCAGGGCCACCAGGCCATCCTGATAGCCGCGGATCAGGCGCAGGACATCGTCGATGGCCGCGCGCAGCCACAGGCGGATGTCGGTCGCGATCTGGTCGTTGCGCGAACGCCCGGTATGCAGCTTCTTGCCGACGTCGCCGATGCGCTCGATCAGCCGCGCCTCGATGTTCATGTGCACGTCCTCGCGCCCGACCTGCCAGTCGAACTCGCCGGCGGCAATCTCATCGCGGATCGCGTCCAGCCCCGCGAGGATCTCCCCGGCCTCGGCCTCTGTCAGCACCCCGACCTTGGCCAGCATGCGCGCATGCGCCTGCGAGCCCTGGATGTCCTCGCGGTACAGACGCCGGTCGAAATCCACCGACGCGGTGAAGCGCTCGACGAAGGCATCGGTCGGCTCGGAAAAGCGCCCGCCCCACAGCTTGGCCTCACCGGAGGCGGCAGGCGTGGCGGCTGGCTTGTCGTGCGGGGAATCCTGCGTCATGGTGCATCCTGAAGCGGGTGGGGAAAGACACGGAAGTATACGGGCACAGCCGGGGAGTGAACATGGCGCGGTCCTGCGCCCGTTTGTGCACGGCAACAGGGGAGAGTGTTACGCATGGCCCAGGGGGAAACCACCAGGGACACCACCGGGGAGCTCTCGCCGCTGCCCGATTTCTGCAGTGCGGAGACGTTGCTGCGCGTGCTCATGGTGGCCGTGCTGCTGGCACTGGCCGTAGCCCTGTTGCGCGGCGGCGGCCAGGACTGGCTGTCGGCCCTGGCGCTGCACGCGCTGTTCATCTTCTGGGTGGCGCTGACCAGCCTGTTGATCCTGTGCGGGCTCAAGAGATCGCTGCACCGACTGCCGCTGACCGCGCAGATCGTGCTGCCGCCCCTGGTTCCCATCGCCAACACCGCCATCGTCTATCGCCTCGCGGAGGAACTGGTGCTGGCCGACCCGGCGCTGCGCTGGCCGGTGATCGGCGTCGCCACCATCCTCAGCCTGATGGCCATGCACTACCTGTACCTGCAGGCGGCCTGGCAACGCGAAACCCGGGCCGTGGCAGCGGCCCGGGAACAGGCCATGCGCGCCCGCCTGCGCCCGCATTTTCTCTACAACAGCATGAACACCATCGCCGGGCTGTGTCGCAGTGATCCTGCGCGTGCGGAACAGGTCACCCTGGATCTGGCGGATCTGTTCCGTGCGACCTTCGCCACCGGGGATCGCCACTCGCTGCGCGAGGAGCTGGACCTGGTCCGCGCGTTCCTCGAGATCGAACAGACCCGTTTCGGCGAACGCCTGGTACTCGACTGGGACTGCCCCGACCATCCGGGCCTGGATCTCGATGTGCCCACGCTGATCCTGCAACCGCTGGCGGAGAACGCGATCCAGCACGGGATCGCACCCGCACGCGGCGCAGGGCGCATATGGGTGCGCTGCCGCATGGATTCCGGACGGGTCACGGTGACCATCGGCAACACCGTGGATCCACACGCACGCGGCGAGGGGACCGGCACCGCCACCGATGCGGTACGCCTGCGGCTGCAGCACGCCTTCGGCGGGCAGGTACACTTCGAGGCCGAGTCCGAGGTCGAGCGGTTCGAGGTCCGGATCCGTTTGCCGCTCGCGAACCGGGGGGAAACCACATGAACACCGCTCGACTGGAGTTATTGATTGCCGACGACGAGCCGATTGCCCGTCAACGGCTGACCGCGCTCGCGCAGGAGTTGGGGCATCGGGTGGTGGCGCAAGCTGCGCATGCCGGCGAGGTCGAGATGCAATTGCAGGACCACGCGCCGGATGCCCTGCTGCTGGATATCGACATGCCCGGGGAAACCGGGCTGGAACTCGCGCGGCGTCTGCATGCAGAAGATCCCGCGCTGACGGTGATCCTGGTCACCGCCCACGACCGCTTTCCGCTGGAGGCATTCGAGGCCGGGGTGCGCGACTACGTGCTGAAGCCGGTGCGCCGCGAACGGCTGGAACAGGCGTTGCAGCGTGCGGTGCAGCAAAAACAGGACCGGCCCGAGACCTTCCCGAACGAGGTCCACATCACCGTCGGCCGGCGCGAGGAACGCGTACCGCTGGAACAGGTGGACATCTTCATCGCGGAGGGCGGTTACGTCATGGCGCGCTCGGCACGCCTGGCCGGCTTCGTCGACGCCCGCCTGCGCGAACTGGAGGGCCTGTACGGCCCCGCCCTGTTGCGGGTGCACCGCGGCTGCCTGGCGGTGAAGGCCTCGGTCAAGGGCGTCGAAAGCCTCGGCCAGACCGACCACCGCCTGCTGTTCCACGACGGCCTGGACCCCATCCCCATCAGCCGCCGCCAGCTGCCACGAGTGCGTGATTACCTGCGCAACGGGACCTGAGAGGGCCGCACACCCCTGCGGGATTCGGGGCGCGAAGCATTCGCCGTTATACTAGGCCGTTTGAACGCCCGGCCGCTCGCGCCGTGGCTCGCCCGGACAATCCATGAAGCCTGTACGCATCGCCACCCGAAAGAGCCCGCTTGCCATGTGGCAGGCCGAACACGTCGCCGCCCGTCTGCGCGCCCGTGAGCCGGAGCGCCCGGTTGAACTGGTGGGCATGACCACCCAGGGCGACCGTGTCCTGGACTCCCCGCTGGCGCGGATCGGCGGCAAGGGCCTGTTCGTGAAGGAGCTGGAGATCGCGCTGCTGGAGGACCGCGCCGACATCGCGGTGCACTCGGTGAAGGACGTGCCGATGGAGCTGCCCGAGCAGCTCGAACTGCCGGTGATCCTCGACCGCGAGGATCCACTGGACGCGTTCGTGTCCAACCAATACGCACATGTCGACGAACTGCCGCAGGGGGCCCGGGTTGGCTCCTCCAGCCTGCGCCGGCAGTGCCAGCTGCGCGCGCGGCGACCGGACCTGGAGGTCCGTGACCTGCGCGGCAACGTGAATACCCGCCTGGGCAAGCTGGATGCCGGCGAATACGACGCCATCCTGCTCGCTGCAGCCGGGCTCAAACGCCTCGGGTTCCATGAGCGGATTCGCAGCTGCCTGGAGCCGGACGTCAGCCTGCCGGCGGTTGGTCAGGGTGCCATCGCCATCGAGTGTCGCGCCGGCGATACCGCCATCGGCGCGCTGATCGCACCATTGAACGATACGGATACCGCCGACCGCGTGCGCGCCGAGCGGGCCTTCAACCGTCGCCTGGAAGGCGGCTGCCAGGTCCCACTGGCAGCCCATGCGACCCTGGTCGGGGATCAGCTGCACCTGGACGGCCTGGTCGGCGCAGTGGATGGCAGTCGCCTGTTGCGCCGCCAGGTCGAGGGGCCGCGCAGCGACGCCCAGGCCCTGGGGATCCGCCTGGCGGACATGCTGCTGGAACTCGGGGCAGGCGAACTGCTCGCGGCCGCACATCGGGAACACGGCCAGGACACGAAGGGGTAGACGCATGACCGCATCCGCAGACGACAACACGGTGGTCGACGAGGCCCAAGGCCCGCTCGCCGGCCTTGGCATCCTGGTCACCCGGCCGGCCGCCCAGGCGGAGCCGTTCTGTACCGCCTTGACGGCCGAGGGCGCGAGCGTGATCCGCTTTCCCGTGCTGGAGATCCTGGCCCCCAGTGATCCCACCAACCTGCGCGAGGTCCTGGACCGGCTGGCGGACTTCGATATCGCCGTGTTCATCAGCCCGAACGCCGTCCAGCGCGTGCTCAATCTGGCCCTGGCGGAACATTCATGGCCCACCACCACAAAGATCGCGGCGATCGGCAACCGCACGGCGCAGGAACTGAAGGGCTTCGGGCGCCCGGCGGACATCCTGCCGCCGCGACGCTTCGACAGCGAGGCCCTGCTGGCGCAGGAGGCGATGCAGGACGTGGCCGGCAAGCGCGTGGTGATCTTCCGCGGCGATGGCGGCCGCGAATTGCTGGGCGACACCCTGAAGGCCCGCGGCGCCGAGGTGACCTTTGCCGAGGCCTACCGCCGCGGGCGCCCCGAGGGCGATACCGGCGAGCTGATGTACGCCTTCTCGCGCGGGCAGATCGGCGTGATCACCATCACCAGTGGCGAGGGGCTGCGCAACTTGTACGAGATGGTCGGCAAGCTGGGGCGCATGTGGCTGCGCAAGACCCCGCTGGTGGTCGGCAGCGAACGCATCGCGGAGATCGCGCAGGAGCTGGGCTTCAAGGCCGCCGTCGAGACCGCCGAGGACCCGACCGACGCCGCCATGCTGGCCGCCGTCCACCGCCTGGCGAATCAGCTACGCGCGGATCGCGCCTAGTCATCGACCACGAAGCGCACGAAGGCTCGAAGAAATTCCAGGGCGACTGAACCCACGGAGGACACAGAGTCCACAGAGGAACGCAAAGACCCTCCAGGGCCACGACGAACGGCTATTGATTAGGCGGGGCTGGCCGATGGTCTGAGCCGCCGCGTCCAGAACCTAAGTACCGCCCTGCGCTTTTCTCCGTGTCCTCTGTGGTGCAATCCGCCCTACTTCGTGCGCTTCGCGGTGAACAAACAACGCGGGCGCCGGCGCTGTTACTCGGCCGGGGTGGCCGGTTCGAAGCTGTCGTAGTACAGCTGCTCCGGCGGCAGACCGGCCGCCTGGAAGGCCTCGCGCGCGGCGTGGATCATCGCCGGTGGCCCGGCCATGTAGACATCAAAGCCGGACAGGTCCGGGTACTCCGACAGCACCGCATCGTGAGGCCAGCCGCTGACGGCCGCAAAGCCGGCGGCGGTCTCGGCCGGCGTATCCGACAGCACCGGCGTGAAACGGAACTGTCCGGCGTGCTCGGCGGTCATCTGCTGCAGCCAGTCCGGGGCATAGATGCCATCGGCGCCGCGGGCGCCCCAGAACAGGTGGTGCGGTCGATCCAGTCCCTCGGCGGCCAGATGGTCCAGCATGCCTTTCAACGGACCAAAACCGGTGCCCCCTCCAACGAACAGGCGCGGGCGCGGGGATTCCTCGTCGACGAAAAAGCTGCCCAGCGGCCCCTCGATACGCAGCAGCGCCTTGGGCTTGAGCTCCTCGAACACCATGGTGGAGAAACGCCCGCCCGGCATGTGCCGGACATGCAGGGACAGCTGGGCATCGTCGTGCGGGGCGTTGGCCAGGGAGTAGCTGCGGCGCTCACCCCCCTTGAGCAGGATGTCCAGATACTGCCCGGCGAGAAACTGGAGGCGCTCGGCGGCCGGGAGCTGCAGACGCAGCTCCATCACGTCGTCGGCCAGGCGGTTCAGGGCCGCCACGCGACACGGCAGGGTCTTGACCACGATGTCCCTGGCCGCGCCGATCTCTTTCACCTCGATCTCGAGGTCGTCCACCGGGACCGCCTGGCAGAACAAGGCCATGCCGTCGGCCAGTTCCGCCTCGCTGATGCCCGGTGGCTTGTTCGGCCCGTGATCGACCTCGCCCTGCAGCACCCGCCCCTTGCAGGAGCCACAGGCGCCATTGCGGCAGCCGTAGGGAAAGGCGAAGCCCTGGCGCAGGCCGGCTTCGAGGACGGTCTCGTCGTCTTCGACCTCGAATACATGGCCACTGGGCTGAATGGTGACATCGAACGCCATCGGAAACCCTCGGTCGCGGAAAGGCCGTTATTCTCGCCGCTGCCGCCCCGAACGCAAGCAACCGCAGTCCGACCGGGTCGGCGGCCTCGGCTACGGGTCGTGGCGGGGGTTGGGAGCCAATACCGCAGGCGAGCCCGCCGGATCGGTCGTAACCCGCTGCATCCAGTCGACTAGGCGGGTGGCCGTGGTCTGCCAGTCGGGGGCGTGCAGAATGAGATGCGGCCAGTCGGCGTCGGTCCAGACCTCGGCCTGGCCCTGTGGATGGGCACGGGCGGCCATGTAGACCGACTCGCGCTGGATCGTCCCGTCCTGCTCGCCCCACAGGTACACCACCGGGGCTGTGACGTGGCCGATATGATCCGTGGCGTACTGGGCCAGCCAGACCACGCCGGCATAGGTATCCATGCGCACGCGGCGAATGATGCGCGGATCCGTGGAGAAGCGTTCGACCGCGGCGGGCGCGAGGCTGTCGGAGTAGTCGGGGTCGATGGTCAGCGTGAGCCCGCCGGCGAGGACCTCGCTGGTACGCACGGCGGCATCCCAGAAACCCCGAGCGGGGATCCCGCCACGCAGGCCCGGGGCAATGGCCATAACCCCGGCGACCTCCAGTTCCGGATGAGTGGCGAGGCTCGCTAGCGCGGCGGATCCGCCCATACTCTCGCCCAGCAGGAAAACCGGCCGCCCGGGGTACTCCGCTTGCACCGCGCGGACCATTGTAGCCACGTCGCTGATCAGGGGTTCGGCACCCGGCCAGCGGCCGTGCGGCTCGCTCGTGCCATGGCCGCGCTGATCCAGCGCCTGGACACTGTAGCCGCGATCGGCCAGCCAGGGGCCCAGGGCTTCATAGGCACCGGCGTGATCGCGGAAGCTGTGCAGGGCGATCACCACGGCGACGGGTTCTGCGGCCGACCAGCGGCGGACGCGATCGGGGGCAATCGCTGCGTGCGCAGGGGCTTCCTTCACTGGGGTCCCCGCCGCGCGCACGGTTTCACGCTCCGGGGCGGCCGCACAGGCGGTCAAGGCCAGCAGCAGTACAGCCAGGAGCCCGACCGCGCCCGGGATTCGGCGGCGCGTCACGCCTCATATCCCCAGTTCATCCCAGATCTCGTCCACGCGGCGCTTGACCGCCTCGTCCATGGCGATCGGCCGGCCCCACTCGCGATCGGTCTCGCCCGGCCATTTGGAGGTCGCGTCCATGCCCATCTTCGAGCCCAGTCCGGAGACTGGGGAAGCGAAATCGAGATAGTCGATGGGGGTGTTTTCCACCAGGGTGGTGTCGCGGGCCGGGTCCATGCGGGTGGTGATGGCCCAGATCACGTCTTTCCAGTCGCGGGTATCCACGTCGTCGTCGACCACGATCACGAACTTGGTATACATGAACTGACGCAGGAAGGACCACACCCCCATCATCACGCGCTTGGCGTGCCCCGGATACTGCTTGCGCATGGAGACGACGGCCAGACGGTAGGAACAACCCTCGGGCGGCAGGTAGAAGTCCACGATCTCCGGGAACTGCTTCTGCAGGATGGGAATGAACACCTCGTTCAGGGCCACCCCGAGCACGGCGGGCTCGTCCGGCGGGCGCCCGGTGTAGGTGGAATGGTAGATCGGCTGATCGCGATGGGTGATGCGGTCGATGGTGAAGACCGGGAAGTCGTCCACCTCGTTGTAGTAACCCGTGTGGTCCCCGAACGGGCCTTCCGGCGCAGTATCCCCCGGGTGGATGTGCCCCTCGAGCACGAACTCGGCGGAGGCCGGGACCTCCAGGTCGGAACCGATGCAGCGGGTGACCTCGGTTCGACTGCCACGCAGCAGCCCGGCGAAGGCATATTCGGACAGGGTGTCCGGCACCGGGGTCACTGCGCCGAGGATGGTGGCCGGATCGGCACCCAGGGCGACCGCGATGGGAAACGGCTCGCCGGGGTGGGCCTGGCACCAGTCGCGAAAATCGAGGGCCCCGCCGCGATGGGACAGCCAGCGCATGATCACGCGATTGCGCCCAATCACCTGCTGGCGATAGATCCCGAGGTTCTGACGCGACTTCTCCGGGCCACGGGTGACCACCAGGCCCCAGGTAATCAGGGGGCCGGCGTCTTCCGGCCAGCAGGTCTGGACCGGGAGTTGGTCGAGATCAACCGCATCGCCTTCTATTACATGGCGCTGACAGGGCGCCCCGCGGATCTTCTTGGGCGCCATGTCCAGCACCTTGCGAAAGATCGGCAGCTGTTCCCAGGCCGCCTTGAGCCCCTTGGGCGGATCCGGCTGCTTCAGGAAGGCAAGCAGGCGCCCGACCTCGCGCAGGGCTTCGACAGAGTCCTCGCCCATGCCCATGGCCACCCGCTCCGGAGTACCAAACAGGTTGGCGAGCACCGGGATGTCGGAGCCGGTAGGGTTTTCGAACAACAGGGCCGGGCCGCCGGCGCGCAGGACGCGGTCGGCGATCTCGGTCATCTCCAGGTTCGGGTCCACCTCGCGGGTGATGCGGCGCAGCTCGCCGCGCTGTTCGAGGCCATCAATGAAATCGCGCAGATCCTTGTACTTCACGGGGTCTCCCTCGGGAATGGCCGGTTGGTGCGACCCGGGCCAGGGTTAGGCGGAGAATTCCGCCCAGACCGGGGCATGGTCGGACGGACGCTCCCAGGCACGCGGTTCGCGGTCGATGCCCGCGGCCTGCAGACGGGCCTGCAAGGGAGCGCTGGCGAGGACCAGGTCGATGCGCAGACCCCGATTGCGACGGAAGGACGCAGCTCGATAATCGAACCAGGAATACTCCTCCGCGGGCTGCTCGAAGGCGCGGAAGGTATCCGTGAGGCCGAGATCGGTAAGCGCGGCCAGGGCCTCGCGTTCCGGCGTGGAGCAAAGGATGCGCTCGTGCCAGGCCTCGGGGTCGTGCACGTCGCGATCATCCGGGGCGATGTTGAAGTCACCGAGGACCACGAGATTCGGGTGCTGCGCAATCTCGTCGGCCAGCCAGGCGTGCAGCCGCGCCAGCCAGTCCAGCTTGTAGGCGTATTTCTCGGTACCGACGTTCTCGCCGTTCACTACATACAGGTTGACCACGCGAACCTCGCCGATGGTGGCGGCGAGGATACGGCGCTGGGCGTCCTCGAGCCCGGCCGGGTCGGTGACCACGTCGGTGGCCTCGGTGCGGGAGATGATGGCCACGCCGTTGTAGGTCTTCTGCCCGGAGAACACGACCTGATAGCCCGCATCACGGATGGCCGCGGCCGGAAAGTTCTCGTCGGTCAGCTTGGTCTCCTGCAGGGCCAGGACGTCGGTCCGCGAGCTCCCCAGCCAATCGAGGACCTGCGGCAGACGCACCTTGAGCGAATTGACGTTCCAGCTGGCGATCTTCACGCGGCTTTCTCCTCCAGGCCGCTATGACGCAACAGGGCGTCGATCTGCGGATCGCGCCCGCGGAAGGCACGGAAGGAATCCGCGGCCGGGCGCGAGGCTCCGGCCTCGAGAATCTCGCGCAGGTAGGCCGCCCCCACTTCGGACGAAAACAGACCTTCCTCTTCGAAGCGCCCGAATGCGTCAGCCGACAGGACCTCGGCCCACTTGTAGCTGTAGTACCCCGCGGCATAGCCGCCAGCGAAGATGTGGCCGAAGCCGTGGGCGAAGCGATTGAACGCCGGCGGATGGACCACCGCGATCTCCTGACGCACGGTCTCCAGGAGCCGCTGGATGTCCGCGGCCTGCGCAGGGGCGGGCCCGGCATGCAAGCGCATGTCGAAGAGGGAGAACTCGACCTGGCGCAATAGCTGTAACGCCGCGTGGAAATGGCGCGTCCCCTGCAGGCGCTGGAACAGGTCCTCGGGCATCGCCTCGCCGGTCTCGTGGTGGCGCGCGAACAGATCCAGCGCCTCGCGTTCCCAGCACCAGTTCTCCATGAACTGGCTGGGCAGTTCGACCGCATCCCATTCCACGCCGTTGATGCCGGCGATGTCGGGTTCGTCCACCCGGGTCAGCATGTGATGCAGGCCGTGACCGAACTCATGGAACAGCGTAATCACTTCGTCATGAGTGAAAAGGGCCGCCTTGCCGTCCACCGGCGGGGTGGAGTTGCAGGTCATGTAGGCGACCGGCAGCTGGGCGCGGTCCTCGGAGATGAAACGGTTGCGGCAGACATCCATCCAGGCGCCGCCGCGCTTGTTCTTGCGGGCGTAGAGATCGAAGTAAAAGCCAGCGCGTTCGGTGCCATTCGCGTCAAAGATGCGATAAAACCGGACGTCGTCGTGCCAGGTCTCGATGCTGTCGTCGGGCTCGAAGCGGACCTGGAACAGACGCTGGACCAGGCCGAACAAGCCGCTGACCGCGCGGTCAGCGGGGAAGTAGGGCTTCAACATCTCCTGGCTGAGACCCAGGCGCCGCTCGCGCATCTTCTCGGCCGCGAAGGCCATGTCCCAGGCCTCCAGGGTTCCGAGGTCGAGCTCGTCGCGGGCAAAGGCGCGCAACTCGTCCAGGTCGCGCTGGGCCTGGGGGCGCGCGCGGTGCGCCAGATCCTGGAGGAAGCCTTCGACCTGCTCGGCGCTATCGGCCATCTTGGTCGCGAGCGAGCGCTCGGCGTAGTGGCGAAAGCCCGTTAGATGCGCCTTCTCCTCCCGCAACTGGAGGATCTCGACCATGATCTCGCTGTTGTCGTGATTGCCGGCGCCGGGCCCGAGGTCAGACGCACGCGTCGTGAAGGCCTCGTAGACACGGTAACGCAGGTCGCGATCCTCGGCGTGGGTCATGACTGCGAGGTAACTGGGGATATCCAGGGTCACGACAAAGCCCGTCTGGTCGTGATCGCGAGCGTTCTGCGCGAGCATGGCCCGATCGGACTCGGAGATGCCGGCGAGCGCGGCCGCATCATCGGTCTGCCAGGTCCAGGCCTGAGTGGCGTCCAGCACGTTCTCTTCGAAACGTGCAGTCAGCTCCGAAAGGCGGGCGTTGATGGCGCGCAGGCGTTCGCGCTCGGCCTCGGGGAGATCGACGCCGCTCAGATGGAAATCACGCAGCATGTCATCCAGCACCTTGCGCCGCTGGGGCGAAAGCTGCGCGTACTCTTCACTGTCTGCCAGGCGACGGACCGCCCGGTACAGGCCCTGATGCTGCGAGACCCAACTGCCGTAATCCGACAACAGGGGAAGGCTGGCGTTGTATGCCTCGCGAATCTCGGGACCGTTCATGACCGCATTGAGGTGACCCACCGGAGACCAGACGGCATCCAGGCGCGTGTCCAGCGCCTGCAACGGCTGGATCAGCGTAGCCCAGGTTGGTTGATCCCCGGCGGCCGCGACCAGCCGATCAATCTCCGCGCGATTCTCCACCAGGACGGTTTCCACCGCGGGCAGGACATGTTGGGGCTCGATGGCACGAAAGGCGGGCAGCCGGTCGGTCTGCAGCAAGGGGTTGGACACGGTATCTCCAGGGGTCGGGCCAGCAGTGGATTATGCCATTCGGACAGAAAGCCCGGCAGGGTGTTCCCGGCAACGGGGTCGTCGGGGCGAAGCTTACGGGCTCGGCGGGCGAACGGGGTGAAAGACGGCATGGCCAGCGAGGCGGGCGAGGAGTCCGTAGGCCCACTGGCAGCGCAGCCCGGCATAGGCATCCACAGCAGCATTGTAGCGGCCGAGGGCCTCCGTAATTGCTTGGTCCAGTGCCGCTACGCGAGGGGGCAGTCGATCGGGCGAAACCGACAAATTGTTATATTTATCAAGGATTTGTGTTCGTATATGGTCCCATTCGGCGCGGATGGCGCGTTCGCCCCGGGCCAGACCAGGAAGATCACCGCAGCGTCGCGCTCGCTCCTGTTCCTGGACCAGCTGTTGGAGCGCCCGCAGGTCCAGGGGCGGATCAGCCCGGGTCGCGGAACAAGCCCGCTCCAGCAGGCCATTGCGCTGGGTGAGCAGGGTATCGAGTCGATCCCAGGCCGCGACGACGCGGCGTTCATGGACCGCAAGATGGGTGTACAGGCGAAACGCGACCAGCGCCAGAATCACCAGGACCAGGAGTGCGGCCAGGACCTGCATGGTGCCGGCGGGATTCGTCGTACCGTGGCAGCGAGTACGTCAGATATCGACGTTCTCGGCACTGAGGGCTCGCGACTCGATAAATTCGCGACGCGGCTCGACCTGATCGCCCATCAGGGTGGTGAAGATTTCGTCGGCACGGATGGCATCTTCGACCCGGACCTGGAGCAGGCGGCGGGATTCGGGGTTCATCGTGGTGTCCCAAAGCTGGTCGGGATTCATCTCGCCTAGGCCCTTGTAGCGCTGGGTTGCCAGCCCGCGGCGCCCCTCCTGCAGGAGCCATTCCATGGCTTCGGAAAAGCCCTCGATCACGTGGACGCGTTCCCCGCGCTTCATGTACGCACCTTCGTCGAGAAGGGCGTTAAGACGGGCGGACAGGTCGAGTACTGCCTGAAAATCACGCGATGCCAGGGTGTCATCGGTGATGTACTGCGACAGGGCGGCGCCGTGTTCGATGCGGTCCAGGCTCAGCTGTGCCGTGCCTTCATGCTGGGTCACCGGCCCCAGGCTGTAGCGGGTTGCACCCGCCTTGTCGCTGGATAGATTCTCCAGGATGCGGGCAAACCACGCCTGAACCGCAGCGTTAGTCACGCTTCGGGGCTCGGGGATCGCATCAGCCTCGAGCATCGCCCAAAGGATGCGCGAGTCGTACATCCGGCCCAGGCGCTGCACGGCGCGCGCGGCCTTTTGATAGCCCTTCACCAGGTCCTCGAAGGCCTCGCCGGTAATCGGAGGTGCATCCGGGCTGGGATAGAGCGCGGCGCCGTCCAGTGCGAGGGAGATCACGATCTCGCCCATTTCGGCCTCGTCGCGCACGTACTGCTCGCGCTTGCCACGCTTGATCTTGTACAGCGGCGGCTGCGCGATATATACGTGGCCGCGCTCGATCAGTTCCGGCATCTGGCGGAAGAAGAAGGTCAGAAGCAGGGTACGGATATGGGAGCCGTCCACGTCCGCGTCAGTCATGATGATAATGCGGTGATAACGCAGCTTGTCCGGATCGTACTCTTCCTTGCCAATACCGCAGCCCAGCGCCGTGATGAGCGTGCCCACCTCGGCTGAACCCAGCATACGGTCAAAGCGCGCGCGCTCGACATTCAGGATCTTGCCCTTGAGCGGCAGGATCGCCTGGAAATGGCGGTCACGACCCTGCTTGGCCGAACCGCCGGCGGAGTCACCCTCGACCAGGTAGAGCTCGGACTGAGCCGGGTCCTTCTCCTGACAGTCGGCCAGCTTGCCCGGCAGACCGGCAATATCCAGCGCTCCCTTGCGGCGGGTGACCTCACGCGCCTTGCGGGCGGCCTCGCGCGCTCGCGCGGCATCCAGCACCTTCTCGGTGATGGCCTTGGCTTCCTGCGGGTGTTCCAGCAGGAAATTGTTGAGGGCGTCCGACAGCACGCTTTCAACGATCGGCTTGACCTCGGAGGAAACCAGCTTGTCCTTGGTCTGCGACGAGAACTTGGGGTCCGGCACCTTGACCGAGAGCACGGCCGTGAGGCCTTCGCGCATGTCGTCGCCCGCCGTGGCGACCTTGGCCTTCTTGATCAGGCCCTCGTTCTCCAGGTACTGATTGATCGTGCGCGTCAGCGCGGCGCGAAAGCCCGCCATGTGCGAGCCACCGTCGCGCTGCGGAATGTTGTTGGTGTAGCAGAAGATGTTCTCCTGGTAGGAGTCATTCCACTGCAGGGCAATTTCGACTGCGTAGTCCTCGCGCATCTGGTCGGCGTAGACGACCGTGGGATGCAGCGCGGTTTTCTTCTGGTTCAGGTGTTCGACGAAGGCACGGATACCGCCTTCGAAGACAAAGGTCTCCTCGCGGTTGTCCCGGTGGTCGCGCAGCGTGATGCGCACGCCCGAGTTGAGGAACGACAGCTCCCGCAGGCGCTTGGCGAGGATCTCGTAGTGAAAATTGATGTCGGTGAAGATGGTCGGGCTGGGGCGAAACCAGATCTTCGTTCCGTTGCGCTCCGTGGTGCCGGTCACCGCCAGCGGCGCATCCGGGACGCCGAGGTGATAGATCTGTTCGTGGCGCTGACCATCCCGGTGGATCTCCAGGCGGAGCTCTTCCGACAGGGCATTCACCACCGAGACACCCACGCCGTGCAGGCCGCCGGAGACCTTGTAGGAGTTGTTGTCGAACTTCCCGCCTGCATGCAGGACAGTGAGGATGACCTCTGCGGCCGACATACCCTCTTCTTCGTGGATATCCACGGGAATGCCGCGACCGTTGTCCGTGACGGAGACCGCATTGTCCTCGTGGATCGTGACCTCAATACTGTCGCAGTGACCTGCCAGCGCCTCGTCGATCGAGTTATCGACCACCTCGAAGACCATGTGGTGCAGGCCTGTGCCGTCATCGGTGTCACCGATGTACATGCCCGGTCGCTTGCGAACGGCATCCAGGCCCTTGAGGACGCGGATCTGAGAGGAATCGTAGACGGAGGGATCTTGGGCTTCAGTTTCGGACATTCGGGTCAGTCATCCGGCCAGTTGCAGACACGCCAGTATAGCGCAAAGGCGGGGGGCACCGGTGAGGTCACGTACTGGGGTCCAGGAGGGCGACGAGACCCAAGGCCCGGGCGCATCAGGCTGGGGGTTCGGGGGTTACGCGACCATGTTTCACGTGGAACAATTGCCCTGCGGTATCCCCTGCCAGCCCAGGGATATCATCCCCCACAGCGGTCACCAGGATCTGCCAGCCCGACGCACACAACCCGGACATCAACCCCTCCACTGCCTCGCGATCCAGCTCCGACACTACATCGTCCAGCAACATCACCGGCGCCCGCCCGGTCTCGGCCTCGAGCATCCATGCCTGCCCGCCCACGAGAGCCGTAACCAATCGCTTTTGTTCGCCCCGGGAGGCCTCGGCGGCGAGACGACCCGATAGCCGCAAATCAATGTCGGCCCGCTGCGGCCCCGCCTGCGCGAAGCCCCGTTCTTCGTCGCCCTCCCGACTACGCTCCAGCGCCTCGCTCAGGCTCCTTTCCCGGTCCCAGCCCATCCGCGGATTCAAGTTCAAATCGGCTAACCGCTCGCCGAATCCGAACTGCCGGGCGGCCTCCATAGTCGCCGCCTGCCAGGACTCCACGTAACGACGCCGCGCGTCACTGATCGCCTCGCCGAATTCCAGCCAGGGTCGCTCAAACTCGCGAGCCCCCGCGCGGTCCCCCACGCGCAAGGCGGCATTACGTTGGTCATGGGCCCGCTTCCAGCGCTGCCACTGGCCCCGGTACCCCGGGATCGCATGGAAGCACCCCCAGTCCAGCAAGCGCCTGCGCCCTTCCGGTCCACCCGTCAACAATTCGAAGGAGCCCGCATGCAGCGTACGCGCCGGCAACCACTCGGCCACCGCCGCGTGGCCTTCCATCCAGCGGCCATCAAGCCGCGACCGGCGAGTACCATCCCAGCTAATCCCCAGCCGATGGGAGCCCCCGGCCGGATCCTTCACCACTGCCCCAATCCACAACCCTTCGGCTCCGCTCCGCCCAACACGACGTAATTGCTGAGTACGGAACGAGCGCCCAGCCGCGAGGATATGCACTGCTTCGAGAATGGAGGTTTTCCCTGCACCATTCGGCCCGACCAGCCGGTTGATTCCCGGCCCCAACGTCAAGGCCTGTTCCTCAAGGTTGCGGACCCCCTGCCACCACAGCGACTCCAGCACGCAGACCCCGGAACTACAGGCGCATCGGCATCACCACGTAGCGCGCCCCGCCCGGTGGTTCCGCCTGAATCAGGATCGACGAGTTCCCGTCACGCAGCCCGATGCGAACCTGCTCGGTCTCCAGGACATTCAGCACGTCCGCCAGGTACCCAAGGTTGAACCCGATCTCCATTGGCCCCCCGTCGTACTCCGCCTCGACCGACTCCTGGGCCTCTTCACGATCGGCGTTGTGGGTCATCACCTGGCAACCGTTCTTCCCCAGGGCCATGCGTACGCCGCGATACTTGTCACTCGCCACAATCGCCACCCGGCCCAACGCCTGTTTCAGAACTTCCCGGTCGACCCGCAACGTGGAGGGAAGATCCGAGGGGATGACCCGTTCGTAGTCCGGGAAGCGCCCCTCGATCACCTTGCTGCGCAGGACCGCTTTGCCCAGTTCGAATACGACCTGGTCTTCCCCGAAGCCGATCCGGACCGTCGATTCGTCGTCGGCCAGATTTCGTCGCAACTCCGCCACGGCCTTGCGCGGGACAATGCGTTCAACCCGGCCCTCGACCGGGTGCTCGAGTTCCACCTCGGCCAGCGCCAAGCGATGCCCGTCCGTCGCGACCGCCCGCAGACTGGTCCCGCTGGCTACCAGGAGCAAACCCTGGAGGTAGTAACGCACGTCCTGCTGCGCCATCGAAAACATCGTCGCTTCCAGCAGACGCCGCAGCCGGTTCTGGGGCACATCGAGCACAACCTCCGACCCTCGCGCCTCCCAGTCGGGGAAGTCCGCGCCGGGCAGGGTCGCCAGGCTGAAGCGTGAACCGGCGAATCCCACGGTCATGCGTTCGCCTTCCACCCGAGCCCGAATCTCGCTGTCCCCTGGGGCCGCCTTCACGACGTCCAACAGCTTGCGCACCGATACGGTGACATCGCATTCGCCCGGGATGGTGCCTTCCGCACCCGCCTGCCAGGCGAGTTCGAGATCGGTGGTATCCATCCGGATCGCGCCGTTGTCATCCGGTCGCAGACGCACATTTCCGAGGATCGGCATCGTCAATCGTTTTTCGGCCGCGCCCACAATCCGTTGCAGCGCTTCGGTCATCGTCTCGCG
Source organism: Thioalkalivibrio sp. ALMg3 (assembly GCF_000381225.1). Classification (NCBI taxonomy): domain Bacteria; kingdom Pseudomonadati; phylum Pseudomonadota; class Gammaproteobacteria; order Chromatiales; family Ectothiorhodospiraceae; genus Thioalkalivibrio; species Thioalkalivibrio sp. ALMg3. The sequence continues at coordinate 32,973 of NZ_KB906223.1, read as the reverse complement.
ATTGAAAGACAGTTCCATGGCGATGTCCTGTATCTAGTGTTTAGATATTTAAATAGTAGTAATAAGGGGCAGGTCGACCTGTGCAGGAAACCCAGATTTCTTTTTAAATTCAGTTATTTGTCGACACTTTTTGGCTCTCGCGAACCTCTGTGAAGCCTGTTCCCAACCTGTGGACAGTTTCGCGGTCCGCGTTTTCCACCTTTCCATACCGCAGTTGCACCCAGCTTATCCACAGCTTTGCCGACCATTGGACAGCCACTTCAGCTACTGAGAGTCCGCAGAAGATTCGAGTAGTCCTCGTCCAGGCTGGCGTCCGCCTCGCGGAGTTCGGCGACCTTCCGGCAGGCATGGATTACCGTGGTGTGATCGCGACCGCCGAAGGCCTGTCCGATCTCCGGTAGGCTGTGCTGGGTCAGTTCCTTTGCCAGGGCCATCGCGATCTGCCGCGGACGGGCAATCGATCGGCTGCGCCGGCTCGACAGCAGATCGGCCACCTTCACGCGATAGTAGTCCGCGACCGTCTTCTGGATATTCTCCAGTGTAATCAGTTTGTTCTGTACCGCGAGAAGGTCGCGCAGAGCGTCCTTGGCAAACTCGACGGTGATCGGTTTCCCGGTAAAGTGCGCGTTGGCGATCACCCGCCGCAGCGAGCCTTCCAGTTCGCGGATGTTGGAACGGATCCGCTTGCCCATGAAGAATGCGACCTCGGACGGGAGCTCGATCCCCGCCTGCTCCGCCTTGCGCTGGAGGATGGCCACCCGGGTCTCCAGTTCTGGCGGCTCGATCGCGATCGTCAGCCCCCAGCCGAAGCGTGACTTCAGGCGTTCCTCCAGCCCCTCGACCTCTTTCGGGTAGCGATCCGAGGTCAGGATGATCTGCTGCTGGCCCTCCAGCAGCGCGTTGAAGGTGTGGAAGAACTCCTCCTGGGAACGCTCCTTGCCGGCAAAGAACTGAATGTCGTCGATCAGCAGTGCGTCGGCGGAGCGGTAGTGCTGCTTGAACTCGTCGATCGCGTTGTGCTGCAGCGCCTTGATCATGTCCGCCACGAAGCGCTCGGAGTGCAGATAGATGATCCGCCCTTCGGGGTGCCGGGCCAGGATGCTGTGCCCGATGGCATGCATCAAGTGGGTCTTGCCGAGCCCGACCCCGCCATAGATGAACAACGGGTTGTAGGCCACCCCGGGGTTTTCCGCGACCTGGAGGCTGGCTGCGCGCGCGAGCTGGTTCGACTTGCCCTCGACGAAGCTGTCGAAGGTGAAGGCCGGGTTCAGGTTACTCACGGGCCCTTGGGGGCGTGGCGCAGTGCTGGCGCTCTTGTCTGCAGCACCGCGTTCGTGGCGGGACTCGCGACCACTGGGGGTCGGCGGGACCGGAATCTGCGCACCGCCAATCCCGAGTCGCACGCGGCGCCCGTCCTGCTCGCCCACCGGCTGCAGCTCGCCCACGGTCTGCTCGATCGATTCCAGCAGGTGATCGCGCACGTGCTCGAACACAAACTGGTTCGGCGCGAGCAGTCGCAGCCCGCCTTCGGACTCTTCGGCATGAAGCGGCCGCAGCCAGGTGTTGAGTTGCTGTTCGCTGACCTTCCCCTGCAGGCGATCCAGACAGGCTGTCCACAGGGCATTGGCTGACACGCGTTCGTCTCCGGGGCGACGGGGGAATTGGAAGCCACCGAGTCTACGCCGATGGGGGTACCCGGTGCCAGCGACTTGCCGACCCTCGAGATTGACTTTGCGTCCGGATGGCGCTAGTTTTCACCGCCCTTTAACCAAGCGTCACGGGAACTCTCATGAAGCGCACTTTTCAACCCAGCCGGCTCGTTCGCGCCCGCACGCATGGCTTCCGGGCCCGCATGGCCACCCGTGGTGGTCGCAAGGTCCTGAACGCCCGTCGCGCCAAGGGCCGCAAGCGCCTTTGCCCGTAGTCCGGGCGGCGCGCCGGCTCCCGTGACCGCGGCGCCAGCTAGCGAGACCTTTCCGCGCCGCGTCCGTCTGTTGACCGGTGCGGATTATCAGCGCGTCTTCAAGGACGCCCGGCGCCAGCGCGGTCGCGATCTGACCCTGCTCTATCGCCATTCGGAATCTGGCGAGGCACGCCTGGGCCTTGCGATTGGCAAGCGGCATGTCCGCCAGGCATCGGACCGCAACCGGATCAAGCGCATCGTGCGCGAGGCCTTCCGCCGGCGGCGGGCCCACCTGCCACCGGTCGACATGATCGTGCTGGCCCGAGGCGGCGCGGCGACCATGGACCGCCGCGCCCTGCGCGCCGAGATCGACAGCCTGCTGGAACGTCTGCAATGACTCTGCCACGCAAGATTGCCCTGTTGCCCGTCCGGGCCTACCAGTACGGCATCTCGCCGTTCATGGCGCCCCATTGTCGGCATTACCCGACGTGCTCGGCCTATACCGTCGAGGCGGTCGAGACTCACGGGGTCCTGCGGGGCTTTTGGCTCGGTTTGCGCCGCATCCTGCGCTGCCATCCCTGGTCGCCCGGTGGCTATGACCCGGTCCCGCACCCGCGTTCCGATACTCCCAGCACTCGACCCTCAAAGTAGTCGCGCTCATGGATAACCTTCGCCCCCTTTTGTGGCTGACCCTGGCCTTTGTCCTGTTCCTGATGTGGCAGGCCTGGAACCAGGATTACGGCAGCACATCCCAGCCGGACACCGCCGCCGAGCGCGCCGCGGAGGACCCCGATGCCCGTCCGGAGGACGTGCCGGATGCGCCGCAATTCGAGTCGGAACCGGACACGCGGGCGGCAGACGCCCCGCAAGTGAGCACCCTGCAGGAGCCGGACCGTCAGCAGATCACCGTGCGTACCGATACCCACGAGATCCTGATTGACACCCGCGGGGGCACGCTGCTGCGCGCCGACCTGCTGCAGTATCCACGGGACCTGCAGGACGATCCGCTGGTGCCGGTCCGCCTGTTCGACCATCGCGTGCGCGGCTATGTCGCCCAGAGTGGTCTGACCCACGACCGGGTGAACGACCAGTCGATGGAGGGGCGCGCACCGTCGCACCACGCCAATTTCCAGGTCGACCAGGACCGCTTCGAGCTCGCCGACGGGCAGGAACAGCTCGAGGTCCCGCTGCGCTGGGTCTCCGACGATGGCGAAATCGAGGTCACCAAGACCTACACCTTTACCCGTGGCTCGCATCTGATCGAGCTGGACTACGAGGTCCACAACCGGTCCGATTCCACCTGGAGCGGTCGCCAGTACCGACAGCTCCGCCACGGGCCGACGCCGGATCGGGAGTCCTGGTGGCTGTACACCTTTACCGGAGCGGCCTATTTCGATGGCAGCTACCAACGCGAAAGCTTCGAATCGTTCCGCGACGACCCCATTCAGGCACGCATCCAGGGCGGCTGGATCGCGATGATTCAGCACTACTTCGTTTCCACCTGGGTCCCGGGTGAGGACGAGGTCAATGCGCTGTACGCCCGTGCCGTGCCCAGCGATCTGGGTGACGAGTATCTGATTGGCCTGCACTCCGAATCGCGCCAGATCGCAGCGGGGAGCAGCGGCGAGTTCTCCACCCGCTTGTGGGTCGGACCCAAGCTCCAGGCAGAGCTCTCCGAGATCGCCCAGGGCCTGGAGCTTACGGCCGACTACGGGATCTTCACGTTCCTGTCCAAGCCGTTGTTCTGGCTGCTGGACAAGATCCACGCCTTCGTGGGCAATTGGGGTTGGTCGATCGTCATCCTGACCATCCTGATCAAGCTGGCCTTCTTCAAGCTCTCCGCCACCAGCTACCGTTCCATGGCGCGCATGCGCAAGGTCGCGCCCAAGCTGCAGGCACTGAAGGAACGCTACAAGGACGACAAGCAGCGCATGAACCAGGCGCTGATGGACCTGTACAAGAAGGAGAAGATCAACCCGCTGGGTGGCTGTCTCCCGATCCTGGTGCAAATCCCGGTGTTCATCGCCCTGTACTGGGTGCTGCTGGAGAGTGTCGAACTGCGCCAGGCGCCCTGGTGGCTGTGGGTGCAGGATCTGTCCTCGCGCGATCCGTACTTCATTCTGCCGATCCTGATGGGCGTGTCGATGTTCGTGCAGTACAAGCTGAACCCGCCGCCGATGGACCCGGTGCAGCAGAAGATCTTCATGGCGCTGCCGTTCGTGTTCACCGTGTTCTTCGCCTTCTTCCCGGCGGGTCTGGTGCTGTACTGGTTCACCAACAACCTGTTCTCCATCGCCCAGCAGTGGTACATCACGCGCAAGATCGAGAGCGGCGAGGACCCGGACAAGCAGAAGAGCTGACGCTCCGTGACCGTGACGGACACCATCGTCGCGGTCGCCACCCCGCCGGGGGTGGGCGGTATCGGTGTGGTCCGTCTGTCGGGTCCGCAGGCCCTGCCCATCGCCCAGCGCCTGACCCGACGCGCGCAGCTCCTTCCACGCCACGCCCACTACGGCAGCTTCATTGATCCGGCGACTGGCGAGCCGCTGGACGACGGTCTGATCCTGTCCTTCCCGGGCCCGCACTCCTACACCGGTGAGGACGTGATCGAGCTGCAGGGCCACGGCAGCCCGGTCTTGCTGGAGGCGATCGTCGCCGCCGCGGTGGATCTCGGCGCGCGTCGTGCCCGACCGGGGGAGTTCACCGAGCAGGCCTTCCTCAACGGCCGACTCGACCTGGCGCAGGCGGAGGCGGTGGCCGATCTGATCCACGCCCAGACCGAGCAGGCCGCCAGGCTTGCGCGATCCAGCCTGGACGGCGCCCTGGCGACCGAACTCGAACCGGTCTCGCGCGCCATCCGCGACCTGCGTGTGGTCATCGAGGCGGAGATCGACTTCGGCGAGACCGATCTCGAGTCGGAGGCTGCCGCCGATATCGCACGCCGTGCCGACACCCTCCACACGACCATCCGCGAACTCCTCGAACGACTGCGTCCGGCGCGTTACTTTGCCCAGGGCTTGCGCCTGGCCCTGGTCGGCGCCCCGAATGTCGGCAAGTCCAGCTTGATGAACCGTTTGGCCGAGAGCGAGGTCGCGATTGTCACCGATCGCCCCGGGACCACTCGCGACGTCCTGCGTTCGCCGATTGCGATCCACGGGATACCGGTCGAACTGATCGACACCGCCGGGCTGCACGCGAGTGAGGATCCGGTGGAGAAGATCGGCATGGAGCGGGCGCGGGAGGCGGCCACCGGGGCTGACTTGATCCTGGCGCTGCGCGATCTCACGCGTCCGGATGCGGCCCCCGACTTGGCGGCCCCGGCGGAAATCCCGCGACTGACCGTCTGGAACAAGATGGACTGCGCCGCCGACTCCACCCGAGCGGACCACGGGCTCAGGATCTCTGCACGGACCGGGGCAGGGGTCGACGCGCTCAAACAGGCGATCGTCGAGCGCCTGGGCGTGAGCGAGGGTGGCCAGCAACGCTTCAGCGTGCGCGCGCGCCATCTGGACGGCCTGCGTACGACGGCCACGCATCTCGCCGCGATCGACGCCGCCGCGCCCCCGGACCTGATCGCCGAAGAGCTGCGTCTGGCCGAGCGCGCCCTGGACGCGCTCCTCGGTCGCCAGGACCACGAGGCCCTGCTGGGCGAGATCTTCGCCGGCTTCTGCATCGGCAAGTAGTCCCCGTCATTGCGAGGCCCCGAAAGGGGTCGCGGCAATCGCCCGCCGCGACCACCGGATTTCGCGGCCCGACGTCATGCCAGCTTCCGGAGATTGCTTCGCTTTGCTCGCAATGACGGGGGGCGCTGGATGCGGCCTCTGCTGCCCATCACGGCCGAAGCCGCCGCGGCGCAACGAACCAGGCGAACAGGCCGCCGCGGCACGCCCGGAAAACCATTTGGCCCGGGGGCCGCTTCGCGCTCGCGTAACTCCCTGCTAGAATTCCGATTTTCGTGCCCGGACCATAAGCGGCGCGAATTGCACTCACAGGCCGGACCGTCGGCCGGGATAGCAGGACCATGGCGAACTCCTTTGATGTCATCGTGATTGGCGGCGGGCACGCCGGCACCGAGGCTGCCTTGGCCGCGGCGCGCGGCGGTGCGCGCACACTGCTGCTGACCCACAACATCGAGACCATCGGCCAGATGAGCTGCAACCCGGCCATCGGCGGGATCGGCAAGGGCCACCTGGTCAAGGAGATCGATGCCCTGGGGGGCGTCATGGGCCGCGCAGCGGACGCCGCCGGCATCCATTTCCGCATCCTCAATCGACGCAAGGGCCCGGCCGTGCGCGCGACCCGCGCCCAGTCGGACCGGCAGCTCTACCGCCAGGCCATCCGCCAGTTCGTCGAGGCCGAGCCGAACCTGCAGATCTTTCAGCAGCCGGTGGCCGATATCACCCTGGACGGCGACCGGGTCACCGGCGTGGTCACCGAGGGCGGCATTGCATTCGACGCCCGCGCCGTGGTGCTGACCGTGGGTACCTTCCTCAATGGCCAGATGCACACCGGGCTCACCCAGCAGCCCGGCGGGCGCGCGGGCGATCCGCCGAGCACCCGCCTGGCGGCGCGCCTGCGCGAGATGGCCTTTGCCGTCGGGCGGCTCAAGACCGGCACGCCGCCGCGCATCGACGGGCGCAGCGTGGATTTCTCGCGGCTCGAGCCGCAGCCGGGCGATGACCCGCGCCCGGTCTTTTCCTTCATCGGCTCGACCGACGACCACCCGGCCCAGCGCCCCTGCCATATCGCGCGCACCAGCGAGAAGACCCACGACCTGATCCGGGCGAACCTCGACCAGGCGCCGATGTACTCCGGCCAGATCGACAGCACTGGCCCGCGCTATTGCCCCTCGATCGAGGACAAGGTGGTGCGCTTTGCCGACAAGACCAGTCACCAGGTCTTTGTCGAGCCGGAAGGCCTCACCACCCACGAGCTGTACCCCAACGGGATCTCCACCTCGTTGCCGTATGCGATCCAGGTCCCCCTGGTGCAGAGCATTGCCGGCTTCGAGAACGCGCGCATCACACGCCCCGGCTACGCGATCGAATACGACTACTTCGATCCCCGCGGCCTGCGCCCGACGCTGGCCACGCGCGAGCTCGGAAACCTGTTCTTTGCCGGCCAGATCAACGGCACCACCGGCTACGAGGAGGCCGCTGCCCAGGGTCTGGTCGCCGGGCTCAATGCCGCGCGGCTGGTGCAGGACGCCGCGCCGTGGATCCCGCAGCGCTCCGAGGCCTACATCGGTGTGCTGATCGACGACCTGGTGACCCGCGGCACCCAGGAGCCCTACCGCATGTTCACCTCGCGCGCCGAGTACCGGCTGTTGCTGCGCGAGGACAATGCCGATCTGCGCCTGACCCCGGTCGGGCGCGAGTACGGGCTGGTCGACGACGCCCGCTGGACGCGCTTCGAGACCCGTGCCGCGGCCATCGAGACCGAGATGACCCGACTCGGACAAACCCGCCCGGACCGCGACCAGCGAACCCGCCCGGCCCTGATCGACTTGCTGGGCAAGGCGCCGGATCCGGATGCCACGCTGCTCGACCTGCTGCGCCGCCCCGAGGCCGATTACGATGGCTTGATGCATGCGCTGCCCGACCTGGATGTCGGCTGCACGCCCGACGTGCGCGAGCAGGCGGAGATCCAGGCCAAGTACGCCGGCTACATCGAGCGTCAGCAGGCCGAGATCGACCGCCAGGCGAAGGCCGAGCAGACCGCCCTCCCGGACAGCCTCGACTATGCCCGGGTCCACGGGCTGTCGAACGAGATCCGGCAGAAGCTGGCGGAATTCCGCCCCCATACCCTGGCCCAGGCGCAGCGCATCCCGGGCGTGACCCCGGCCGCGCTGTCGGCGTTGGCCGTGCACCTGAAGCAGCGCGCCAGTGGCGAGTAACGACTGGCGCGCGGCCCTGGCCGCCGTGGCCGGGGACTGGGCGCTGGACCCACCGGCCATCGAGGCCCTGGCGATTTATTTGGAACAGCTCGGGCGCTGGAACCGCGTGCACAACCTGACCGCGGTGCGTGACCCCGCGCAGTGGATTCGCCGGCATATCCTCGACAGCCTGACGTTGCGCCCGTATCTTCACGGGGACCGGGTGCTGGATGTCGGGACCGGCGCCGGGCTGCCTGGTTTCGTGCTCGCGGCCACCGAGCGCGAACGCGAATTCTGCCTGCTCGACAGCGCGGCCAAGCGCATCCGCTTCCTGCGGAACGTGATCGGACTCGCCCGGCTGTCCGGGGTCGAGGCCGTGCATGTACGGATCGAGGATTTCCAGCCCTCCGCGCCCTATACCACGGTGCTGGCGCGGGCGTTCAAGGCCCCGGCCGACATGGTCTCGCGGGTCGCGCCACAGGTGGCCGAGGGGGGCCGCGTGCTGGCCATGCTGGGTCAGCGCTCGGTCGTCGCCGAACCGCTCCCGGCCCCGTGGTCGTACCGAAGCGTGGACCCGGTTACCATTCCCGGCGAGACCGCCGAGCGGCACATCGCCATTATCGAGAGAGCCGACCCGTGACCGATACGCTGGCCATCACCAATCAGAAGGGCGGAGTGGGCAAGACCACTACCTGCGTGAACCTTGCCGCCTCGCTCGCCCGCCTGGGCAAGCGCGTGCTGGTGGTGGACATGGACCCGCAGGGCAACGCGACCACCGGTTCGGGCGTCGACAAGCACGCCGATGACCCAACCTCCTGCGAGGTCCTGCTGGGCCAGGCCACGGTGGCCGAGGCCGCCCACCGAGTGGAGGCCGGCTATGACCTGGTCCCGGCCAACGGCGACCTGACCGTGGCCGAGGTGCGGCTGATGGAGGCCGAGCGCCGTGAATACCGGTTGCAGGAGGCGCTGGCACCGGCCCGGGCAAACTACGACCACATCCTGGTCGATTGCCCGCCGTCGCTGAACCTTTTGACCGTCAACGGCCTGGTCGCGGCCGATGGTGTGGTGATCCCGATGCAGTGCGAGTACTACGCACTGGAGGGGTTGACCGCCCTGATGCGCACCATCGAGAGCATCCAGCGCGGTCCCAACCCCAAGCTGCGTATCTCGGGCCTGCTGCGCACGATGTTCGATCCACGCAATCGTCTTTCCGGGGATGTCTCGGCACAGCTCACCGGCCACTTCGGCGATCGCGTGTTCCGAACCGTGATCCCGCGCAACATCCGCCTGGCCGAGGCACCCAGTTTTGGCCAGCCGGCCTTGTTGTATGATGCCTCCTCGCGCGGGGCCGTGGCGTACCTGGCCCTGGCCGGCGAGATGTTGCGGCGCTGAACGCCGCCTGTTACCCCCTTACCGACTGCCTGCAGGAACGATCAACCATGGCGAAACGAGGACTGGGCCGAGGCCTGGATGCCCTGCTCTCCGGCGCCCAGGCCGGTGGTGACGACAGCGACAGTTTGGAGCAGCTCCCGATCGAGCAGATCCGGCGTGGCAAGTATCAGCCCCGGGTCCACATGGCGGAGGCGGCGCTGGCCGAGCTGGCAGACTCGATCCGAGCCCAGGGCATCGTGCAGCCCGTCGTCGTGCGGCGCCTGGACGAGGGCTATGAGCTGATCGCCGGCGAGCGCCGCTGGCGTGCCGCCCAGATCGCGGGCCTGGAGACCGTCCCGGCGGTGGTCCGCGACATCCCCGATCAGGCCGCCGCGGCGATGGCACTGATCGAGAACATCCAGCGCGAGGATCTGAACCCGCTGGAAGAGGCGCAGGCCATCCGCCGCCTGATCGGCGAATTCGAGATGACTCACCAGGCAGCGGCCGACGCGGTCGGCCGCTCGCGCACTGCGGTCACCAACCTGCTGCGCCTGCTGGAACTCCACGACACGGTGAAGGACCACGTCAACGAGGGGCGCCTGGAGATGGGCCACGCCCGCTGCCTGCTGGCGGTGCCCCTGGACGACCAGCCCGGGGTGGCCGCGACCGTGGTCAAGCGCGGGCTCTCGGTGCGCGCGACCGAGCAGCTGGTCAAGAAGATCCTCGCCGCGACCCCGGAGCCGAAGAAGGATGCCGGACCCTCGCCCGAGGTGCGGCAACTGGAGAGCCGTCTCTCCGACCAGCTGGGCGCCGCGGTCCAGGTTCGCTACAACCGCCAGGGCAAAGGCCGTCTGGTCATCGAATACAACAGCCTCGACGAGCTCGATGGCATCCTCGCCCACATCCAGTAACTCTCTGAGCGGCCTGGCCGATGGCCCCGAACGCCGTTTGACGCAGTAGAAGGGCGCTCTTATACTACGCGCACTTTTTGGGAGAGGGGTGGGTGTGCCCATCCGCTGAATGACACCGCGACGCTTCAGACACGCCTTACAATCGCTAGGTCTGCAGCTCGCCTTAACGCTGATACTGTCGGGCCTGCTTCTGGCCCTGTTCCCCCCGATCGTGGCGATCTCGGCTGCGGTGGGCGGCATCACCGCGACGCTCGGCAACGCCGTGGCCGCGGTTGTTGTGTTTCGGGCCTACCGTTCCGATCAGGTGGGCTCGCTGACCGCCCGCATGATGGGCGCCCAGATGGGACGACTGGCAATCATCGCGGTGGCATTCGGGGTGGCGTTCGCTTACCTGGACGAGCCGGACTTACTGGCGTTGTTCGGCATCTTCCTCCTGGTGCACTTGGCCCCCTTGTGGTGGCTGCACCGGGTTTCTGATCAAGCAATGACGAGATAACTGCATGGCTTCAGAAAGCGGACTGCCCACGATGGAAGAGCACATTGCTCACCATCTGACGAATCTTACCTTCGGACTCCACCCCGAGAAGGGGATGAGCTTCGCCACCACCAGCACCGAAGCCGCCGAAATGGGCTTCTGGGCGATCCACGTCGACTCCATGCTGTGGTCGATCGCACTCGGGCTGCTGTTCATCCTCACGTTCCGTGCCGCGGCCAAGAAGGTCACCGCCGGCGTCCCGGGCGGCTGGCAGAATTTCGTCGAAATGATGATGGACTTTGTGAACGACAACGTCCGTGGCTCGTTCAAGCACAAGAACGACATGGTCGCGCCGCTCGCGCTGACCATCTTCGTCTGGATATTCCTGCTCAACCTGATGGACCTCGTGCCGGTCGACCTGATCCCGCACATCGCCTATCTTCTGGGTATCCCGTACTTCAAGATCGTGCCGACTACGGATATCAACGTGACCGCGGGCCTGGCGCTCGGTGTGTTCATCCTGATCATCTACTACTCGCTCAAGATCAAGGGCCCAGTGGGTTTCATCAAGGAACTGACGGGCATCCCGTTCCAGACCAACATCGTGTACATCAAGCCGTTTTTCTGGGTGATCAACTTCGTCCTGGAGTTTATCAACCTGCTGGCCAAGCCGGCCTCGCTCGCCCTGCGACTGTTCGGCAACCTGTACGCCGCGGAGATGATCTTCATCCTGATCGGTGTCATGTACTCTGCGGGCCTGATCCTGGGTCTGGCCGGCGGTGTACTGCACGTGGGCTGGGCGATCTTCCACATCCTCGTGGTGCCGCTGCAGGCCTTCATCTTCATGGTGCTGACCGTCGTCTACATCGACATGGCGTACAGCGAAGACCACTGATTTCGACTTCCCTACTCAACTGACTGTTTCAACACTCGACTGGAGATACAAAAATGGAAATGGCTAACGCTCTGATCGTCCTGGCTGGCTCGCTGCTTCTGGGTCTGGCCGCTGTCGGCGCCGCCATCGGCGTGGGTACCCTCGGTGGTCGCTTCCTGGAAGGCGCCGCGCGTCAGCCGGAACTGATCCCGATGCTGCGCACCCAGTTCTTCATCGTGATGGGTCTGACCGACGCCGTGCCGATGATCGGCGTGGGTATCGGCCTGTACGTCCTGTTCGCCCTGGGTTAATAAGGCTGAGCGAGTCCCGAGGTCCCCTCCACTCGTCCAACCTGAGGTAGCAGGATGAATATCAATCTGACCATCATTGGCCAGCTGCTCGCGTTCAGCGTCTTCGTGTGGTTCACGATGCGCTACGTCTGGCCGCCCATGTCCGCCGCCCTGGAAGAACGTCGCAAGAAAATTGCCGACGGCCTGGCAGCCGCGGAACGTGGCGAGAAAGAGCAGGAGCTCGCCCAGGAGCGTGCGACCGAGGTCCTCAAGGAGGCCAAGCAGCAGGCCAACGAGATCGTGGCCTCTGCGCAGAAGCGCGCCAACGACGTGGTTGAGGAAAGCAAGTCCACGGCCCACGAAGAAGGCGAACGCATCAAGCAGGCGGCGCACGCCGAGATCGAGCAGGAGATCAACCGCGCGAAGGAAGAGCTGCGCAAGCAGGTCTCCGAGCTGGCGGTTGCCGGTGCCGAGCAGATCCTGGCCAAGGAAATCGACGCCAAGGCGCACGGCGATCTGCTCAAGAAGCTCTCGGCCAAGCTGTAAGGAGACGTTATGTCAGACCTGATTTCGGTCGCCCGACCCTACGCTCGCGCAGCTTTCGAGCGGGCCCGCGAGGCCAAGGATCTCGCCGGCTGGGCCGAGCAGCTCGAATTGCTGGCGGCGATCGCCCGCGATTCGCAGATGCACAGTCTCCTCTCCAACCCGCGGGTCCCGCGGCCGGACCGGGCACAGCTCGTGCTCGACGTGGCCGGTGACAAGGTGGGGCCCGAGGCGGGGAACCTCGTTCGCCTGCTGGCCGAAAACGGCCGGCTGCCCGCCCTCCCCGCCGTGAGCGATGCCTTTGCCGAATTGAAGGCCGCGGCCGAGCACCGCGTCCATGCCGACGTGATTGCCTTTCGCAAGCTCACCCAGGCGCAGGAGAAAGAGATCCACGACGCCCTGGCCCAGGGCCTGGGCTGCGAAGTCGATCTCGAGCATTCGGTCGACAGCGCCCTTCTTGGAGGGGCCATCATCCGCGCCGGCGACCTGGTAATCGACGGCTCCGTGCGAGGCCAGCTGAACCGCCTGGCTGCCAATTTGAGTCGCTAAGAGGATATTTAACATGCAACTGAATCCCTCCGAGATCAGTGATCTGATCAAACAGCGCATCGAGAAATTCGATGCCTCGTCCGAGGCCTCCAACGAGGGCACCGTGGTCAGCGTGACCGACGGTATCGCCCGCGTCCACGGTCTCGGTGACGTCATGCAGGGCGAGATGCTCGAGTTCCCGGGCGACACCTTCGGTATGGCGCTTAACCTTGAACGCGACTCTGTGGGTGTCGTGATCCTGGGCGACTACAAGCACATCTCCGAGGGCCAGACGGTCAAGTGCACCGGCCGCATCCTCGAAGTGCCGGTTGGCGAGGCGCTGCTGGGTCGGGTAGTCGATTCCCTGGGTCGTCCGATCGACGGCAAGGGCCCGATCGAAAGCGACATCACCAGCCCGATCGAAAAGATCGCGCCCGGTGTTATCGAGCGGAAGTCGGTCGACCAGCCGCTGCAGTCCGGTATCAAGGCGATCGACGCCATGGTCCCGGTCGGTCGCGGCCAGCGCGAGCTGATCATCGGCGACCGCCAGACCGGCAAGACCGCCGTCGCGATCGATGCGATCATTAACCAGAAGGACTCCGGCGTTAAGTGCGTCTACGTCGCGGTTGGCCAGAAGGCCTCCTCGGTCGCCTCCGTGGTGTCCAAGCTGGAAGAAGCGGGCGCGATGCAGAACACCATCATCGTGGCCGCCAATGCGTCGGAGTCGGCGGCGATGCAGTTCATCGCCCCGTACGCCGGCTGCGCGATGGGCGAATACTTCCGCGATCGCGGCGAAGACGCGCTGATCGTCTACGATGACCTCACCAAACAGGCCTGGGCCTACCGTCAGGTCTCCCTGCTCCTGCGTCGTCCGCCGGGTCGTGAGGCCTACCCGGGTGATGTCTTCTACCTGCATTCGCGTCTGCTGGAGCGTGCCTCGCGTGTGAACGCCGAGTACGTTGAAGAGAAGACCAACGGTGAAGTGAAGGGCAAGACCGGTTCTCTGACCGCGTTGCCGATCATCGAGACCCAGGCGGGTGACGTCTCCGCGTTCGTTCCGACCAACGTGATCTCGATCACCGACGGTCAGATCTTCCTCGAGACCGACCTGTTCAACTCCGGTATTCGCCCGGCGATCAACGCCGGTCTGTCGGTGTCCCGAGTCGGTGGTGCCGCCCAGACCAAGATCATCAAGAAGCTGGGTGGCGGCGTGCGTCTGGCGCTGGCGCAATATCGTGAGCTGGCGGCGTTCTCGCAGTTTGCCTCCGATCTGGACGAACTGACCCGCAAGCAGCTGGATCGCGGTAAGCGCGTGACCGAGCTGATGAAGCAGGGTCAGTACCAGCCGATGTCCATCGGCGAGATGGCCTTTTCGCTGTACGCCGCGAACGAGGGCTTCCTCGACGACGTCGAGGCCGACAAGATCGTGAGCTTCGAGAAGGAACTGATCGCCTACGCGCGTTCCTCCCAGAAGGAGCTCCTGGACGAAATCAACAGCACTGGCGACTACAACGACTCCATTCAGGAAAAGCTGAAAAGCGCCCTGGAAGAGTTCAAGGCCAAGCACAGCTGGTAACGGGAGCACGCAATGGCGGGCACTAAGGAGATCCGGACGCAGATCAAGAGTATCAAGAATACTCAGAAGATCACCAAGGCGATGGAAATGGTCGCCGCGTCCAAGATGCGCAAGGCCCAGGACCGCATGCAGGAGTCCCGGCCTTACGCACAGAAGATCCACGACGTGATCGGTCACGTCGCGATGGCGAATGCGGAGTACAAGCATCCGTTCATGGTGGAACGCGAGGTCAAGCGCGTCGCGCTGATCATCGTGTCGACCGACCGTGGTCTTTGCGGCGGGTTGAACACCAACCTGTTCAAGAAGGCCGTGATCGAGATGCGTCGCTACCGCGACGAGGGCGTCGAGGTCGATCTGTGCGTGATCGGGAGCAAGGCGCTGCAGTTCTTCAAGCGCCTGGGCGGCAACATCGTGGCCGAGTCCAAGGATCTCGGGGACCGTCCGCACATCAATGACCTGATCGGTTCGATCAAGGTCGTGCTGGACAACTTCCGCGACGGCAAGGTCGATCGCGTGGTGCTGCTCGAGAACAAGTTCGTCAACACCATGACGCAGCAGGCCCAGGCCACGCAGTTGCTGCCGACGGCGCCTAGCCGCGACGAATCGCTCAAGCACCACTGGGATTACATCTACGAGCCCGACACGCATCCGGTGATGGATACGCTGCTCGAGCGCTATGTCGAGTCCCTGATCTATCAGGCGGTGGTCGAGAACGTGGCCTGCGAGATGGCCGCACGGATGGTCGCGATGAAGTCGGCCTCCGACAACGCCGGCACGATGATCAAGGACCTGCAGCTCGTCTACAACAAGGCGCGCCAGGCTGCGATCACCCAGGAGATCTCCGAGATCGTCGGCGGCGCGGCTGCGGTCTAGCGCCCACCGGCACGAATCGGTCGATTCGGCACGAATTACGACTTACGAGGATGAACAAATGAGTTCTGGAAAGATTGTCGAAATCATCGGCGCCGTCGTGGACGTGGAATTCCCCCACGGCGAAGTGCCCAAGATCTACGACGCGCTGACCCTGGAAAACGGTCTGACCCTGGAAGTCCAGCAGCAGCTGGGCGACGGCGTGGTACGTACCATTGCCATGGGCACGACCGAGGGCGTGAAGCGTCAGACCGCGGTTACCGCCACGGGCAAGCCGATCTCCGTGCCGGTCGGCAAGGGCACCCTGGGTCGGGTGATGGATGTCCTCGGTCGTCCGGTGGACAACGCCGGTGATGTGGAGGCCCAGGAGACCTGGTCGATCCACCGCGCCGCCCCGACCTTTGACGAGCAGGCGGGCTCGACCGAGCTGCTGGAAACCGGCATCAAGGTCATCGACCTGCTGTGCCCCTTCGCGAAGGGCGGCAAGGTCGGCCTGTTTGGTGGGGCCGGCGTGGGCAAGACCGTTAACATGATGGAGCTGATCCGTAATATCGCGATCGAGCACTCCGGTTATTCGGTGTTTGCGGGTGTCGGGGAGCGTACTCGTGAGGGCAACGACTTCTACCACGAGATGAAGGACTCCAACGTCCTCGACAAGGTGGCCCTGGTCTATGGCCAGATGAACGAGCCGCCGGGTAACCGTCTGCGCGTAGCGCTGACCGGTCTGACCATGGCCGAGTTCTTCCGTGACGAAGGCCGTGACGTGCTGATGTTCATTGACAACATCTACCGTTACACCCTGGCCGGTACCGAGGTCTCGGCGCTGCTGGGTCGTATGCCCTCCGCGGTGGGTTACCAGCCGACCCTGGCGGAAGAGATGGGTGTGCTGCAGGAGCGCATCACCTCGACCAAGAAAGGCTCGATCACTTCTATCCAGGCCGTCTACGTGCCAGCGGATGACTTGACCGACCCGTCCCCCGCCACCACCTTCGCGCACCTGGATGCCACGGTCGTGCTGTCCCGCCAGATCGCCGAGCTGGGCATCTACCCGGCCGTGGACCCGCTGGACTCGACCTCGCGTCAGCTGGATCCGCAGATCATCGGACAGGAACACTACGACACCGCGCGCGCCGTGCAGGGTACCCTGCAGCGCTACAAGGAGCTGAAGGACATCATCGCGATCCTCGGCATGGACGAGCTGTCTGAAGATGACAAGCTGGCTGTGGCCCGTGCGCGAAAGATCCAGCGCTACCTGTCGCAGCCGTTCTTCGTTGCGGAAGTCTTCACCGGAGCCCCGGGCAAGTACGTCTCCCTGAAGGACACCATCCGGGCGTTCAAGGCCATCGTGGACGGCGAATACGATCACCTGCCGGAGCAGGCCTTCTACATGGTCGGCACGATCGAAGAAGCTGTCGAGAAGGCCGAGAAGCTCGGCTAAGGAGCAAGGCGTTATGCCCATGAATATGCATGTGGATGTGGTCAGTGCGGAGGAGTCGATCTACTCCGGGACGGCCCTGATGATCGCCGCACCCGCCGAAGGGGGCGAGGTCGGCGTGTATGCCGGGCATACGCAGATGCTCGCCCGGTTGAATCCGGGTGAACTGCGCATCCTGGAAAAGGAAGGCGCGGAGCCGCAGCCGGTGTTCGTGTCCGGCGGCATCCTCGAGGTGCAGCCGTACCATGTGACCGTCCTGGCGGACACTGCGGTGCGCGCGAAGGATCTTGACGAGGCCGAGGCCATCGAGGCGAAAAAGCGTGCGGAGGAGGCCCTGGCCAATTCCAAGGCCGATTTCGACTACGCCAAGGCCCAGGCCGAGCTGGTCGAGGCGGCGGCACGGCTGCAGGTGATCCAGAAGCTGCGCCGGAAATAATCCGGCAACGTTCCACGGATGACTTACGCTAAGGGCCAACCAACTCGGTTGGCCCTTTATCATTGTGCCCATGCCTGAATCGAAGCCCCTTCATATCGCGGTACTTGCAGCCGGCAAGGGCACGCGCATGCGCTCGCGCCATCCGAAAGTCCTGCAAGCCCTCGCCGGCCGTCCGCTGCTGGCTCATGTCCTGGAAAGAGTAGCGGCGCTGGACGCCGCTGCCTGCCACGTGGTGGTCGGTCACGAACAGGAGCGGGTGCGGGCAGCATTCGCCGACTCCCGGCAAGGCTTGACCTGGGTCGACCAGGGGGAGCCCCGCGGGACCGGCCATGCGGTGTTTCGAGCCCTTGAAGCCATCCCGGATTCCGCACGGGTGCTGGTGACCTATGGCGATGTGCCGCGCATTCCGATTGCCGACCTGGTGGCCTGTGCGGACGGCGACGGTGTCACCGTGCTTGCCGCCCGGGTCGTGGATCCGAGCGGCTATGGGCGCTTGGTTCTGGATTCGTCGGGGCAACTTGAGCGGATTGTCGAGGACAAGGAGGCCAGTGCACGGGAACGTGCCGTGGACCTGATCAATACCGGTGTCCTGGCTGCCCCCGCGGGTGAGCTGCGCCGGTGGCTGGCCGCCTGTGAGCCACGGGTGACCGGACCCCGCGAGTGGTACCTTACCGATGTCGTAGCGGCAGCCCGCGCCGACGGATGTGCCGTCAGCGTTGTGGAAAGCGGCGACGCCGCGGCAGTCCTCGGGGTAAACGACCGCGAGCAACTGGCGGTTCAGGAACGGCTGTACCAGGCGGCGCTGGGTGCTGGAATGATGCGCGAGGGTCTGGGCCTTGCCGACCCCGCGCGCCTGGATGTGCGCGGGGTTCTCACCTTCGGACGCGACTGCCAGATCGATGTGAACGTCGTGATCGAGGGCACGGTGACGCTCTCGGACGATGTTTATATTGGACCCGGTTGCGTGCTGCGGGACTGCGACATCGGTTCCGGCACGCAGATCGCGGCGCATAGTGTCCTCGAGGGGGTGCGGGTTCATGCCGATGCGCGGATTGGACCGTTCGCCCGCCTGCGGCCCGGCACCGAACTGGGGACCGGGGCGCGCGTCGGCAACTTCGTCGAGATCAAGAATTCCACCCTGGGTGCCGGGGCCAAGGCGAACCACCTGACCTACGTCGGCGACGCCCAGATTGGCGCTGGCGCCAATCTGGGCGCGGGCACCATTACGTGCAACTATGACGGCGCCAACAAGCATCGCACCGAGATCGGCGAGCGCGCCTTTATCGGCTCCAATACGGCCTTGGTGGCTCCGATACGCATCGGGGACGACGCGACCGTGGGCGCAGGGTCAACCCTGTCCGACGACGTCGAGGCGGGCGCTCTCGCGCTGACTCGCGCCCGAGCCCGCACGATTCGCGACTGGCCGCGCCCGAAAAAGAGCGGTAACGACAAGGAGAAGTAATCGATGTGCGGTCTGGTTGCAGGCATTGGCGAACGAAACCTGGTCCCCGTCCTGGTCGAGGGTCTGCATCGCCTGGAATACCGGGGGTATGACTCCGCTGGCGTGGCCGTGGTCAACGACTGTGGCCTCTCGGACCTGCGTGCCATCGGCAAGGTTGCGGCCCTGGAGCAACGGATCGACGCCGCTGGGCTGGAGGGGCCGGTGGGCATCGCTCACACCCGCTGGGCGACGCACGGGGCTCCCACCGAAGAGAATGCCCATCCCCACCGTTCGCGCGACGGCCGCGTGGCCATCGTGCACAACGGCATCATCGAGAATCACGGCGACCTGCGTTCCCGGCTCGACGCCGCCGGCTGGCCCTGCGTATCCGCGACTGACAGCGAGGTGATCGCCCATCGTCTCGAGCAGGCCCTGGCACTGGGTTCGTCGCCGCTGGATGCGATGCGCAGCGCCTGTGCCGAGCTTCAAGGTGCCTACGCGATCGCGGCGGTCTTTGCGGACTTCCCCGACGAATTGATTGTTGCCCGCTCCGGGAGCCCGGTCCTGCTGGGCCTGGGCATTGGCGAGACCTTCGCCGCTTCCGACGTGCAGGCGCTGCTTCCGGTCACCCAGCGTTTCGTCGACCTGGAAGATGGCGACATTGCCCGGCTCACGCGCGACGGCGTCGAGATCCACGACGCCGCCGGAGAACGGGTCGAGCGCGGTATCCGCGAGAGTCGCTGCCAGGCGAGCATCGCGGACCGGGGCGAGTACCGCCATTTCATGCTCAAGGAGATCTACGAGCAACCCCACGCCCTGGAAGAAACCCTGTCGGGGCGCCTGGGCGAAGCCGGCATCCTCGAGAACATCCTCGGACCGGGCAGCGACGAGCGCTTGGCCGATGTCGCCGCCGTGCAGATCGTTGCCTGCGGAACGAGTTATCACGCCGGCATGGTCGCGGCCCACTGGATCGAGGAACACCTGGGCCTTCCGGCGCGGGTCGAAGTCGCCAGTGAATATCGCTACCGGCGCCACGTCCTCGCCCCGGGAACCCTGCTGGTCGTGATCTCCCAGTCCGGCGAGACCGCCGATACCCTGGCGGTCCTGCGTCAGTCCCAGGACGAGCCGTTCCTGGCGCGGCTGGCGATCTGCAATGTCCCCGAAAGCACCATGGCACGGGCGGCCGACCTGGTCCTGATGACCCATGCCGGCCCCGAGATCGGCGTCGCCTCCACCAAGGCGTTTACCACCCAGCTGGCGGCCCTGGCCATCCTGGTCCTGCTGCTGGGTCAGGTCGCCAGCGCCGCCCGTATGCCCGCCGCCGCGCGGGCCGATGCGGTCGCGGCCCTGCGCAGTCTCCCCGATCAGGTGGCCCGTATCCTCGCGCTCGATACGCCTATTGCGCGGATCGCCGAGGATCTCATGGAGCGCCAGCATGCGCTGTTTCTCGGGCGTGGAGCCTATTTCCCGATTGCCCTGGAAGGCGCGCTGAAGCTGAAGGAAATCTCCTATATCCACGCCGAGGCCTACCCCTCCGGCGAGCTGAAACACGGTCCGTTGGCACTCGTGGATACCGAGATGCCGGTCGTGGCCGTTGCCCCGGACGATGCCCAGCTGGAGAAACTTTCCAGCAACCTCCAGGAAGTACGGGCCCGGGGCGGGCAGCTGATCGTCATTGGCGAATCCAACGCCGCGCGCGCGCTGGAACCCGAGGACACCTGGGTCGGTCTGCCGCAGAACGAGGCCGTCAGCCCCTGGCTGGCTCCGGTTCTGTTCACGGTCCCGCTACAGTTGCTGGCTTACCATACGGCCGTGCTGAAGGGCACCGATGTGGATCAGCCGCGCAACCTCGCCAAATCGGTGACCGTCGAATAGTGGGCGGCGCCCCAACCGTTCAGTCCATCAGGAGACGCTTGTATTCGTGCCCCGGGTTCGCTAGATTTTGGTGCGCTTGAATAACCTGTCACAGGAGCACCTTATGGATCAGCAAGAGCTCAACAACCGCTGCGTCACCCTGTTCCAGTCCCCGCGAATCCAGACCAAGCTTTGGAACCCCCGCATGTTCTGGGAAGTCGGCCGCAAGCTGAACACGAACCCGGACGAACTGACAGAGCCGAAGGTCGACCTGTGCGAGCTGGAAGTCATGCTCTCCGCCGCAGCCTACGAGCCGTCGAAATGCGCCGACAACCTGAACCAGCGCGAGGCCGGCCGCGCCGACTTCATCCGTCGCGCGGTCCAGTCCGGCCAGCGTCCGTTCCTGCGCCGCGCGGCCTGATCCACTCCCGGATCATCGCCCGCCAGGACCCGGCCTCGCGCCGGGTCTTTTCGTTTGGGGCCGCGAAACTGCTTGTTCGTCACCGAGGACACGGGGCAGACAGACATCCACTGAGGTGCACGTCATGGCAGTGGCAATGCCCGGCAATCAAATGACCGGCAAGTAGCGGTGCATCCGGCCCCGGCCAGTTCCGTGGGTCGGTCCCAAATAGAGGGTCAGGCCATGTGCGTCACCATGGCCTTTGTCCGTGTCCTTTGTGCTTCGCCCGTCTTGAGCCTCATCGTGGGTGTCCACGAGATCGTCCCTTACTGGCCCCTGGCCTCCAGCCAGAAGGTCACCGGGCCGTCGTTGGTCAGACTGACCTGCATGTCCGCCCCGAAACGCCCGCTGGCCACGGGTTCATGGCGTTGGCCTGCCCGCCGTACCAGCCAATCGAACAGCGCTGCGCCATGCTCGGGGCTCGCCGATCCGGAAAAGCTCGGTCGCATCCCCTTGCGCGTATCGGCTGCCAGGGTGAACTGGGGCACCAGCAGCAGCCCGCCACCGGTCTCGCCCAGGCTCCGGTTCATTCGGCCCGCCGAGTCCGCGAATACCCGGTAGCCCAATAGCCGGTCGAGCATCCGTTCCGCGCTCGCCTCGGTATCGTTCGGCTCCACGGCCACCAGAGCCACCAGGCCGCTCCCGATCGCCCCGACGTCCTCCCCGTCGATGGTGACCCGCGCCGCGCTTGCGCGCTGGATCAGTGCGATCACGCCTGCCCCCGTCCAGTGCCGGGCTCGATGTGCCCGGACAGTTCCCCTGCCAGTCGGTCCGTGGCTGCGACCAGTCGGCGCACGATGCCCGGCTCCGCCGCCGAGTGGCCGGCGTCCGGTACGATCTCCAGCTGCGCCTGCGGCCAGGCCTCGTGCAGGGCCACCGCCTGATTCACCGGACACACCACGTCGTAGCGGCCGTGCACAATGGTGCCGGGAATCCCCTGCAGCCGGCCGGCATCGCGCAGCAGCTGGTCGGGTTCCAGGAACGTCTCGTGAACGAAGTAGTGGCACTCCAGCCGGGCCAGGCTCACGGCCACATCCGGCTCCTCGAAGTGCGCGATCACGTCGTGGTTCGGGATCAGACAGGAGGTGCGCCCTTCCCAGCTGGACCAGGCCCGGGCCGCGGCCTCGCGCACTGCACGGTCGTTGGCGGTCAGCCGCCGGTAGTAGGCACCTACCATGTCCGCCCGCTCGCCATCCGGGATCTGTGCCTCGTAGTCGGCCCAGGCCTCAGGAAACAACCGGTCCGCGCCCGACTGGTAAAACCATTGGATATCCTGCGGGCGGCACAGGAAGATCCCCCGTAGCACCAGGCCCAGGACCCGCTCCGGGTGTTTCTGGGCATACGCCAGCCCGAGGGTCGAGCCCCAGGACCCGCCAAATACCACCCAGCGTTCAACCCCCAGGTGCTCGCGCAGGCGCTCGATGTCCGCGACCGCGTGCCAGGTCGTGTTCGCCTCGAGGCTTGCGTGCGGGGTCGAGCGTCCGCAGCCGCGCTGGTCGAACAGCACGATGCGGTAGCGTTCCGGATCGTAGAAGCGGCGGTGCCAGCTTTCGCAACCCGAGCCGGGCCCGCCATGCAGAAACACGACGGGTATCCCCTCCGGATTGCCGCATTCCTCGAAGTACAGCTCGTGGCCGTCGCCAACCTGCAGGCGCCCCATACCGTGGGGCTCGATCTCGGGATACAGCGCGTCCATGGAAGCCCTCCGGGCAAAACCCCGAGTTTCGCCAAAACGCAGCCTGGGCGAAACCCTTCGGGCTCTTCCCGCAACCGCCGATCCGGCCCTACTCCGGGTCCTCGATTACCCGCCCGCGATAGACACGCCGCTTGTGCGCAGGCCGGTGTTCTCCCTGCGCCCCGTCTTCTGGTTGCGTCTTCGCGGGTGAGGGTGTTCGCAGATACCCCGTTCCCTCCAGCTGACTGCGCAGGGTCAGCGCCGCCGCCTCGACCATGCTCGACTGCGAGCGCGCAGCGTAATCAAGGATGGCCTCCATGAAATCCGGGTCGCTGACCGACAGCCGTGCTACCGAGGGGAATTCGGCGCGCAGGTTTCGCCGAAGTTCGGCGGCCAGGCTGAGGCTCTTGCGGTCGTGCATCGGATCCCCCGGGTGGGCGTAGCTTTCTCCGTCTTCATGCAAGCGGGGTGCCACGGCGAGACGCCCGCCATTCGCCGCTCCGGTGCCCCCACGGTCGAAAGCCCTGCCCTGTGCGAGAGCGACGCGTGTTCATCTCTGGTGCACGGGAGGCGCGGTGTGCACCGAAATCCTGCGCCACCATTGCGGGTTGGGCTTGCGTGCAGCCGACCGCCGGCCTATGTTGCGGGCCCATGGAGACACCCGCCGTTCCCGCCTCGATCCGCCGCCTCGCCGGGCGCGCCATCGCCGACTTCGACATGGTCCGCGAGGGCGACCGCATCCTGGTGGGCCTGTCCGGTGGCAAGGATTCGCTGACCCTGCTGTGGCTGCTGCACAACCTCGCTCGGCGGGCCCCGGTGCGCTTCGAGGTGGGGGCGGTCACGATCAACCCCGAGATCGAGGGATTCGAGCCGCAGCGGCTGATGGATTACCTGGGCAGCTACGGCATCCCCTATCACTTCGTGTCCGAGCCCATCGCCGAGCTGGCCGATGCGCACATGGACAACGACTCGTTCTGCTCCTTCTGCTCGCGCATGAAGCGCGGCTTGATGTATCGCACGGCGCGCGAACACGGCTACAACGTACTGGCGCTGGGCCAGCACCTCGATGATCTCGCGGAGAGCTTCATGATGAGCGCCTTCCATGGCGGCCAGCTGCGCACCATGAAGGCCCACTACGCGATCGACGCCGGCGACCTGCGGGTCATTCGCCCGCTGGTCTACGTGCGTGAACGCCAGACCCGCGACTTTGCCGACGCCGCGGGGCTCCCGGTGATCCTCGACAACTGCCCCGCCTGCTTCGCCATGCCCACCCAGCGCGAGCATATGAAACAGCTGCTGGCGCAGGAGGAGGCGCAGCACCCGCGACTGTTCCGCAACCTGCGCACCACACTCAAGCCCCTGATGACCGAGGGTGGCATTCCTCCGCGCGATCCACCGCCGAGCGCGTCCGCAACCACCGACCCCGCAGTGTCCGAACATGGCCCGACGTCGGCATCTGCGTGATCGCCTGATCGGGGTGGGCCTGCGCCTGCTGGCGCGCCTCCCGCTGTGCGTGAACCACGCCCTGGGCGGCGCGGTCGGGGCGCTGGTGTGGTACCTGCCCACCCGCGCGGCCCGTATCACCCGCATCAATCTGGCGCTGTGCTTTCCGGAAAAGGACCCGGCGTGGCGGCGGCGGGTGGGGCGGCGCTCCCTGATGGCGATGGGCCGCGCCCTGACCGAGTCCCCCTGGCTGTGGCAGTCGCCTCCGGAGAGCCTCGAGACCCTGGCCGTCCAGCCGCCGCAGTACGCGCGCCTGCGCGAGCGCTCCGCCGGTCGGGCGTTGTTCCTGTGCGCCCCGCATCTCGGTTCCTGGGAATTCGCCGGACTGCATGCCGCTTGCCACGGGCCGATGGCCACGCTGTACAGCCCGTTCAAGACCCCGGAGGTGGACCGCTGGGTGCGCGAGGCCCGTGCCTCCACCGGGGCTGAGCTGGCCCCGGCCGATCGCAGTGGCCTGCGCATCCTGCAACAGGCCCGCGACCGCGGCGAGATCATCGGCATCCTGCCGGACCAGAGCCCCAAGGGCGCCTCGGGCCAGCACGCCTCGTTTTTCGGGCGTCCGGCCCTGACCATGACCCTGCTCCCGCGCCTGCTGCGCGGGCGCGCGGATCACGTGGTATTCCTGTTTGCCGAGCGTCTGCCCGGGGGCCGGGGCTATCGCTATCACGAGGTCGTGGCCGGCCCGGAGGTGGCCGATCGCGATTTTGCCCGGGCGGCCGCGGCAATCAACCTCCACGTGGAGACCCTGGTCCGGCGCTGTCCCGAGCAGTACAACTGGGCCTACAAGCGCTTCAACCCACCGCCCGCGGGCTGGCCCGATCCCTATCGCCGGGGGGCGCTCGAGTAACCTCCCGCGCGGTACCTCCCCGCGCATGGCTGACCCGCTGAGCGGGTCGCGTCAGAGGATGTAGCGGGACAGGTCCTCGTCTTCCGCCAGGTCGCCGAGGCGTTCGTCGACGAAGGCGCGGTCCACGATCACCGGGCCTTCGACATCCGGGGCGCGGTAGGCGACGTCCTGCAGCAGGCGCTCCAGCACGGTATGCAGACGGCGGGCGCCGATATTCTCGGTGCGTGCGTTCACGTCAAAGGCGATTTCGGCCAGACGGCGCACGCCCTCTTCCTCGAAGCGCAGCTCCACACCCTCGGTCTTCATCAGCGCGGTGTACTGCTCGGTCAGCGAGGCGGTGGGCTCGGTCAGGATGCGCACGAAGGCATCGGCCGACAGGGCGTCCAGCTCCACACGGATGGGCAGCCGGCCCTGCAGCTCCGGCACCAGGTCGGACGGCTTGGACAGGTGGAAGGCGCCGGAGGCGATGAACAGGATGTGGTCGGTGCGCACCATGCCCAGCTTGGTGGAGACGGTGGTGCCCTCGATCAGCGGCAGCAGGTCGCGCTGCACGCCCTCGCGGGAGACCTCGCCACCGCCGGTCTTCTCGCTGCCCTTGGCGACCTTGTCGATCTCGTCGAGGAACACGATGCCGCTTTGTTCCACGCGCTCGATCGCCTTCAGCTTCAGCTCTTCTTCATTGACCAGGCGCGCGGCCTCTTCCTCGATCAGCAGCTTGCGGGCCTCGGCGATCTTCAGCCGCCGCGAGCGGGTCTTCTGCCCGCCGAGGTTCTGGAACATCGACTGCAGCTGGCTGGCCATCTCTTCCATGCCCGGGGGCGTCATGATCTCCACGCCCTGCGGGTTCTGCGAGACCTCGATGTCGATCTCGCGTTCGTCCATGTCCCCCTCGCGCAGGCGCTTGCGCAGCTTCTGGCGGGTCTCGCTGTTGCCGTGGTCCGGCTCGGACTCGGTGAAGCCGGCATTGCGTGGGCTTGGCAGCAGGGCATCCAGGATGCGCTCCTCGGCGGCGTCCTCGGCCTTCAGGCGGTTTTCCTTGATCGCCTCGTCGCGCAGCTGCTTCACCGCGGCCTCGGCAAGATCGCGGATGATCGACTCGACATCGCGCCCGACATAACCGACTTCGGTGAACTTGGTCGCCTCGATCTTGATGAACGGGGCGTGGGCCAGCTTCGCCAGACGCCGGGCGATCTCGGTCTTGCCCACACCGGTCGGGCCGATCATCAGGATGTTCTTGGGTGTGACCTCCGGTTGCAGCTCCGGCGGCAGCTGGCGGCGGCGCCAGCGGTTGCGCAGGGCAACGGCGACGGAGCGCTTGGCGTCGTCCTGGCCGATGATGTAGCGGTCCAGTTCCTGGACGATCTCGCGGGGGGTCATGTCGGTCATGGCAAATGGGCCTTGGTCGAATCGCTTGGCGCCGGGTCGCGTTACTCCGCGTCCAGGCTCTCCAGGGTGATGTTGTGATTGGTGTACACGCAGATATCGGCAGCGATGTTCAGGGACTTCTCCACGATATCGCGGGCTGGCAGATCCGTGTTCTGCAGCAGGGCCTGGGCGGAGGCCTGGGCGTAGGGGCCGCCGGACCCGATTGCGATCAGTGCATGCTCGGGCTCGATCACGTCGCCATTGCCGGAGATCACGAAGGAGTTCTCGCGGTCGGAGACCGCCAGCAATGCCTCCAGCTTGCGCAGGGCGCGGTCGGTACGCCAGTCCTTGGCCAGCTCGACGGCGGCGCGGGTAATGTTGCCGGAGTGTTTCTCCAGCATCCCTTCGAAGCGTTCGAACAGGGTGAAGGCATCGGCGGTGCCGCCGGCAAAACCGGCGAGGATGCGATCATGGTAGACGCGGCGCACCTTGCGCGCGTTGCCCTTCATCACGGTGTTGCCAAGGGAAACCTGGCCGTCGCCCCCGAGGGTGACGGCGCCGCCCTTGCGGACGCATACGATGGTGGTGCCGCGAAACTGTTCCACGGATCTCTCCTGTTACGGCTGAGTGTCATGGGGCACGGTGTTGGGTTGCGATGGCCCGGGATCGTTCACCTGGTGGGTGCGATCGTCGCCGAATCAGTCTCTCCGGCGGGCCCGCGGATGGGCGGCATCATACACCTGTGCCAGGTGCTGATAGTCGAGATGGGTATAGATCTGGGTGGTTTCAAGGTTGGCGTGGCCGAGAAGTTCCTGGATCGCCCGCAGATCGCCACTCGACTCCAGCAGGTGACTGGCGAAGGCATGGCGCAGACGGTGCGGGTGCAGGCGCACATCCAGCCCGGCGCGACGGCCGGCCTCGGCGACCCGGCGTTGCACCGCGCGGTTGCCCAGGCGCTGGCCTCGTCGGCTGACGAACACGGCGCGCTCGTCCGCTGTGGCCCAGTCGCCCCGGCGTTTCAGCCAGGTGTGCAGCGCATCGCGCGCCACACGCCCCACCGGGACGCTGCGCTCGCGCCGGCCCTTGCCGAGCACGCGCACCAGCCCGGAATCCAGGTCAAGGTCGGTCAGATCCAGTCCGGTCAGTTCCGACAGGCGCAGCCCGGACGAATACAGCAGCTCCAGCATCGCCTGGTCGCGTGCCGCCAGATTCGGCTCGATGCCCTCCGCCGGGGTCAGCGCCCGCTGGGTCTGATCGACATCGAGATCGCGCGGCAGGGGGCGCCCGGCACGCGGGCCGCGCATGCCGGCGGCCGGATTGGCCGGCATGCGCCGCTGTTCGACCTGATAGGCGAAGAAGCCGCGCACGGCGGACAGGAAGCGCTGGATCGAGCGGGGGTGGCGGCCCTGGCGGGCCAGCTGTCCGGCGATGCGCCGCATGTCGGCTGCCTTGAGGGCATCCCAGGGGCCGTTATGCAGCCCGCGCAGGCGGGCCAAGTCGCGCCGATAGGCCTGTACGGTATGCGGCGAATGACCGCGAACATCGCTCAAATGGGCCAGAAAGGCCGCGATATCCGCATCCTGCTCGGGTGCGTCAGGCAGCGGCGTGGGCCCGCTCGACATGGCAGCGGATCGATTCGGCCAGCAGGTCGCCGATGTGGGTGACGAAGTAGGTGCCCATGTCGGGCTCGAAGCGGTCCGCGGATTCGCTGGCCAGGCCAAGTACCCCGATATGGTCGGATTCATTGCCCAACGGCATCAGGATGGCCGAGCCGATCTCCTCGGCGTCATCGAACAGCACGTCCAGCATCTCGGCCGGGACGCGACCGCATTGGGCCTTGCCGCGGCTGAACAGCGGGTCGAAGGTGGCCAGCTCGCTGGTGGTTAGCGCATGCAGGTCGTCGACCTCGCGGTGGGCCAGGCGGATGCTGACGCGTTCCGCGCCCAGCTCGTTGCGCAGGGCGTCCTGGGTCAGCGCCAGCACGGCGTCCAGGTTCTCGGCGCGCATCAGGGTCTTGGCCAGTTCGTGCAGGTGCTGGCCCATGCGCTCGTTGTCGCGGGCACGCTCGACCAGCTCGCCCATGTGCTGTTCCATGGCGCGGTGCTTCTCGCGCAGCAGGGCGACCTGGCGTTCCAGCAGGGACACCGCGCCACCGGTCGGGTGCGGCAGGCGCAGGATGTCCAGCAGAGGCAGGTGGTCCTGGAAGAAGTCGGGATGCTCGCGCAGGTAGGCCTCGACGTCCGCCGCGCTGATCGTGCGGTCTTCCGGGGCCCGGGTCTTGGGGGTCTTGGTTTTTGCCGCAGAGGCGTTGGAGGATTGCTGCCCAGTCATAGATCGATCCAGCCGTTGAATACCGTGGTGGCCGGCCCGGTCAGCCAAACCGGAGCCTCGGCCTGTCCGGCCCAGCTTAGCACAAGGGTCCCGCCCGGCAGGGTCACTTCTAGGTTGTCGTCGACCAGTCCGCGGCGGCGCAATATGGCCATCGCGGCGGCCGCGCCGCTGCCACAGGCGAGTGTCTCGCCGACCCCGCGTTCGAACACCCGCAGGTCGACATGCCCGCGGTCGCGCAGTGCGGCGAACCCGACATTGACGCGGCGCGGGAAGCTTGCGTGGCGTTCAATGATCGGGCCGATCTCGTGGACCGGTGCGCTGGCCACGTCGTCGACCAGGATCACCGCATGCGGGTTGCCCATGGAGACCGCGCCCAGGGTGATCGAGTGGCCCTGCACATCCAGCGTGTAGGCATCGGCCTCGGCCTCGGCGAGCAGCGGGATGCGCGCCGGTGCGAACTTCGGCCGCCCCATATCCACGCGCACCTGCTCGTCGTCCTCGACATGCAGCACGATGCGCCCGCCGAGGGTCTCGACCGGGATCTCGCGGGCCTCGGTCAGGCCCTGCTCGCGGACGAAGCGGGCGAAGCAGCGCGCGCCGTTGCCGCACTGCTCCACCTCGGAGCCATCGGCATTGAAGATGCGGTAGCGGAACAGCGCCTGCGCCGGATCGCCCGGTGGCTCCACCAGCAGGATCTGATCGCAGCCGATGCCGAAGTGGCGATCGGCCAGGTGACGCAGCGTTGGCTCGTCGAGCCGCACGTTCTGACGTATGCCGTCGATGACCACGAAGTCATTGCCCAGGCCGTGCATCTTGGTGAAGTCCAGGCGCATCAGGCGGTCTCCGGCAGGTGGCCGACAATGGTCATGTGGCGATCCGAGGTGATGGTCACCGTGAAGCCCTCGATCCCGGCCGCTGCCAGCTGTTCGCGTACCTCGTCGGGCGTGAAGGCGGCATGCAGGGAGTGCTCGAAGTCGTGGCGCAGCACCGGCGGCGCGTCGGCGGCGTACTCCGCGACCAGGGCCCGGACCGTCTCGGTCGTATCCGGCCGTCGCAGGTCCATGATGAACACCGCCGCGCCGGGCGCGCCGTCACGCGCAATGGTTTGCCACAGAGCGGCCGGGTCATGCAGGTGATGCAGCAGGGAGTTGCTGATGATCGTGGCATATGGCGCGCGCGGTCCGCGCGCCTCTGGCAGGCAGCCTTCGGCCAGATGCACACGGTCCGCGGCTGGGTGCCCGGCCATCAGCGCGTCGCCGGCCGCCAGCATCGCCGGGGCGCCGTCGAGGCCGTCGACCTCGCAGTCGGGGTAGCGCGTGGCGAAGCGCAGCGAGACATCGCCCGGGCCGCAGCCCAAGTCCAGCACCGGCCCGGTTACGGGCCCGGGAAAGGCCTCGGCGAAGGCGTCGACGAAACCCTCGTGCGGGGCGGCGAAGTCGGCCTCGGCATAGGCACGGGCCTGCTCCGGCTCCAGCATCAACTCCGGCTCCGGGCGCCGCGGGATCACGGCTCGATGCTCCCTGACGGGTCCTGGTCCTCCGGATCCCGGGGCAGCATGCTTTCGCGCATCATCAGGTGATCGACCTGCTCGCGGCGGTTGATGATCTGGAAGTGGTCGCCGTCGACCATTACCTCCGGCGGGCGCGGGCGCGAGTTGTAGTTGCCGGACATCACGTAGCCGTAGGCGCCGGCCGAGCGCACCGCGAGCAGGTCGCCGGCGGCCAGCGCCAGCTCGCGTTCGCGGCCGAGGAAGTCGCCGGTCTCGCAGACCGGGCCGACGATGTCGTAGGTGCGGGTCTCGGTGTCGCTGCGCGGTACCACCGGGACGATTTCCTGCCAGGCGCCGTACAGGGCCGGGCGCAGCAGGTCGTTCATCGCGCCGTCGACGATCGCGAAGTCATGGGCCTCGGTGTGTTTCAGGTATTCCACCCGGGTCAGGAACACGCCGGCATTCGCGGCGATTGCGCGCCCCGGTTCCAGCAGGACCTTCAGCGGGCGATCGCCCAGGACCTCGCGCAGGGCGCTGGCCCAGGCATCCGGTTCCGGTGGGGTCTCGTCGCGGTAGCGCACGCCCAGCCCGCCGCCGACATCGATATGTTCCAGCTCGACGCCGTCCGCGGCCAGTTCGTCGACCAGTGCCAGTACGCGCTTGAGCGCGTCGGTGAACGGGTCGATGCGGGTCAGCTGCGAGCCGATGTGGAAGTCGACGCCGGTTGCTTCCAGGTGCTGGCTGTCGCGCACCCGGGCATACAGCGCCGGTGCCTCCTCGATGGCGACGCCGAACTTGTTCTCGCGCAGCCCGGTGGCGATATAGGGATGGGTCTCGGCGTCGACGTCCGGGTTTACCCGGATCGACACCGGGGCCTGGACACCCATCTCCATGGCGACGGCCTCCAGCCGGTCCAGCTCCGGGGCGGATTCGACATTGAAACAGTGGATGCCGACCTCCAGCGCCCGGCGCATCTCGGCGGCGGTCTTGCCGACCCCGGAGAACACGACCTTCGCCGGATCGCCCCCGGCGCGCAGCACGCGCTCCAGTTCGCCGCCGGAGACGATGTCGAAACCGGCGCCCATGCGCGCCAGCACATTCAGTACGCCCAGCGCGGAGTTCGCCTTCACGGCGAAGCAGACCTGGTGCGGGGTGCCGATCAGGGCCTCGCTGAACGCGCGGAAGTGGCGCTCCAGCGTGGCGCGGGAATACACGTACGCGGGGGTGCCGACCAGCTCGGCAAGGCGGTCCAGTGCTACGCCTTCGCAGAACAGGGTGCCGCGGTGGTAATCGAAGTAGTCCATTCAGCGCCGCTCCTCGGTTTCGTCGTCATCGGGCAGATAGAGATCGCCCTTCTGACCACAGGCGGAGAGCATCTGCATCGTGCCGAGCACGACGATCACGGCAATCAGGAGCCACTGGGCCTTGCAGGAGAACATGGGTCGGATCCGGGGTTCGTTGCATCAAGAGGCGATAGTGTGCCATTGATACGCCCCTGGCTTCAGGTGCTAGCGGTAGATGCTGCGGTATCTGCCCGCCGAAATTTGCCCGATCGTGAACGGCGATGATTCGTTCATCAATGATTCAGCCAGGTTTGGGACGATGCATCTGCGAGACCAGCAAAAGACCACTGAAGCTGGTCAGGGGGCGGAACCCGAACCGCAGGGAATAGAGACCTGCAGCTCGCCGTCCAAAGCAACAGGCGTCACCGCGGTTCGCCGCCAAGACGTCCCGGATAATCCGGATCTGACCCACAAGATGAGAGGAGATCATCCATGATTAGCACCAAGCGCCGTGTCTTCCTGAAAGGCACTCTCGCCGCCGGTACTGTCGGTGTCGCCGTCGGGGCCGGTCTGCTCGCCCCGAGCAAGCTGCTCGCCGCCTGGCCGTCCGAGGCCTTTGGCGCCGAAGGCCTTGAAGCCGCCTTTGAAGCCGTTACCGGTTCCAGCGACATTGCCGATGGCGACGTCACCCTGAGCGCCCCGGAAATCGCCGAGAACGGCGCCGTGGTTCCGGTGTCGGTCGAATCCAGCCTGGACAACGTGACCGAAATGGCCGTGTTCGTCGAGCTGAACAACCAGCCGCTGACCGCCCACTATGTCCTGGCCGATGGCGCACACGCCAACATCTCGGGCCGTATCCGCATGGGCGAGTCCTCCAACGTGATCGCCGCCGTGAAGTCCGGCGACACCTGGTACAAGACGGTTCAAGAAGTGAAGGTCACGGTCGGTGGCTGCGGCGGCTAACGCCGACCCCCAACCGCTGATCCGAACACTACTGGAGGTTTAAGATATGTCTATCCGAGTTCGCGCCCAAGAAAGCAACGGCGTTATCAACATCCGTGCGCTGATGAGCCACGACATGCTCGTCCCCGACGACGACGGTGGCCCGCACTTCATCGAAACCGTGGAAATTGCGCGCAATGGCGACACCGCCATTACCGCCAACTGGAACTACACGGTTTCCCGCAACCCGTTCCTGCAGTGCGAGATCGACGGCGCCGCCGGTGACACCGTGACCGTCTCCTGGACGGACAACAAGGGTGAATCCGACTCGACCGACGTCGAAGTGCGGTAACAAAGAGGGTTCCACTCTCTTTGAAGAAGCCGGGGCTGGTCCCCGGCTTTTTTGTGGTTCATCGAGCATTACCGGGGAAGGCTGCGCGGATTTTGAGGAAGAAGTATTCCTGGTCGCGATAGCCATAGGCCCGACGCTTGATGACCTTGATCGTGTTGTTAATGCCCTCGACGACGCTGGTGTTCAGCCGGTGGCGGCAGCGCGAGACGATGCCGGGCAGGTAGGGCTCCAGCAGGCGTGCGAAGCGCTGCAGGGCCTGGATTCCGCTCTCGTGCGCTTGCTGCACCCATTGCCGCCACGCCTGGTGCGTCCGCTCGGGGCTGCGCTGGAACCACAGTCTCTTG
>NZ_KB906222.1:20000-189703 GCF_000381225.1 Thioalkalivibrio sp. ALMg3 | reverse complement strand
AGGTCCCGGACCCACATGCAGTCGAGCTTGTTCTTGCTAACATCAATGCCAATATGAGCCATCTCGTCCTCTCGCCTTGTCCGTACAGCCTCACCCGTCCATCACGGAGGGGGGTCTTGGATACCGTTCAAACTTCGAGATGAGAAAGGACTCGGGGGCCAATCTACAGAACAGGTTCGTGACCTCAGGAGCCTGACGGGTTACCCCGAGCCCAATGCGGTTCATGGTAGCGATCCGTGAACCGCAAGACACAAGGAGCCTGTTCGCAGGCGAAGTCCCTGCCAAAGCCGGTTCCGGGATTTTGCTTCAGGCGCTCGTCGGCTCCGGGAATACATCGGCGGCCGCGAACACCGGGCCGTCCACGCAGACCCGTTTCATCGCTACCCCATTCGGAGTGCGCACCGGTACCGTGCAGCCGGCACAGCCGCCTACCGCGCAGGCCATGAACTCCTCCAGCGAAACCTGGCAGGGGAGATCGAACTCCGCGGCCAGTTCGGCACAGGCGGCGAGCATCGGATGGGGGCCGCAGGCGAAGATTTCCACTTGGGCGCGCTCCTCGGGTGCGAGTCCGGCGAGCCAGGCGCGCCCCAGGTCCGTGACGAAACCGTCATAGGCGCCCGGCAGCCCGGCCTTGGAGGTCAGGCGGCAGGCGACCCCCCAGTCTTCCAGCAGCGGCAGGGTCGCGATTGCCCCGTCCGGCAGGCCCGA
This sequence comes from Thioalkalivibrio sp. ALMg3, assembly GCF_000381225.1. Taxonomy (NCBI): domain Bacteria; kingdom Pseudomonadati; phylum Pseudomonadota; class Gammaproteobacteria; order Chromatiales; family Ectothiorhodospiraceae; genus Thioalkalivibrio; species Thioalkalivibrio sp. ALMg3. Next base: position 188,995 of record NZ_KB906222.1, on the reverse strand, counting down.
CCAGAGGATCTCCGACGGGCGGGCATGAAAGGGAAACGGCACCTCGGAGCCCAGCACCGCATGGGTCTTTCCCGCCTCGCCCTGAAGATGCAGGCGGTGGGCGAGGAAGATCATCGGGGGGATGCCGACCCCGCCCCCCAGCAGCAGGCGCCTCGGGCGTTCCGGATTCAGGCGAAACGGCTGGCCAATCGGGCCCAGCACGCTGAGGGTATCGCCCTTAGCCTGCTGCGACAGGGCGCGCGTGCCGTCACCGACCACCTTGTAGAGGAACTCCACCCAGCCGGCCTCGCGGTCCACGCGCTGGATCGACAGCGGGCGGCGCATCAGCAGGCGCGGGGCGCATTGCAGATGGGCAAACTGCCCGGGCTGTGCCGCGCGGGCGCATTTGGGCGCGGAGACCCGCAGGATCCATTGGTCCGCCCCTGCGTCGTGATGGTCCAGGATGCGGCCTTCCTCCTGGAAGATCGTGCCTCGGTGGTTCCGGTCGGCAGTTTGGGTCGTGCTCATGCGGTGTCCTCGGCGGGGCGGGTCCAGACCGGGCGCCCGGCGACCCAGGTCTCGCGGACCTGTCCGGCGAAGGTCCAGTTGAAGAAGGGCGTGTTGTGGCCTGCGCTCAGCCAGTCTTTGCGGCGGACCTCGTGCATTGCGGTCGGGTCCCACAGCACGAAGTCGGCGCGCGCGCCCGCGCTCAGGTGTCCCTGGGCAAAGCCGAGGATATCCGCCGGCCCGGTGGTGACCCGGGCCAGTGCGTCGTGCAGGCTCAGGAGTCCATCCTCGACCAGGCGCAGCGTCAGCGGCAGGAGGGTCTCCAGCGCCGAGATGCCGGGTTCGGTGCTGGCGAATGGGCCCAGCTTGCCATCCGGTTCATGTGGCTGGTGGTCGGAGCAGATCGCGCTGATGTCGCCGCGCGCGACGGCCGCGCGCAGGCCGTCGCGGTCGCGCTGGCCGCGTAGTGGCGGGATCACGTGGCAGTTCGGGTCGTATTCGGCGACGTCGACCTCGGTCAGGAACAGCTGGTGGGCGGCCACGTCTGCGCTCACCGGCAGACCGTCGGCACGCGCCTTGGCGATCATCTCCGCGCCGCGGCGGGTCGACAGCCGGGCCACGTGGACCCGCGCCCCGGTCTGCTCCACCAGCGCCAGGATGGCGCCCAGCGCCGCGGTCTCGGCGGCCTCGGGAATGCCGGCCAGCCCCAGGCGGGTGGAGACTGCGCCCTCGTGCATGCAACCGGAGCCGGTGAGGGCCGGGTCCTGCGCCGAGAGCACGATGGTCAGCCCGAAGGTGGTGGCGTATTCCAGTGCCCGGCGCAGTACCAGCAGGCTGGCCAGTGGTTTGCTCGCGTTGCTGACTCCGCGTGCGCCGGCTTGCATCAGGGCGGCCATCTCGGCCAGCTGCTGGCCCTCCAGCTGATGGGTCAGCGCGCCGAGTACGTACACGCGTACGCCGCAGGCCTGGCGGGCGCGGCGATTGATCAGCTCGATCTCGGCGGGCGAGTCGATCGGCGGCTCGGTATCCGGCGGGACGACCACGCTGGTAATGCCGCCGCGGGCCGCGGCCAGGGTCTCGCTGGCGACGGTGGCCTTGTGTTCCTGGCCCGGTTCGCGCAGGCGCGCGGCCAGGTCGATCAGGCCGGGGATCAGCCAGAGCCCGCTGCCGTCGATGCGCCGGCGCGGCTCGAAGCCGTCCGGGATCTGGCCGCGGGCGAGGATCTCGCTGCCCTGCACGCACAGCGCCCCGACCGTGTCGAAGCCGTCCACCGGATCGAGGATGCGGGCGTTCTCGATCAGCACGCTCATGCCTGGTGGGCCCCCATGACCATGGACATCACCGCCATGCGCACCGAGATCCCGTAGGTCACCTGTTCGAGGATCACCGAGTGCGGTCCGTCGGCCACGGCGGATTCGATCTCCACCCCGCGGTTGGCGGGGCCGGGGTGCATGACCAGGCAGGTCGGGTGCGCCAGTTGCAGCCGCCGCGAGGTCAGGCCGAACAGCTGGTAGTACTCGTGTTCGGAGGGCAGGTGGGCGTGTTCCATGCGCTCGCGCTGCAGGCGCAGCATGATGATCACATCGACGTCTTTCAGGCCGGCGTCGAGGTCGTTGTAGACGTGTACGCCCAGCTGGTCGACATCCGCCGGCAGCAGCGAGCAGGGCGCGACCACGCGGACCTCGCCGGTCTGCAGGATGTTCAGCGCGTGGATCTGCGAGCGCGCGACCCGCGAATGCAGGATATCGCCGACGATCGCGACCTTGAGCTTGGTGAAGTCGCCCTTGTGGCGACGGATGGTGAACATGTCCAGCAGCGCCTGGGTCGGGTGCGCGTGGCGGCCGTCGCCAGCGTTCAGCACGCTGATCCCCGGGGCTACGTGGCGAGCGATGAAATGGGCGGCCCCGCTCTCCTCGTGGCGCACGACGAACATGTCGACATTCATCGCCTCGATGTTGCGCAGGGTGTCCAGCAGGCTCTCACCCTTCACTGCCGAAGAGGTGTTGATGTTCACGTTCAATACATCGGCGGACAGGCGCTTGGCGGCCAGCTCGAAGGTGGTGCGGGTGCGGGTGCTGGCCTCGAAGAACAGGTTGACGATGGTCTTGCCGCGCAGCAGCGGGACCTTCTTCACCGCCTTCTCGTTCATGTTGGCGAACGATTCGGCGGTGTCCAGGATCTCGGTCAGGAGCTCCCGGTTCAGCCCTTCGATGGTCAGCATGTGGCGCAGCTGGCCGTCATCGGTCAGCTGCAGGCGGTTGGGCAGCGGGCCCGGTTCGGGCAGCCGCGCGCCGGGGTGGGCGATCTGGGTCTCGGTCATCCGTTGTGCATCCGGCGGGTCAGGCCTTGAGGTCCTCGGGATCGATCGTCACCCGTTCCAGGCGCAGTGGCTCGGGGCCGCGCAGCTTGATCTGTTCGGTCTTGCCGAGCTCCATGTGGGCGCCAACGATCGCCGCCGCGATCGGCAGCTCGCGCCCGTCGCGCTCGACCAGCACCGCGAGGGTCACCGAGGCCGGGCGGCCATAGTCGAACAGCTCGTTCAGCGCCGCGCGGATGGTGCGGCCGGAGTACAGGACGTCATCCACCAGCAGCACGTGTTCCCCGTCGAGATCTTCCGGCAGTTCCGACGGGCGCACCTGCGGGTGCATGCCGATACGCGAGAAGTCGTCGCGGTAGAAGCTGATGTCCAGCTTGCCCAGTGGGCGCTCCACCCCCAGGCGTTCGCGCAGGTGCTCCGCGATCCAGACCCCGCCGGAATGGATGCCGACCACGATGGGTGCGGCGATCCCGTGGGTCTTCAGGTAGTGGCGGGCCTGCTCGGCCATGTCGTCGAGCAGGGTCGGGACGTCCGGTGTCGTCATGATGCATTCTCCAGAAACCAGCCTTCGAGGATGACCGCGGCGGCGTGGGCGTCCAGCCCCGGGTCATGGCGTCCCGGCCGGCGTCGCTCGCGGGCCAGATGAGATGTCAGGTGCTCGTCGCACCAGTATACCGGTTGCCCGTAGCGCTCTTCGAGCGTGCGCGCAAAGGCGCGGATACGTCGGGCCAGCGGCGTGGGCTTGCCATCGGCCTGGGTTGGCCAGCCGACCACGAACCCCTCCGGGCCCCATTCCGCGACCAGGGCATCAATCGCGGGCCACAGGGCGGGCGCATCGTTGGTGAGCGTGCGCAGGCCGCGCGCGGAACCCGTGAGTTCCTCGCCCACCGCGACCCCGATCCGGCGCCGCCCGTAGTCGAACGCCAGCAGCCCCACCGTCAGGCGTGGCCGGAGGCCGAACTGATCAGGTTGACGTCGATGCCGATCAGTTCCGCGGCGGCGCGCCAGCGCTCGGCGCTGGCGCGATCAAACAGGATGTCCGCGTCGGCGCGAGCGGTGAGCCAAGCGTTATCGGCCAGCTCGCTTTCCAGTTGGCCGGGGCCCCAGCCAGCGTGCCCCAATGCGACCAGAACCCGGCGCGGGCCATGGCCCGCGTTGATCGCCTCGAGGATGTCGCGCGAGGTGGTCAGCACGATGGAGTCGGTGATGGGCTGGCTGCCGCGCCAGGTCTGCTCGGCGGAGTGCAGAACGAAACCGTGTTCCGGCTGCACCGGGCCGCCGCGATAGACCGGCATCTCCGGCAGATCCTCGCCGGGTTCCAGCTCCACATGTTCCAGCAGCTCGCGCAGGGAGAACTCGGTGGGCTGATTGATGACCAGGCCCAGCGCACCTTGTTCGTCGTGATCGCAGATATAGGTGACCGCATGGCTGAAATAGCCATCGTTCAGGCTCGGCATGGCGATCAGGAAATGATCGCGCAGGCAGTCGGGCTCGTGACGGGCGGGCGTCGGCTTCATGCCACCAGTATCGATGCTGACTCTGCAGGTCGCAAGGAAGGCCGGGCCGGTTTTCCCGATCCCGTGTGCGGCGCCGTTAATTCGTGTCTCCCTAGCGGATCTGTTCCATCTGGTCGCGGCGGAAGGCCCAGGTGCGGGTAATCACCAGTTCGTCGTATTCCTCGCGCATCGCCTCGGTGAACGGCGCGTACGGGGCCGCCAGCTCCACGATGCGGATGGCGGCCTGGTCCAGGACCGGCTCGCCCGAGCTGCGGGCGACCTCGATGTTGATCAGTTCGCCCTCCGGGTTCAGGCGGACCGACAGGACCAGGGTCCCGGAGAGACCGCGGCGCCGCGCCTCGTCCGGATAGTTCACGTTGCCCAGGCGTTCCACCTTGTTGATCCAGGCCTGCAGATAGGCGGCTTCGGGGGCGCTGCGCGCGGCCAGGCTGTCCAGATAGCGGGTGCGGCTGGCGCGGGTGGAGAATGTCTGGCGCTCTTCCGCCGGTGCCGCCCGCGCGCTCTCCAGGCCGCGATTCATCAGTGTCGCGGCGGAGGGTCGGTCCTCGGCATCGAGGGACTCCAGCGGCTCGGGGTCGGCGACCTCGGGGGGCGTGGCGCGCTCGTCCGGAGTGTCGGCGGCGATTTGTTCCGGTTCCGGCTCGGGCTCCGGGAGCGCCGGGTCCATGATCAGCGGGCCGGCCTCCGGCAAGGGTGCGTCGAGGCCCTCCGGCGCGGGCTCGCCGACGCCGGCATCCTCCGCATCCGGGGCCTGCGCCTCGCGGACCTCCTCGCCTTCACCGCTCGCGGCCTGGTCGCGGGTGGCGATGTGCTCGACCTCGTCGTCCAGTTCTGGCGGCGGGGCATCGGGGTCGGTGACCCAGGTGATGTCCAGGGGCTCGCGGGTGGGTGCCTCGATCGGATCGACCGCGAAGCCGATCCCCAGGATGATCAGCGCGTGCGCGACCACCGCGAGGAAGATCATGGTCCCCAGGTGGTCCTGTACGCGGGGCGCCTCCGGCGGGGGCGTGCCGGCTGGCCGTCCGGCGAGGGCGTTCGAAGCGGTATTCGCCGTCATGCCCCCTCCGGCCCACGGCGGACGCACACGGCCCCGGGGCCCGTGGGGCGGGCCGGGCTGGTGCTAATCATTGGGTGTGGGGTTGTGGGCATGGCGCTGGATTCGCGGGTCGGCGAGTACGTGGGCGGTCAGTATACCGGTCAGGCCGCCGGTGATCAGAGCGGCGAGCAACAGGGGCGGTAACACCAGCGGCAGGTTGGGGTGCGGGATGATGATTGCCCAGGCGAGCAGAAACTGCCCGGTGATGTGAGCCATCGCGGCAGCGATGGCCAGGCCCACCGGGCCGACATGCCGGGGGGCGAAGGGGCGCAGGGCGGCCAGCAGGACGAGGCTCGCCAGGGCGCCGGCCAGCGACAACCAGAACGCCGGGCTCAGCAGGGTCCCCAGCAGCAGGCTGCTGCCGACCACCCGGATCAGGGTGACCGCGACGGCCGCGCGCCAGCCGAGGACCAGCAGGGTGATCAGGGTGACGATGTTGGCCAACCCCGGCTTGATGCCCGGGACCGGGCTGGGGATGGCGGCCTCGAGGATCTGGATCCCGATGGCAATGGCGGCCAGCGCAGCGATCGCGCGGTCGCGGGTGTCGGTCCCGGCATGCGGATCGCCGGTCATCGTGGCCACATCAGTAATGCATGCTGTCGAAGCCCGGTTCCGTGCCGAGGACTTGCAGGGTCAGTCGATTGGGCAGGCTGACGGCGACCTCGCCGTGGGCCTGCAGCCAGCCGCTGGCCTCGCAGATGTTCTGGCGCCCGGGGGAGTCGGCGCAGCGGGCCCGGCCCGGTTCGATCTCGATGTGGGTGATCCCGGCCGGACCGTGGATCTCGACGACCCGGGCTCGGTCCAGCGGCTCGTGCTGTGGGGTGGCCCCGGCCTGGCTGATGACCAGTACCCGGGCCTCTCCCGAAGGGCTGTAGGCGAAAACGAAGGCCGCGACTACGACCCCCGCAGCCAGAGCCCCGATCAGGGTATCGCCCCAGCGCAGCAGCCTGTGGTTCACGGCAGTTCGCGTACCACGAACGGTTCCCGGTCGGGGCCGGGTCGCACGCGCTCGGCGAGCGCAGGCGTGGCCTCGATGCGGTCGCCCAGAACCACCAGGGCCTGTTCAATGCCCATCTTGCGGGCGTACTCCGGCCAGGCGTCGGGCCCGGCGATCATTAGCGTGGTGGCGGCGGCATCGGCCAGCGCCGGGTCGTGGTGGAGCACTGTGGCGCTGTCGATTCCCTGGCTCGGGCGGCCGTTGCGCGGGTCGATGACGTGGTGGATGCGCGCGCCTTCCCACTCGTAGCCGCGCTCGTAGTCGCCGGAGGTGAACAGGGCCTCGCCGGCGTCCAGTTCGATGCTGCCAAGCACGCCGCCATGCGGATGACGGATGCCCACCCGCCAGGGCCGTTCGCCCGGTCGTCCCAAGGTCATCAGGTCGCCGCCGGCGTTGAAGATCGCGGCCTCGACACCGCGTTCCGCCAGCAGCTCCAGTACGCGCTCCACCGCCAGGCCCTTGGCCAGCCCGCCGAAGTCGAGCTGCAGGTCCGGATGCGTCCCGCGCAGGCGTACGCCGTTGCGTTCGATGTCCTGCATGCGGGGCGGGTCGTCCAGCAGCTCGGCCAGGGTGGCCTCGTCCGGGGGTGGGCCGTCGGGTTCGTCCTGATGGAAGCCCCAGGCGGCGACCAGCTTGCCCAGTGCGGGGTTGAACAGGCCGTCGCTCAACGCCTCCATCTCGCGGCCGTGCTCGATTAGCGGCAGCACCGACGGCGGGGCGCTGAACTCGCCCTGCAGGGCGAGTAGCTCGTTGGTGCGCCCGAGTGACCCGGGTTCCCATGCATGCCAGGAGGTATGCAGGATTTCCAGTTCCTCCTGAACCGCGGTTCCGATCGCCTCCACGTCATATTCGCCGGCCGGGTAAAGGCTGAGATCCACCAGCGTGCCGAAGGCGTAGAAGCCAAGCTGTTCGGTATCCGGTTCCTCGCGGCCGCAGGCGGCCAGGAGCGCGGCCGCGAGCAGCAGGGGCAGGGTTCGAATCAATACGGAGCGCATGCCGCTCATCCTTCGATCGGGCGAGTGAGGTAGTCGATGTACTGGCCGGCCAGGTCGTCTCCGCCTGCCGCGTCCAGTTCGCGGACACCGGTGGGACTGGTGACGTTGATCTCGGTCAGGGAATCCCCGATCACGTCGATGCCGACGAAGTCCAGCCCGCGGGCCTTCAGCTCCGGGGCGATTTCGCGGCAGATCCAGCGATCGCGTTCGGTCAGGGGCACGGCCTCGCCCCGGCCGCCGGCGGCCAGGTTGGCGCGGCTTTCGCCCGCGGCCGGGATGCGGGCCAGGGCGTGGTCGTAGGGCTCGCCACCGATCAGGATGATGCGCTTGTCCCCAGCGGTGAACTCCGGCAGGAAGCGCTGCGCGACCACGCTGCGCTGGTCGAACTCGGTGATGGTCTCGAGGATCACCGAGGTGTTCGGGTCGCCCTCGCGGACACGGAATATCGAGGCCCCGCCCATGCCGTCCAGTGGCTTGACCACGATGTCTCCCTGCGCCTCGAGGAAGGCGCGGATCCGGCCCCGGTCACGGGTAATCAAGGTGGGCGGGCAGCACTGGGGGAAGTGGACGGTAAAGGCCTTCTCGTTGACGTCGCGCAGGGCCTGCGGGCGGTTCGATACCCGTACGCCGTCGCGCTCGGCGAGCTCGAGGGCGTAGGTCGCGTAGATGTACTCCAGATCGAACGGCGGGTCCTTGCGCATCAATAACAGGTCGAAGCGCGCCGCCGGACCCGTCACGGGCTCGCCCAGGGTGAAGAAGTCCTCGCGCCGGTCGTGCACCTCGATCGGGCGGCTCCGGGCCGCCGCCCGGCCCGCCTCGATCCACAGGTCGGCCGGCTCCAGGTAGTGGAGGCGATGGCCGCGGGCCTGTGCCGCCAGCATCATGGCGAAAGTGGTGTCCTTCCATGGTTTGATACCCGCGATCGGGTCCATCAGGATGGCGATGTTCTGGGCCACGTTGCCTCGCACGAACGGGATGTTCCGGGGGAGTATGCCATGCCCGCCGGGGCCGTCGGTGACCCCGCAAGCTGGATCAGCGCCGCGCGCGTTGCGGCCCCCGGTATGCAATATCATTGTGTGCTGTTTGTCACAGAGCCCCGGTTCCGCTAGATTCGGGGCGAAATGACCTCAGGGGGAAAAGGTGTCTAACGCGCTTGCCGAAGCGGACTCGGCCACCGAGTTTCAGGGGCTCAAGGTCATGGTGATCGATGACAGCAAGACCATTCGGCGTACCGCCGAATCCTTGCTGCAGAAGCACGGGGCCGAAGTCATCACCGCCGTGGACGGCTTCGAGGCGCTGTCCAAGGTCGCGCAGTCGCGCCCGGACATTATCTTCATCGACGTCATGATGCCGCGCCTGGATGGCTACCAGACCTGCGCACTGATCAAGAACAACAGGGAATTCCGTGCCACGCCGATCATCATGCTGTCGAGCAAGGACAGCGTGTTCGACAAGGCGAAGGGGCGCGTTGTGGGGTCGGAGGACTACCTCACCAAGCCGTTTACCCGGGATGACCTCCTGGGCGCCATGCGCCGATACGCCAGTCCTGCGGCGTGATGCACAGCGTCGCCACTGCACACTAACCAAGGAAAGACGAACCCCATGGCCCGCATTCTGATCGTTGACGATTCGCCGACCGAAATCCATGTGCTGCGCACCATGCTCGAGAAAAACGGGCACTCGGTGACCACCGCCGAGAGCGGCGAGGATGGGGTCGCCGCCGCCAAGTCGCAGGTGCCGGATCTGGTCCTGATGGATGTGGTGATGCCGGGCCTGAATGGCTTCCAGGCCACGCGCCAGCTTTCCCAGGCGGATGAAACCGCGCATGTCCCGGTGGTTGTGGTCAGCACCAAGGATCAGGCCACCGACCGGGTCTGGGCGATGCGTCAGGGGGCTCGCGACTACATCACCAAGCCAGTGGTCGAGAAGGACCTGCTGGCCACCATCGGGAAATATCTGTCGGCATGAAGACCGACCTGTCCTCGCCGTTTGCGCTGATTGCGAGCCTTGATCGTGAAGGGCGCCGCGTCAATCGCGAATTGCGGCGGGACATCGGCACCGGCTGGCGCGGCGTCCTGTTGCGGGTTGGCGATTTCCGCTTCCTGGTCGATATGGACTCGATCGCGGAGGTCGCCGACCCGATGGCGCTGACCCGCGTGCCGCTGGCGGATTCCGCCGTGCTCGGTGTGGGCAATCTGCGGGGGCTGGTGCTGCCGGTCTTCGACATGGGCAGGCTGCTGCTGGACCGGCCATTGCCGGACGACGCGACCGGGCAGCGCATCGTGGTGGCGCCTCAGGGCCAGGGCATGGCCGGGCTTCTGGTCAGCCAGGTCGAGGGGATGCGCCGCTGCATCCCCTCCCAGCGGCGCCTGGAGGTCTCGGTACCCGAGGCCGTCCGCCCGTTCATTACCGGCGGGTTCGATCTGGGGCACCGGTTGCACCCGGTGCTGGATCTGGACCTGCTACTCAATGACAACAATCGCTTTACCGGCACGGGTTTGGCCGGTGCATCCAATAGCGAACAGTCCGCAGCTACCGTCTGATGACGGGGTTTGCGGTGCTGCGACAGGGAGTATGAACTGATGGGATCGAGTCGTCGCGCACGTAACTTCGTCCTCGGGGGCTTGCTGGTGCTGGCCCTGATCGCGACAGGCGGGGCCTTTACCTACCACGAGTACGAACAGAGTCAGTACCGTGACCGGATCGCGCTGGCCAATGACTTGCGTCTGTTATCGCAGCGTCTCGCCACCAGCTCGCTGGAGGCGGCAGCCGGCTCCGAGCAGGGATTCCGCGATCTGCAGTCCCTGCGCGATGACTTCGAGGCCCGCCTGGACCGAATCCGCCAGGGGGGTGACGGTCTGCAGCCACTTCCGGAACCCTTGCAAGAGGATATCGCCGCGGTGGATCGCGAATGGTCGGCGTACCGGGACAACATCAACACCGTCATCCTCGGGCGTTCGGATATCCAGTTGATCACGGAATTTTCCGATGCGGTGGCCGCGTTTTCGCCGGAGCTCTCGCGCCTGTCCGACGATGTGGTGCGGCGCATGACCCGGATCGGCGAGCCGCCGGAGCAGGTCTATGTGGCGGCGCGCCAGACCATGCTGATTCAGCGTATCGCCAACAGCCTGGGTCGCGTGCTCCAGGGGGGCGCCGAGGCGGCCCCCGCGATCGAGCGCTTCGAGCGTGATGCAACGTTGTACGGCCGCGTGCTGGACGGCCTGATCGAGGGGTTCGCCCCGCTGGGGGTCGAACCGGTCGATGACCCGCAAGCGCGTGCCTTGCTGATGGAGATCGCCACGCTGTTCGTCGCCTTTAGCGAGGCGGTGGAAGGCGTTCTGGATACCTCCACCCAGGTGTTCGAGGTCAATGCGGCGGCCTCCAATGTCGAGGCCAGCAGTGGTGCGATGCTGGAGACCACCGGGGACTTCGAAAACGCCATCACCGTTGAGGCCGAACGCGCGGGCGTGATCGCGTTCATCGGGTTCGGCTTCGGTGGCCTCGCGCTGCTGCTGCTGATCGCGATGGGTCTGTTCCTCTACCGCGATACCAAGCGCGAGCTGGCGGAGACCGAGGCGCAGAACGAACGCAACCAACAGGCAATCCTGCGCCTGCTCGATGAAATGATGAACCTTGCGGATGGCGACCTCACGGTCAACGCGACGGTGACCGAGGACTTCACGGGGGCCATCGCGGACTCGATGAACTACGCGATCGAGAACCTGCGCACCCTGGTCGCGACCATCAACACGGTGGCGGCCGATATCAGCGAATCCTCGGCTTCCACGCGGTCCCAGGTGCTGGGGCTGGCCGAGAAGTCGGAAGAGCAGGCCCGCGAGATCCAGCGCGCGGACGACGCGATCGAGGAGGTGTCGGGCTCGGTCGACAAGGTCGCCCAGGATGCCGAACAGTCGGCCTCCGTGGCACGTAACTCGGTGGAGATTGCATCCCGCGGGGCGGGCACCGTGCGCCGTTCCATCGAGGGCATGGACAATATCCGCGAACAAATCCAGGAGACGGCGAAACGGATCAAGCGCCTGGGTGAATCGTCGCAGGAGATTGGCGACATCATCGGCCTGATCAACGACATCGCGGAACAAACCAACGTGCTCGCGCTGAATGCCGCGATCCAGGCCTCCGCCGCGGGCGAGGCCGGGCGAGGCTTCGCGGTGGTGGCCGACGAGGTCCAGCGCCTTGCGGAGCGCTCCTCCAGCGCGACCCGTCAGGTGGAGGGGCTGGTCAAGGCTATCCAGGCGGATACCAGCGAGGCCGTGAGTTCCATGGAGCAGAGTACCGCCAACGTGGTCCAGGGGGCCGAGCTGGCCCAGGCCGCGGGTGAGGCCCTGTCCGAGATCGAGCAGGTCTCCAGCGATCTGGCGGATCTGATCGACGGGATCTCCTCGTCGGCGCGCAAGCAGTCCGAGATGGCGCAGGATGTGACCTCCATCATGGCCCAGATCCGCGAGATCACCTCCGAGACCACGCAGGGGACCCAGTCCACCGCGGCGGCGATTGGCGACCTGGCCCAGCTCTCGGCCCAGCTGCAGTCCTCGGTATCGGACTTCAAGCTGCCGGAGCCGGGCGGGACCACCGAGCGTGTCGATGCTGTGATCGAGGAGGAGCGGACTTCCGACTCCGATCCGACCTCTTCCGACGAACAACGAGCCTGACGGCGGACGCGGCCGATGGCATCCAGCGCACTGAACTGGGTCCGCGACGAGCTCGACAAGCTGTTTGTCGAGGTCCAGGACGCGTTGCGACGGTACTCCGACGATCCGGACTGTCGCGATTGTCTGGCCGAGGCGCGCAGTCGTGTCGAACAGATCCGCAACACCCTGGTCATGGTCCAGGTCGACAGCGTGGTCCTGATCTGCGACGAGATGTTGCAGGTCCTGGGGCAGATCGAACGCGCTGACGAGCCGAATGTGGCCGCCACCGAGCCGCTGCTGCGGGCCGCCCTGCAGCTGCCCGACTACCTCGAGAACGAGGGCGATGGCGAATTGCCGTCGCCCATGATCCTTGTCCCTCTGCTGAATGAGTTGCGCACCAGTCGCGGCGCTTCGTTGCTGCTGGATGTCGCGGCATTGATGCCGGACCCGCAGACAGTGGACGACGAGCGTGTAGGCTCGGGTGGCGATGTGCTCGATCCGGCATCTCGCGTCCCGCTGCTGCAACAGGCGCGTCGGCGCTTTCAGCGCGATCTGCTGGAATTGGTGCGCGGCGAAGATGCGACCGAACCAGCCGCCCGAATGCAGGCGACTGCCCGCGTGGTGGAGGAGGCCGTTCCGGCGGGCGAGGCCCGGCGCTTGTTCTGGGTCGCCGGTGCGATGCTCGAGGCGGTCGCCGAGGGCGGTGTTGAAGCCGATACCGACGTGCGCCGACTGGTCGGCCGGGTCGATCGCGAACTCGGACGCTATCTGAACGCCTTGTCGGCCCATGTGGAGGCCGGTAATGCCGGATCGGAACCGGAATACGAGGCATCGCCCGACCTGATCAAGACCCTTCTGTTCCACGTTGCCTGTGCGACCTCCGAGGGCGAACAGACCCTCGCCGTGCGCGAGGTATTCGGGCTCGACCAGTTGAGCCTCGTGGAAGGTGGTACCGGGGTGGGCCGTTCGGTCTACGACAACCTGCGCCAGGCCCTGGAAGACGACCTTGCCGAGGTCCGCGAGCGGCTGGATGTCTTGATGCGGTCACAGGTGCGGGGTGTCGACGACCTCGAGAGCCTGCGCGGGCAGGTCGAGCGTATTGGCTCGACACTCAGTCTTCTCGGGCTGGATGCCGGACAGGACCACACCGACGCCCTGATGGCATCGCTCACTCCCGAGCGCGCGGGCGCGGCGGATGAACAGGTCGACATGGTGCTGGCGGAGCACCTGCTGGCGCTGGAGTCCCTGCTGGAATCGGGTCTGCGCCGCAAGAGCGCCAGCCCCTCGCCCCAGGCCGAATTCGATCGCGCGCTGGCGGCGGCCGTCTACAAGGAGGCCCTGGTGGATGTGCGCCGGGTCCGCGACATCTTCCTCGGATTCCTTGATGCCGGTGCGGACGCCTCTGGCGATGGACTCGACGAGGCCCGCGAGGGGCTGCGCCGGATCGAGGGCGCGATGTCGATGTCCGGCTTCGAGGCCCTGCACGCCCTGCTGGGCCCGCTGATCCGTCATCTCGATTCCCGTGCCGGCATGGCAGCGGCCGAACTCGACGAAGGCGAGATCGACGCCCTTGCCGAGGTCCTCAGCAGTATCGAGGTCGCCCTGGAGTCTTCCGGACAGCCCTGGCGTGAACTGGACAGTGTCCACGAGCGGGGGATTTCGGCCCTGCAGCGCATTGGTGCGATCTCCGGCGGCGACGTCGCCGCCGTTCATCTGGCTGCGGTCCCGGATGCGCCGGCGGCAGACACCGGGGCTGAATTGGACCCCGCCGGCCTCGCCGAACCGCCGGTTTTCGATCTCACACCCAACGACGAACCTGGCGAAGAGCCATTGGACACGCTCGCCGCCGATGCCGATGCCGATGCCGATGCCACGCCTGTCGTGCAACCGGCGAGCCCGCTGCCCGCGGCCGGTCGCGATTCATTGCCTTTCGACGACACCGTGCTGGCGGAGCAGGTCCGCGGTCCGGAGGTCGACCTGGAAATCCTGGAGATCTTCCTCGAGGAGGCGGACGAGGAGGTAGCCAGCCTGGGTGAACATTTCCCGCGCTGGCAGGCCAACCCGGCCGATCTCGACAGCCTCTCGGTCATTCGTCGTTCCTTCCACACACTGAAAGGGTCGGGCCGGTTGGCCGGCGCCTTGCGCCTGGGCGAGTTCGCCTGGGCCGTGGAGTCGTTCCTCAACCGCCAGCTGGATTCCGGCCAGGAGGCGGACCACGCCACGTTGCAGGTGATTGAGGATGGCATCGGGGTCCTGCCCGGACTGGTGGCGGAGGTGCGTGACGATACCGGGCCGGTTACGCCGGTTCTGGACATTGCCCTGCGCCTGCGGGCTCTGGCCGGCGGCGAGCCGGAACCCGAGGCCGAGGCGGAGGATGACGAGCCGGCTGTGCGCGCTGCGCCGCCGGGTGCGGACGCGGAGTTCGAGGCCCTGGCGCGTACCCTCGACGAACTGGACGCACCGGATTCGCTCGCAGGCGCCGAGACGGCGGCCCCCGACCAAGACGCGGCGGCCGACGAGCTCCTGCAGGAGCCGGGCGCCTTTGTGCCCGATCTGCCGCCGGATGCCCTTGCAGCGGCGACCGACAAAACGGAATCCGCCGAGTCCGAGCACGGCGGAACCCTGGATTCGCCGTGGGAGACGGAAGAGCCGTCGGCGGCTGAGCGGTCTGCTGAACCGCTGGATCTCGACGCCCTGGAGCTTCCCGCCGATGCCTTCGAGGTGACCGAAGAGGCGCTGACCGAGGGCGACACGATGGCCCCGGATGTTGCGGCCGAGGTCGGGGAGGATTCCGGCGCCGTCGAGGAGGGTGCCCTCGAGGGTCCTGTAGACGGAGGAGAGGCCGAGGCTGAAGAGCCGGAACTTCCGTCCGAGCCCATGGCCGCTCGCATGGACACGGATCCCCAGCTGTGGCAGGTGTTTGCCGCTGAGGCGCAGGTCCATCTGCTCGCGCTGCGTGGTTGGCTGGACGAGTCCCAGTGGCGCCCGGACCGGGTCCCGAATCATGACCTCGAGCGGGCGCTGCATACCCTGAACGGCAGCGCCCGGACGGCCGATATTCGTGGCATTTATTCGGTGTGCGGACCGTTCGAACGGCTGATCCGGATCCATCGCGACATGGAATGGGCGCTGCTGCCGCAGGCCATCGAGTTGCTGCGGCAGCTGGAGACGTACGTGGCCGATGCAGTCGGCGACGAGGCACCGGACCCGCTCAAGGTCCTGGACCCGCCGCCCTGGGCCCCCGAGGTCTATGCCCTGCTGGATAATGCGACCGCGGAACAGCTGCTGCGAACAGAAGATGATGCCAGCGAGGAAGAGTCGCCCGACTTCGACGACCTCGATGTCGCCGAGTCGACCGCAGAGCCGGAACCGGAACCGGAGATCGACTGGGAGTTTGCCGAGGTCTTCATCGAGGAGGCGCGCGATATCCTCGAGTCTGCGTTCACGGCCCTGAATGGCTGGCGCGAGACTGGGGGGCGCCCGGGGCCCGATCAGAATGCCTTCCAGCGCGAAGTGCACACCCTGAAGGGCAGCGCCCGCATGGCCGGTTTCACCGTGGTCGGAGCCATTGCGCACGCCCTGGAAAGTGCGTTGAGTGTGGAGACCGAGACCGGTCTGGAGCCGCGCGACGGCTTCTTCCAGCTTACCGAGCGGGCCTTGAGCGACGTACAGCGCCTGGTCGAGCGCGGGGTCGGGGCCTGGCAGATGGACGAATCGGCCAGCGAATCGCTGCCCGCGCTGCGCGCCTGGGCCGGGGGTGAAGCGGACGCCGAATCGACCGAAGCGGAGCCCGAGACGGATACGTTTGAGAGCGACGACTCCGAAGCCGAAGCCACCTCCGGGAAGGATCTGGTGGTCGAGGAGGCCCGAGCGGAGACGGACCGGCGCAGCCACGAGACGCCGGAGACCGAGGGCCGGCGGATCCAGGACCAGGTGCGCATGGATGCCGAGGTCCTCGACAGCCTGGTGAACAATGCCGGCGAGCTGGCGACCTTCCATCGCCGCTTCGAACAGACGGTTGGGCGGGTCGAGAGCCAGGTCGACGAACTGGAGCGCACCATCGCCCGTCTGCGCGACCAGCTGCGCAAGCTCGAGATCGAAACCGAGACCCAGATCCTGTTCCGGGTGGAGGAGGAGAGTGGGGAGGACGCCCTCGACTTCGATCCGCTGGAAATGGACCGCTATTCCGGCATCCAGCAGCTGTCCCGCGCGCTCGCCGAGAGTGTCAGTGACCTCGAGGCCCTGAAGCAGGAAGTCGGTGACGAGTTGCAGAATGCCGGGGGCATCCTTCTGCAGCAGCGGCGCGTGGGAACCGATCTGCAGGACCAGTTGATGCGTCAGCGCATGGTGCGTTTCGCGCGTATGGCGCCGCGGCTACGACGGGTGGTACGCCAGGCGGGCGAGGACCTGGGCAAACAGGTCCGCGTCGAGTTCACCGGCCAGGGGGCCGAGCTGGACCGTGCCCTGCTGGAACGCCTGGTGTCGCCGTTGGAGCACCTGCTGCGCAATGCCATTGCGCACGGTATCGAAGGCGCTGCCGAGCGGGAACAGGCGCACAAGCCGGCGCAGGGCCAGATCGATGTCAGTCTGGAGCAGTCCGGCAGCGAGATCCGGTTGCAGGTCACGGATGACGGTCGGGGCATCGATGCCGAGGCGATCCGGGCGCGCGCGGCGGAGCGCGGGCTCATCGCGGCGGATGCCGAGGTCACGGATGCCCAGGCCCTGCAGCTCATCCTGCAGTCCGGTTTCTCCACCGCCGCCGAAGTCTCGCAGGTGGCGGGGCGCGGCGTTGGCCTGGACGTGGTGAACAGCGACGTGAAACAGCTGGGCGGCACGCTGGAGATCCAGTCGACGCCGGGCAAGGGCTCGCGTTTCATCATGCGCCTGCCGTTCACCCTGGCGATCTCGCAGGCCTTGCTGGTGCAGGTGGGCGAAGAAACCTTTGCCGTCCCGATGGCCTCGGTGGAGGGCGTGGTTCGCGCGCGAGCCGAGGAGATCGATCGCCGGGACGACGAGGCAATCTACAACTACATCGGTCAGGACTACGCAGTGCGCGGGCTCGGTGAGTTGATGGGTGTGGAGAGTCAGGCGGGCGTCGAACACTTGCCGGATCATCCGTTCCCGTTGTTGCTCGTGCGCGCCGATGATCAGCGTATCGCGTTGCGCATTGACGGCCTGCTGGGTAGTCAGGAGGTTGTGGTGAAGTCGGTGGGCCCGGTCCTCAGTCGTATCCCGGGTGTGGCCGGTGCCACCCTCCAGGGCGATGGTTCGGTCATGCTGATTCTTGATCTGAGCATGTTGGTGCGGTTTGCCTCCGCGACGGCGTCGCTGGCGGAGGCGCCGCAGGCTGTTGTCGAGACGGCGAGCGCGAAACGGATCATGGTGGTGGATGACTCGATTACCATTCGCAAGGTCACCGCGCGCCTGCTGACGCGCCACGGCTACGACGTGGTCACGGCCCGTGACGGTCTCGATGCGGTGGGCCTGCTGGACGAGCGGCGCCCGCAGCTGATCCTGCTGGACGTGGAGATGCCGCGCATGGACGGCTTCGAGTTCGCCGCCCACGTGCGCGATCATCCGGACTTCGGGGGGGTGCCCATCATCATGATCACCTCGCGCAGCGGGACCAAGCACCGCGAGCGCGCCAACCGTCTCGGGGTCAACGGTTATCTCGGGAAACCGTATCTGGAGAATGACCTGCTGAACGCGATCCGCGAGCAACTCGAAGGGATACCGGCATGAGCGAGGAAGCACAGGGTCAGGCCGTCGAGGCGGTGATCGTTCAGCTGGATAGCGGCTCCATCCTGCTCCCGCGCAGCGCCTTTCTCGAGGTGACCACCCGCGCCGGGGCCGTCCAGCAGGAATCCGAGCATCCGGATGTCCCGTGGCTGCAGCCCAGCCTGGTCTGGCAGGACGTGCAGGTGCCGGTGATCAACGTGAACCAGTTGCTGGATCCGGGCCGCGACAGCGGCGAGGATCGCCGGCGGTTCACCCGCCTTCTGGTGATGCAGGCGGTGATGCAGCCGGATCACCTGCCGTTTTATGCCCTGGAGGTGCGCGGTACGCCACATCCGGTGCAGATCACCGCGCAGAATATCTACGCGCTGGAGGACGTCGACGCCACTCCGTGGTCCTGGCGGGTGAAGGCCTCGGGCGTGACGACTCACTTGCTTCGGCTGGATACCCTCGAGCAACGTCTGCTCGAGCTTGCGGAGACGCAGCCAGCCTGATCAGTGCGGCGGCGACTCGAGACGACACCACCGGGGGGGTTCCCGCCTGTTGTGACTAGCCTCGAAGGTCTCCGAGACGCGCCTGTACCAGGGTGATCAGGGCCATCGCGGCCGTCTCGGTGCGCAGGGTCCGCGGGCCCATGCCGACGCCCAGAAATCCACCTGCCCGGGCCTGGTCGCGCTCCGCAGGCGTTAGCCCCCCTTCCGGTCCGATATACAGCGCCACTGCGCCGGGCGGGTGCCCGCGGGCGACCAGGCGGTCGTCCAGCCCGGGCGCGCCTTCCTCGGCGAGCAGCCCGAGGCTGTCCGGGCATTCCGCGAGTGCGGCCGCGGGCAGGGCCGGTTGATGTAGCGCGGGCAGTTCATTGCGGCCGCATTGCTCCACAGCGGCCTGCAGGATGCCCTGCCAGTGCCGCTGGCGCTTCTCCAGTCCCTTGTGGGCGGCAGCCGAACGCGAGCGCTCGCACAGCACCGGGCGGATGGACTGAACGCCGAGCTCCACGGCCTTCTGAATGGCCAGGTCCATATGGTCGCCGCGGGCCATGCCCTGCAGCAGGTGGATCGGAAACGCGGGATGGGTTGGGGCGGCGGCACGTTCGCCCAGATGGAAGGTGCCGTGGCGTCGGTCGGTGAGTTCGAGGGTCGCGTCGAATTCGTTGCCGAGGCCGTCGAAGACGCGGCAGGGGGCGCCGCTTTTCAGACGCAGGACGGTGGTGGCGTAATGCAGCCGGTCCTGTGGGGCGGGGAGCGACTGCCCCGCGGCCAGTGCCTCGGATTCGAGCAGCAGCCGGGGGCAGCGCATGCCGTCTACTTCCGGTTGTCGAGGTCCAGGGCCTTCCAGATCTGTTCGGTCGGTCCGGCCTGGTTCATCGAATAGAAGTGGATTCCAGGCGCGCCGTTATCGAGCAGGTCGTCGGTCAGACGCGTGGCGACCTCGATCCCGAATTTGCGGATCGATTCCTTGTCGTCGCCATAAGCCTCCATCCGCTTGCGGATGTAGCGCGGGATCTCGGCGCCGCACATCTCGGAGAAGCGCACGATCTGGGTGTAGTTGGTGATCGGCATGATCCCGGCAATGATCGGGATTGTGATGCCCATCTTCTCTACCCGTTCCATGAAGGCCACGTAGGCGTCGGGATTGTAGAAGTACTGGGTGATCGCGGCGTCGGCGCCAGCATCCACCTTGGTCTTGAAGTTCTCCAGGTCCTTCTCGGCATTCGGTGCCTGCGGATGGAACTCCGGATAGGCCGCGACCTCGATCTTGAACTGGTCGCCGAACTCGGCGCGGACGAACTCCACCAGCTCGGAGGCATAACGGAAATCACCGCCGGAATGCTTGGTGCCGGACGGCAGGTCGCCGCGCAGCGCCACAATGCGCTTGACCCCGGAATCGCGGTAGGTCGACAGCAGGTCCCGCAGCTCGTCCTTGGTCGACGAAATGCAGGAGACATGCGGGGCGGCGGGGATGCCATCGTTGTCGATGATGTCCCGGACCGTCTCCAGGGTGCGGTCGCGGGTGGATCCCCCGGCGCCGAAGGTGACGGAATAGAACTCGGGATTCAGTGCGCCCAGACGCTTGCGGGCCTTGGCCAGGCGTTCGGCTCCGGCCTCGTCCTTGGGCGGGAAAAATTCAACGCTGTAGACGCGTTCTTGTGCAGACATGTTTGTCCTCCAGACAAAAAGAAGGCGGACCGCACGAACATGCGGCCCGCCTCGGCGTTCACATTACCAACGAATTGAAATGTGAGGCTGGCCGATCAGTAGCGGTAGTGTTCCGGCTTGAACGGGCCATCCGCCGACATACCCAGGTACTTCGCCTGATCGTCGGTAAGACGGGTCAGGTTGGCGCCCAGCTTGAACAGGTGCAGCTGTGCGACCTTCTCGTCCAGGTGCTTCGGCAGCACGAAGACGTTCTTGTCGTACTGGTCACCCTTGGTCCACAGCTCGATCTGAGCCAGGGTCTGGTTGGTGAAGGAGTTGGACATCACGAAGCTCGGATGGCCGGTACCGCAGCCCAGGTTCACCAGGCGGCCTTCGGCCAGCATGATGATCCGGTTGCCATTCGGCAGGATGATGTGGTCAACCTGCGGCTTGATGTTCTCCCACTCGTACTTGCGCATCGCGGCCACGGCGATCTCGGAGTCGAAGTGACCGATGTTGCAGACGATGGCCTGGTTCTTCATGCGGGTCATGTGATCTTCGGTGATCACGTCCTTGTTACCGGTCGCGGTGACAAAGATCTCGGCCTTGTCGGCCGCATCTTCCATCGTGACGACGCGGAAACCTTCCATCGCGGCCTGCAGGGCGCAGATCGGGTCGATTTCGGTGATCCACACGGTGGCACCGAGGCCGGCCAGCGACTGGGCGGCACCCTTGCCGACGTCACCGTAGCCGCAGACCACGGCGATCTTGCCGGCGATCATGACGTCGGTGGCGCGCTTGATGGAGTCCACGGTGGACTCGCGGCAGCCGTACAGGTTGTCGAACTTGGACTTGGTGACCGAGTCATTGACGTTGATCGCCGGGAAGGCCAGTTCGCCGTCTTTCGCCATCTGGTACAGGCGATGCACACCGGTGGTGGTCTCTTCGGTCACGCCCTTGATCTTGGCGAGCTGTTCGGAGTACCAGGTCGGCTGCTTGGCCAGGCGATCCTTGATCGAGGCAAACAGGGCGACTTCTTCTTCGTTCTCCGGGTTGGAGATGACCGACTGGTCCTTCTCGGCCTTGGCGCCGATGTGCAGGAGCAGCGTGGCGTCACCGCCATCGTCCAGGATCATGTTGGCGCCGCCGTCGAATTCGAAGATCCGGTGGCAGTAGTCCCAGTACTCTTCCAGGGTCTCGCCCTTCACGGCGAAGACCGGGGTGCCGGCGTCGGCAATCGCGGCCGCGGCGTGGTCCTGGGTGGAGTAGATGTTGCAGGAGGCCCAGCGCACGTCGGCACCCAGGGCTTCCAGGGTCTGGATCAGCACCGCGGTCTGGATGGTCATGTGCAGGGAGCCGGCAATCTTGGCGCCCTTCAGCGGCTTGGAGGCCGCGTACTCTTCGCGAGTCTGGACCAGACCGGGCATTTCGGTCTCGGCAATCGCAATTTCCTTGCGGCCGAATTCGGCAAGGTTAATGTCCTTGACGACGTAATCGGTGGTCTTTTTGTCGTTCATCACAGCATTCATGGATCAACTTCTCCGTTTATCTGGATGAGCGCCGTGTTCATGTTTCAGGGTGCATCCGGCTGAGCCTGACGGTAAAACCGCTGCAGCGCTCCTCAGCCGGATGGGTATTTCTTTCAAGAAATGTCGGGGCTCTTAGAGGCCCGCCATCTTCTTAAGTTCCTCGGCCTTGTCGGTACGCTCCCAGGGGAGGTCGACATCTTCGCGGCCGAAGTGACCGTAGGCGGCCGTCGCCTTGTAGATCGGACGCAGCAGATCCATCATCTGGATCAGGCCCCACGGGCGCAGATCAAACACTTCGCGCACAAAGCCTTCGATCTTGCGATCGTCCAGCTTGCCGGTGCCGAAGGTGTCGATCGTGATCGAGGTCGGCTCGGCCACGCCGATGGCGTAGGAGACCTGGATCTCGCACTTCTCGGCCAGGCCGGCGGCAACGATGTTCTTGGCCACATAGCGACCGGCGTAGGCTGCGGAACGGTCCACCTTGGACGGGTCCTTGCCGGAGAACGCGCCACCACCGTGACGGGCCATGCCGCCGTAGGTGTCGACGATGATCTTGCGGCCGGTCAGGCCAGCGTCGCCCACCGGGCCGCCAATCTCGAACTTGCCGGTCGGGTTGATGTGGAGCTTGTCGTCGGCGACCTGGCTCAGCCATTCAGCCGGCAGGACCTTCTTGAAGATCTCTTCGTAGATCGCTTCCTTCAGATCCTTCTGCGAGATGTCCGGGCTGTGCTGGGTCGACAGGACCACGGCGTCCAGGCCGGCCGGCTTGCCATCTTCATAGCGCAGGGAGACCTGGCTCTTGGCGTCCGGACGCAGCCACGGCAGCTTGCCGCTTTTCATCAGTTCGGACTGGATGCGCACCATCTTGTGGGCGTAGAAGATCGGGGCGGGCATCAGGGTGTCGGTCTCGCGGGCGGCGTAGCCGAACATCAGGCCCTGGTCGCCAGCGCCCTGGGTGGCGCGGTCGGAGACGTCGCGGTCCACACCCATGGCGATGTCCTGGGACTGCTCGCCCAGCACGTTCAGCACGGCGCAGGTCTTGCCGTCGAAGCCGACGTCGGAATCGTTGTAGCCGATCTCGACGACGGTGTCGCGCACCAGGCGCTCGTAGTCGATCTGCGCGCCAGTGGTGATCTCGCCCAGCAGCATGACCATGCCGGTCTTGGTGGCGGTCTCGCAGGCGATGCGTGCATGCGGGTCCTGCTCGATGATGGCGTCGACGATGGTGTCGGACACCAGGTCGGCCATTTTGTCGGGGTGACCGGCAGAGACAGATTCCGAAGTAAAGATATAGTCGTTGGACATTAAGCGTTCCTTTTGGGGTCGTTTCGATTTAGTTTTGCGCAAAACGACCTCTAGTGTAACGCGACTCGCAGGATTTTTCTAAGCCCCTCCCCCGCGACAGTCAGGGCATCGGTGTCCCGGCCGGCGGCGAGGGCGCAGCGTGGCGCGGTTTGGGGCCGACTTGCCCCGGTGCCCGAAAGTGGCCAAAATGCACCGCCTTTGATGGGGAGTGCTGCCCGCCGCGCGTTCGCGTGGCCGAGTAAGGGCCCGCTCCCGCAGGCTGCTCGGGCCACCGCCGTGCGCTGGCGCGCCGGCCGGTACTGGTGAGCCCTCGTTCGGTCGACTCGTCCGGGTCTGCCGCCGCTGGCGCCTCGCGCCGCCGCCCGCCATCAGCCGAACCCAATACTACTTAGAGCAGGAGATCAGCATGCCGACCCGTAGAGAGCTTGCAAACGCCATCCGCGCCCTTTCGATGGACGCAGTTCAGAAGGCCAATTCCGGTCACCCGGGAGCGCCGATGGGGATGGCGGACATCGCCGAGGTGCTGTGGAACGACTACATGCAGCACAACCCGGCGAACCCGAGCTGGCCGGATCGCGACCGCTTCGTGATGTCCAACGGTCACGGCTCCATGCTGGTCTACTCGCTGTTGCATCTGAGCGGCTACGACCTGCCGATGGACGAGATCAAGCAGTTCCGTCAGCTGCACTCCAAGACCCCGGGCCACCCGGAATACGGCTACACCGCCGGTGTCGAGACCACCACCGGTCCGCTCGGCCAGGGCATCTCCAACGCGGTCGGCATGGCGCTGGCCGAGAAGATGATGGCCGCCCACTTCAACCAGCCCGGTCACGACATCGTCGACCACAACACCTACGCCTTCCTCGGCGACGGCTGCATGATGGAAGGGATCTCCCACGAGACCTGCGCGCTGGCCGGCACCCTGGGCCTGGGCAAGCTGGTCGCGTTCTGGGATGACAACGGCATTTCCATCGACGGCGAGGTCGAGGGCTGGTTCACCGACGATACCCCGGCCCGTTTCGAGGCCTATGGCTGGCACGTCGTGCGCGGCGTGGATGGCCACGACGCCAACGCGGTCAAGGCCGCGATCGAAGAGGCGCGCCAGAACAGCGACAAGCCGAGCCTGATCTGCTGCAAGACCGTGATCGGCTTCGGTTCCCCGAACAAGTGCGGCAAGGAAGAGTGCCACGGCGCCGCCCTGGGCGACGACGAGGTCGCCCTGACCCGCAAGGAACTGGGCTGGGAGCACGGCCCGTTCGAGATCCCGGGCGACATCTACGAGGGCTGGAGCGCGAAGGACAAGGGTGCCAAGGCCGAGACCGAGTGGAAGGAACGCTTCGCCGCTTACAAGGCCGCCCATCCGAAACTGGCCGCCGAGTTCGAGCGCCGGATTGCCGGTGATCTGCCGGCCGACTGGAGCGAGAAGGCCAACGCCTATATCAAGCAGACCATCGAGAAGGCCGAGAAGGTCGCCTCGCGCAAGGCCTCGCAGAACGCGATCGCCGGCATGGCCCCGGCCGTTCCGGAACTGCTGGGCGGCTCCGCCGACCTGGCCGGCTCCAACCTGACCATGTATGGCGGGTCCAAGGGCGTCACCCGTGACGACGCCGCCGGCAACTACGTGTTCTACGGCGTGCGCGAGTTCGGCATGGCCGCAATCATGAACGGCATCGCCCTGCACGGCGGGTTCATCCCGTACGGCGGTACCTTCCTGATCTTCTCCGACTATGCCCGTAACGGCATCCGCATGTCCGCGCTGATGAAGCAGCGCGTGATGTACGTGCTGACCCACGATTCCATCGGTCTCGGCGAAGACGGCCCGACCCACCAGCCCATCGAGCAGACCCCGAGCCTGCGTCTGATCCCGAACCTGAACGTCTGGCGCCCCTGCGATGCGGTCGAGACCGCGGTCGCCTGGAAGGCCGGCATCGAGCGTACCGACGGCCCGTCCGCGTTCATCCTGTCGCGTCAGGGCCTGCCGCACATGGAGCGTGACGGCGAGCAGCTCGCCAACATCGCCCGCGGCGGTTACGTGCTGAAGGATTGCGACGGCACCCCGGACCTGATCTTCATCGCCACCGGTTCCGAGATTGAACTGGCCGTGCAGGCCGCCGACGTGCTGAGCGGCGAGGGCAAGAAGGTCCGCGTGGTCTCCATGCCCTGTGTCGAGCTGTTCGACCAGCAGGATCCGGCCTACCGCGAAGCCGTGCTGCCGAAGGCCGTGCGGGCCCGTGTCGCCATCGAGGCCGGCGCGACCACGACCTGGCACAAGTTCACCGGCCTCGACGGCGCGGTGTTTGGCCTGGATCGCTTCGGCGAATCCGCCCCGGGTGGTGCCCTGCTCGATTACTTCGGTTTCAAGCCGGAGAACGTCGCCCAGGTCGCACGTGACGTGATGAACGGCTGAGCCCGAATCGATTTCGCTTAAGCAATAAAGAGGAGACTCTCATGTCTATCAAGGTTGGTATCAACGGCTTCGGTCGTATCGGCCGCATGGCTTTCCGTGCCATCGCCAAGGATTTCCCGAACCTCCAGGTGGTCGGCATCAACGACCTGCTGGACCCGGAATACCTGGCCTACATGCTGCGTTATGACTCGGTCCATGGCCGCTTCGAAGGCGACGTCAGCGTCGACGGCAACGACCTGGTGGTCAATGGCAACCGCATCCGCCTGACCGCCGAAAAGGATCCGGCCGCGCTGAAGTGGGGCGATATCGACGCCGACATCGTGATCGAATCCACCGGTCTGTTCCTGACCGCCGAGACCGCCCAGAAGCATCTGGACGCTGGCGCCAAGAAGGTCGTGATGTCCGCGCCGTCCAAGGACGACACCCCGATGTTCGTCTTTGGCGTGAACCATGGTGAGTACGCCGGCCAGACCATGGTCTCGGCCGCGTCCTGCACCACCAACGCCCTGGCCCCGGTGGCCAAGGTGCTGAACGACAAGTTCGGCATCAAGCGTGGTTTGATGACCACCGTGCACGCCGCCACGGCGACCCAGAAGACCGTCGATGGCCCGTCCATGAAGGACTGGCGCGGGGGTCGCGGCATCCTGGAGAACATCATCCCGTCCTCCACCGGTGCCGCGAAGGCCGTGGGCAAGGTGCTGCCGGAACTGAACGGCAAGCTGACCGGCATGGCCTTCCGCGTGCCGACCTCCGACGTGTCGGTGGTCGACCTGACCGTGGAGCTCAACAGCGACGCCAACTACGACGACGTCTGCGCGGCCATGAAGAAGGCCTCCGAGGGCGAGCTGAAGGGCGTGCTGGGCTACACCGAAGACCTGGTGGTCTCCACCGACTTCCGCGGCTACACCGCCCCGTCCGTGTTTGACGCCGGTGCCGGCATCCAGCTGGACCCGACCTTCGTGAAGGTCGTCGCCTGGTACGACAACGAGTACGGCTACACCTGCAACATGCTGCGCATGGTGGAGCACGTCGCCAAGTAAGGCCGGATGGCCGGGCCCCTCGGGGTCCGGCCATTTGCATTGCCTGGGTCCAAGAGGCCTGGGGCCAGTCCCTGCGGGGGCTCGCCCGAAGCCTTTTCTCTTTCCAACCGTATTTCGAGAGGTACTCCCATGTCTGTCATCAAGATGACCGATCTCGACCTGCAGGGTCGCCGTGTGCTGGTGCGTCAGGATCTCAACGTCCCGGTGAAGGGCGGCAAGGTCACCTCGGACGCCCGTATCCGCGCGAGCCTCGAGACCGTGCAGAAGGCCCTGGACGCCGGCGCGGCCGTGATGCTGATGTCGCATCTGGGCCGCCCGACCGAGGGCGAGTTCTCCGAGGAGGACTCTCTGGCCCCGGTCGCCGAGCATATGGGTGGCCTGCTCGGGCGCGAAGTGCGCCTGGTTCGGGATTACCTCGACGGCGTGGATGCCAAGCCGGGCGAGGTGATCCTGCTCGAGAACGTGCGCTTCAACGCCGGCGAGAAGAAGGACGACGAGGCGCTGGCCAAGAAGTACGCTGCGCTGTGCGACGTGTTCGTGATGGACGCCTTCGGTACCGCCCACCGCGCCCAGGCCTCCACCCATGGCGTGGCCAAATTCGCCCCGCAGGCCTGCGCCGGCCCGTTGCTGGCCAAGGAGCTGGAGGCCCTGGGGCAGGCCCTGGAGACCCCGAAGCGCCCGCTGGTGGCGATCGTCGGTGGGTCCAAGGTCTCGACCAAGCTGACCGTGCTGGAGTCGCTGTCCAAGGTGGTCGATCAGCTGATCGTCGGTGGCGGCATCGCCAACACCTTTATCGCGGCCCAGGGCCATGGTGTCGGCAAGTCGCTGTACGAGGCGGATCTGGTCGAAGAGTCCAAGCGCCTGATGGAGGCCGCCCGCGCCAAGGGCGGCGAGATCCCGGTCCCGACCGACGTGACCGTGGGCAAGGAGTTTTCCGAATCCACCCCGGCCGAGACCAAGGCCGTGGACGCCGTTGCGGACGACGACATGATCTTCGATGTGGGCCCCGAGACCGCGGCCACCTATGCCGAGGCTCTGCGCAATGCCGGCACCATCGTCTGGAACGGCCCGGTGGGCGTGTTCGAGTTCGATCAGTTCGCCGGTGGCACCAAGGCCCTGGGCGAGGCGATCGCCGAGAGCAATGCGTTCTCCATCGCCGGGGGTGGCGACACCCTGGCCGCGATCGACAAGTACAACCTGGCGGATCGCATCAGCTACATCTCCACCGGCGGCGGCGCCTTCCTCGAGTTCCTCGAGGGCAAGACCCTGCCGGCCGTCGCCATCCTGGAAGAACGGGCCAAGGGCTGAGGCCCTTGTCCTTCCCCGCTGACGGAGACACGCGCGGATGAGACGTACCAAGATCGTAGCCACGCTGGGGCCGGCAACGGACAGCGACGAGGCCATGGAGGCCATCATCCGGGCCGGTGTGGATGTGGTCCGGTTGAATTTCTCGCATGGCGATCCGGATGACCACCGCCAGCGCCTGGCGCGGCTGCGGGCCGCCTCCGAGCGCGCCGGCCGTTGCGTCGGTGTCCTGGGCGACCTGCAGGGCCCCAAGATCCGCATCGACCGCTTCCAGCAGGGCAAGGTGCAGCTGGAAGAGGGCGCGCCCTTCGCGCTGGATGCCGAGCTGGATCGCGACGCGGGCGATGCCACCCAGGTCGGCCTGACCTACAAGGACCTCCCGGACGACGTGCGCACGGACGACATCCTGCTGCTGGATGACGGCCGTATCGTGCTCAAGGTCACGGCGGTCAATGGCAGCCGGATCGAGACCACCGTCGAGGTCGGCGGCGAGCTGTCCAACAACAAGGGCATCAATCGTCAGGGTGGCGGCTTGTCCGCTCCTGCGATTACGGACAAGGACCGCGACGATATCCGCCTGGCGGCCGAGCTGCAGGTGGACTACCTGGCCGTCTCGTTCCCGCGTTCCGCCCAGGACCTGCACCTGGCGCGGGGCCTGTTGAAGGATGCCGGCTGGGAGGCCGGGATCTGCGCCAAGATCGAGCGCTCCGAGGCCCTGGAGGTGATCGACGAGATCATCGCCGCCTCGGAGGTCATCATGATCGCCCGCGGCGATCTGGGTGTGGAGATCGGTGACGCCGAGCTCCCGGGGGTGCAGAAGACCCTGATCACGCGCGCGCGCAGCCTCAATCGTCTGGTCATCACCGCGACCCAGATGATGGAGACCATGATCCAGAACCCCATCCCGACCCGCGCCGAGGTGTTCGACGTGGCCAACGCGGTGCTGGACGGCACGGATGCGGTGATGCTCTCCGGCGAGACCGCGACCGGGCGTTATCCTGCGCGCGTGGTCACCAGCATGGACCGGATCTGCGAGGCTGCCGAGCGCCAGCGCGCCGCACGCCAGTCGGACCATCGCATGGATTCGACCTTCGGCCGGGTCGACGAGGCCATCGCGATGGCCACCATGTACACCGCCAACCATCTCGATGTCTCCGCGATCGCCGCGCTGACCGAGTCCGGTTCCACGGCGCTGTGGATGTCGCGCATCAGCTCGGGCATCCCGATCTACGCGCTCACCCAGCACGAATCCACCAGCCGCCGCATGACGCTTTATCGCGGCGTCTATCCGGTGACTCTGAAGCCGATCCCCGAGAGCCACGAAAGCGTGAACCGTGAGGCGGTGAACTTGCTCAAGGGCGAGGGCGTCGTGCAGGATGGCGAGTTGGTCATCATTACCAAGGGCGACCTGCAGGGCGAGCATGGCGGCACCAACGCCATGAAGATCGTGCGCGTCGGCGAACTGGCCTGAACCGCGCACCGCCCGCAGTCGCCAACCAGATTAATCGACTTTTTCACTACCTCAGTCCGAATCCCGTAAGGAGGAATCCATGGCTCTAATCTCACTTCGCCAGCTTCTGGACCATGCCGCCGAACATGGCTATGGCATGCCGGCGTACAACGCCAACAACATGGAACAGGTCCATTCGATCATGGAAGCGGCCGCTGCGGTCGACTCCCCGGTGATCATTCAGGCCTCCGCCGGTGCCCGCAAGTACGCCGGCGAGCCCTTCCTGCGCCACAACATCATCGCCGCCATCGAGCAGTACCCGGACATCCCGGTTGTGCTGCACCAGGATCACGGCTCCGAGCCGGCAGTCTGCCTGCGCTCCATCCAGTCCGGCTTCAGCTCGGTGATGATGGACGGCTCCCTGATGCCTGACATGAAGACCCCGGCCTCTTACGACTACAACCGTGACGTGACCGCCAAGGTCTCCGAGATCGCCCACGCCTGTGGCGTGTCCGTGGAAGGCGAGCTGGGCTGCCTGGGATCCCTGGAAACCGGCATGGCCGGCGAGGAAGACGGTTCCGGTGCCGAGGGCCAGCTGTCCCACGACCAGCTGCTGACCGACCCGGACGAAGCCGCCGACTTCGTGAAGAACACCAAGTGCGATGCCCTGGCGATCGCCATCGGTACCTCCCACGGCGCCTACAAGTTCACCCGTCCGCCGACCGGTGACATCCTGGCCATCCAGCGCGTGAAGGAGATCCACGCCCGCATCCCGGATACCCATCTGGTCATGCACGGCTCCTCCTCCGTTCCGCAGGAGTGGCTGCAGATCATCAACAAGTACGGCGGCGATATGGGCGAGACCTACGGCGTGCCGGTCGAAGAGATCCAGGAAGGCATCAAGCACGGCGTGCGCAAGGTCAACATCGATACCGACCTGCGCATGGCCTCCACCGGTGCGGTGCGCAAGTTCCTGGCCGAGAACCCGAAGGAATTCGATCCGCGCAAGTTCCTGAAGGCCTCGACCGCCGCAATGAAGGACCTCTGCCAGGCCCGTTACGAGGCCTTCGGTTGCGCCGGCATGGCGTCCAAGATCAAGCCGATCTCCCTGGACGACATGGTCAAGCGCTACCTGTCCGGCGAGCTGGATCCCAAGGTCAACTGATCCTGCGGGTTGCAGCACGAAAAAGGGGGCTTCGGCCCCCTTTTTTTGTGCCATGATGAATGTATTCGTTAGGGAGACGCCGACGCATTCGCGCGGCCGCGTCTCCCTTGGCCTTTCTGGAGGTTTCCACGATGCAACGACTGATCCTTTTCTGCCTGACGACGCTGGTGTTTGCCGCCATAGTGGGGAGCGCTCACGCGAACCCGTTCAGCCGCGAGATCGATCCGCAGGACATCATCGATCGCGCCCAGGCGACGGTGGAGAACATGGCGACCCACCCCGAGTACGAGTCCCTTAAAGAGGACCTGCGCGACGCCCGCGGCGTGGTGATCTTCCCGCGCGTGGCTCGCGGGGCCTTCCTGATCGGAGGCTCCGGCGGCATCGGCGTGTTCCTTGCCTGGGACGACGAGCGCGGCGATTATTCGCCGGTGGCGTTCTACTCCCTCGGTTCGGTCAGCTTCGGCATGCAGTTCGGTGGTGATGCCGCCGAGGTGGTGATGGTCGCGCGCACCCAGGATGCGGTGGACTCGATGTTCGGGTCCGCCATCCGCCTGGGGGGCGATGCCTCGGTGGCTGCCGGTCCGGTGGGTGCGGGCCGGAGCGCCACCCCGACGGCCGACTTCCTGTCCTACTCGCGGGCGCGGGGTGCCTACCTGGGCATGAGCTTGTCCGGCTCGCGCATGACCGTGCGCGACGACTTCAACGAGGCGTACTACGGCGAGTCCCAGCGCCCGGTGCATATCATCGAGAGCCGCCGCGTCGACCGTGAAGGGACCCGTGCCCTACGCGAGACCCTGGCCGGGTTCCGGGTTGACGAAGAGGAAGCCCCTGCGGCCTCCGAGTCCCGTGGTCAGGGGCGCGAGTCCTCCGGCGGCGTGCGCCCGGACAACTTCGAGGTGGAGAGCTTCTGAACCAGCGCCGCGCGGGTGATGCCTTCGGCTGACTCGATGATCGGGGCGCTCGTGCGTGAACGCAGCGCGGCCGCATTGTCGAGGCGCGGGTCGGCATCCTCCCGGCGCCGGTTGAGCACGATCCCGGCCAGTTGCAGGCCGCGTCGTTCCAGGGCCTCCAGGGTCAACAGGCAGGTGTTCAGTGTGCCCAGGCGGTCCTCCGCCACTAGCAGGACCGGCAGCCCGAGGGCCTCGGCGAGGTCCGCGTTCAGCCCATCGGTACACAGCGGCGAGTAGAAGCCCCCCGCACCCTCCACTAGCCGCGGGCCCGTGCCGTCGGCTGCGCAGGCCGCGGCCAGCTCCGCGATCGTCAGGCGCACGCCCTGGTTCGCGGCGGCCTGGTCCGGGGCGATGGCATCGGGGAAGCGCCAGGGCGTGACCTGCTCGATGGCGGCGTCCGGAAGGCCCGCCGCGTGGGTCAGGTTCATCCCGTCCTCGGGCCACAGCCCATCGGGGCCCGGCGGGCAGCCGGATTCCACCGGCTTGCGCGGTTGCGGCCGCAGCCCACGATCCCGCCAGAGTTCCAGCAGCGCGCAGCTGACGAAGGTCTTGCCGACGCCGGTGTCGGTGCCGGTGACGAACAGGCCCTGCGGGGGCGCTCCTGTCTGTGCCGGGCTCATGCGTCGCGGGTCAGGCGCTCCAGGGCCTCGCGATAGCGCGCCGCGGTCTGTTCCACCACTTCCGCGGGCAGCTCGGGGCCGGGCGGCTGCTTGTCCCAGTCCAGGGTCTCCAGGTAGTCGCGTACGTATTGCTTGTCGAAGGACTCCGGGCTGGTGCCTGGCGCGTAGCGGTCGGCCGGCCAGAAGCGCGAGGAGTCCGGGGTCAGGACCTCGTCGATCAGATGCAGGGTGCCGGCGGCATCGACGCCGAACTCGAACTTGGTGTCGGCGATGATGATGCCGCGCTCGGCGGCGTAGTCGCGGGCCATCGCGTAGATCGAGAGTGCCGCATCGCGCACCTGCCGCGCCCGGTCCTCGCCGATGGTCGCCACCACGGCATCAAAGTCGATATTGGCGTCGTGGTCGCCGACGTCGGCCTTGGTGCTGGGGGTGAAGATCGCCTCGGGGAGCTTCGAGGCGAGCTCCAGGCCGGCCGGGAGCGGGATGCCGCAGACCGCGCCGCTGGCCTGGTAGTCCTTCCAGCCAGAGCCGATCAGGTAGCCGCGTACCACTGCCTCCACCGGCAGGGCCTCGAGCCGGCGGATCACCAGGCTGCGTCCTTCCAGCGGGGCGCGAACGGCCGGGTCCGGAATCACCTGTTCCAGTGGGATATCGGTCAACTGGTTGGGGATGCCCAGCTCGCGCTCCACCTTGTGCATCCAGAACTGCGTGATCTCCGTCAGCACTCGGCCCTTCTCGGGCACGGCCGTGGGCAGGATCACGTCAAAGGCGGACAGGCGGTCGGTGGTGACCATCAGCCAGTGGTCGGCGTCCACCGCATAGAGATCGCGTACCTTGCCGCGATGCACGAGTTCCAGGTCGGGGAGTTGGCTTTCAAGCAGGGTGTCAGTCATGCCGCGATTCTACCGGGCGCGGGCCTTGCGCACCACGAAGCGGACGAAGACACGAAGAAAAGCGATCCACAAGGAGACGCGACGATCGGCAGCAAGCGCATGGGCGCGTCGAGCCTTATCCACCGGCCATTCACGCCCCCCGCTTCGCTCTCACCAGTGAGCCCTTCCGGCCTTTGGGTCTCCCTGTGGATCGCTCCTTGACCGGGCTTTTCTGCGCGTCCGGGAGCGCTTCGTGGTGCGCATGGCTTGTCGGGTGGGGCCGGGGTCGCTATCGTTCGGGCCATGACTGAGATGGCAGGCAATTCGGCGGCGCCTCGCGTGGGCGTCGTGATGGGGAGCACCTCCGACTGGGCGACCATGGAGCGGGCGGTGGATGTGCTGGACGAACTCGGGATCCCGTTCGAGGCCCGGGTGGTGTCGGCTCACCGAACACCGGATCTGCTTTTCGAGTACGCCGAGCAGGCACGCGAGCGGGGCCTCCAGGCGATCATCGCCGGGGCCGGGGGGGCGGCGCACCTGCCGGGGATGCTGGCCTCCAAGACCCCGGTTCCGGTGCTCGGCGTGCCGGTCGCCTCGCGCCACCTGAAGGGGCAGGACTCGCTGCTGTCCATCGTGCAGATGCCGCGCGGCATCCCCGTGGCGACCTTCGCGATCGGCGAGGCGGGCGCGGCGAACGCCGCCTTGTTCGCCGCCGCGATGCTGGCGAACCACGATCTCGATCTGCGTGAGCGTCTGGATGCCTTTCGCCAGTCCCAGAGTCAGGCCGTGCTGGGGCAGACCCTGCCACCGGACCCGTCATGATCCAGCCCCCTGCGACCCTCGGGCTGCTCGGTGGCGGGCAGCTCGGCCGCTATTTCGTGGAGGCCGCACAGGGTATGGGCTATCCCGTATGGGTCCTGGACCCGGACCCGGCGAGCCCGGCCGGGCGAGTGGCGGCGCGGCACCTGTGCCAGGCCTTCGACGACCCCGATGCGCTGCAGGCCCTGGCCGGGGCCTGCGCGGTCATTACCACCGAGTTCGAGAACATCCCGCGCCCGGCCGTGGAGTGGCTGGATGCCCGCGCCTGTCTGCGCCCGGGGCCGCGCGCCCTGAGCATTGCCCAGGATCGCCTGGAGGAGAAGGCCTTCCTCGGCGAGATCGATGTGGCGGTAGCCCCCTGGCAGGCGGTCCTGGCCGGCCAGACGCCCGAAGTGCGAGCGGACGCGGGGGGGCCGACGTTCCCCGCGATCCTGAAGACCGCGCGCCTGGGTTATGACGGCAAGGGCCAGGTCCGGCTGGCGCAGGCCGGCGAGTTGCCCGCGGCGCATGCCGAGCTGGGGCTGGTGGACTGCGTGCTGGAGGCCCAGGTCGAGCTGGAGCGCGAGCTCTCGGTGCTGGTGGCGCGAACCGCGGACGGCGCGAACGAGGCCTTTCCGGTGGCGGAAAACACCCATCACGAGGGCATCCTGCACCTGACGCGGGTGCCGGCCCGAGTCGGCGACGAGCCGCGCGAACGCGCCACGGCGATCGCGCGGCACATTGCCGAGCAGCTCGACTACCAGGGGTTGCTGGCGGTGGAGTTCTTCCTCACGGTGGAGGGTGAATTGCTGGTCAACGAGATCGCGCCGCGTCCGCATAACTCCGGGCACTACACCCAGGATGCCTGCACCATCAGCCAGTTCGAACAACAGGTGCGCGCAGTCTGCGGGCTGGGGCTGGCCCCGGCCTTGCTGACCACGCCGGTGGCGATGGTCAACCTGCTGGGTGACCTGTGGCCCGCCGCAGCGGAACCCGACTGGCAGGGCGTGCTGGCTGCCGGCCGCGCGCGGCTGCATCTGTATGGCAAGGCCGAGGCCCGGTCCGGCCGCAAGATGGGGCACGTCAACGTGCTCGGTCTGCCGGGCGAGGACGACGCCGGCGCCGCGGCCTCCACCGCCGAGGCCCTGTGGCAGGGTCTGGCCGAGGCTGTGGAGCGGACTGCGGACGGAGGGGTGGCATGAAGGAGGGCTTCCCCACGATCCAGGCGCGGCGTACCCGTCAGGCGGAGCTGAAGCGCGACCTGGAGTTCGAGGACACGCTGGCCGGAGAACACCTGCGGTTCCGCACGACCTGGGGTCTGTTCTCGCCGCGCCGCATCGACGATGGCACGCGGATGTTGCTGGAGCGCATCGAGGTGGAGCCAACCGATGCCTGCCTGGATCTGGGCTGTGGCTATGGCCCGATCGGCCTGACGCTGGCGCGCAAGGCGCCGCAGGGACACTGCACGCTGGTGGACACCAACTTCCTGGCGGTGGAGTACAGCCGGCGTAACGCCGAGCTGAACGGCATCACCAATGTGGACTGCGTGACCAGTAACGGCTTCGCGCAGATCCGTGACCGGCGTTTCGATCTGGTCACCTCGAACCTGCCGGCCAAGGTGGGGCGCGAGATGCTCTACACCTACCTGCTGGACGCCCACGAGCAGATGAACCCGGGTGGACGCATCTATGTCGTAACCATTACCGGGTTGCGGCGGTTCATCGAGAAGGGGTTCAAGGAAGTGTTCGGCAACTACGACAAGGTCAAGCAGGGCCGCGAGTACACTGTCGCGGCCGCGGTGCGCGAGCCCGACTGAGCATGGTCGAGGGGGCGGGCGAACTGCCGGTTGCGCTCCGGGTGCTGTCCGCCGTGCTGCTGGGTGGCGGCATGCTGGTGATGCTGCGGCGCATGCCCTGGGAGACCTTCTTCGTGCCCGGCCGCGCCCAGCTGTTCGTGATCGCCACGCTGTGCCTGCTGCTGATCTGGAGCCTGCGGGCGCAGACCCTGGATGGACTGGCCCTGCACTTCCTCGGCATGACCACCGTGACCCTGATGTTCGGCTGGCAGCTGGCGATCCTGATGGTCTTCCTGGTAGTGGCGATCCTGGCCCTGTTCGGCGTGCTCCCGCTGGCCGCCTTCCCGTTGACGGTGCTGCTGGCGGGCATCCTTCCGGTCGCGGTCACCTGGGGGCTGTTGCGGCTGTCCGAGGCGCGCCTGCCCGCGCACATGTTCATCTACCTCTATGCCGTCGGCTTCCTCGGCGGGGCGCTGTCGGTGGTGGCCACCGTGTTGGCCTCGGCGGCGACCTACGGCCTGTTCACCGAGCTCGCCTGGGCGGATATCTATCGCGACTACCTGCGCTACCTGGCCCTGCTGGTGCTGCCCGAGGCGGTGATCAACGGCATCGTGGTTACCGGGCTGGTGATGGTGCGTCCCGAATGGCTGGCGACCTGGTCGGACGAGCGCTACATCCACGGACGCTGATGTCGCGATCGGCGACATGCGGCGCCCTGCGGGCATTTCCTTGTTGCGTTATATGTTAATGCACCATTCAGGAAAGCCCTGCTAACGTTCGCATCAAGACGGGGCGAGGACCCCGTCCAGGAACTTGAACGAGGAGACCACAACAATGAAAACCAAGCTGTTCGTGCTGGCCGGTATTGCCGGGAGCGTTCTGATGCTGTCCACCGCGGCCCAGGCCGCCGATATCCAGGCCGGCCAGTCCAAGTACCAGAACACCTGTGCCAGCTGTCACGGCGCCGAGGGCAAGGGGCAGGCGATCTTCCCGGCGCTGGTCGGCCAGGACGCGGAAACCGTGGCCAGCCTGCTGGAGCGCTATCGCGCCGGCGAGGAGGTCGGTGATCATACCGCGCTGATGCGTCCGCAGGCCCAGGGCCTGAGCGACGACGACATCGCCAACCTGTCCAGCTACATCGCGACCGAGTTCAACTGATCCGGGCGCCTTGGTAGAGGCAAGCGAAGGCAGCAAACGGGCCGGGGGTTTCCCCGGCCCGTTTGCGTTGGAGTGCCGCCCGCTGCGACCACTGGCTTTTGCCTGGCATCCCGGCATCCGGTAAAGTTCGGCGATTCCGAGAGCACGGTCGACGGTCGGCCCTGCTTCACCAGCGATCCCTGCGAGGCTTTCCATGGCACAACCCGATTTCATCGCTCCGTCCATCCTCTCCGCCGACTTCGCCCGCCTGGGCGAGGAAGTCGACAACGTCCTGGCGGCCGGTGCCGATACCGTGCACTTCGACGTGATGGACAACCACTACGTGCCGAACCTGACGATCGGCCCGCTGGTCTGCGATGCCCTGCGCAAGCACGGCGTGACCGCGCCGATCGACGTGCACCTGATGGTCAAGCCGGTGGATCGCATTATCCCGGACTTCGCCCAGGCCGGTGCCAGCTACATCACTTTCCATCCGGAGGCGTCGGACCACATCGATCGCACCCTGCAGCTGATCCAGGCCGAGGGCTGCAAAGCCGGGCTGGTGTTCAATCCGGCAACCCCGCTGTCCTATCTCGAGTACGTGATGGACAAGGTCGACATGATCCTGCTGATGTCGGTGAACCCGGGCTTTGGTGGCCAGAAGTTCATCCCGAATACGCTGGACAAGCTGCGCGCTGCGCGCAAGATGATCGACGACTCCGGGCGTGATATCCGCCTCGAGATCGACGGTGGCGTGAAGGCCGACAATATCCGCGAGATCAAGGCCGCCGGTGCCGATACCTTTGTGGCCGGGTCCGCGATCTTCGGCGCCGGCAGCGACACCGACCCGAACCGCTACGACAGCATCATCCAGCAGATGCGCGACGAGCTGGCCAAGGCCTGAATCGACGGTTACCGGAGACCGGGATGTCCCTGAAACGCCCCCGCATGATCCTGATCGACCTGGACGGCACGCTGATTGACAGCGTGCCGGACCTGGCCTTTAGCGTGGATGCGATGATGCGCGAGCTGGGCCTGCCCGAACGCGGCGAGCCGGCCGTGCGCAACTGGGTCGGCAACGGCGTGGAACGGCTGGTTAAGCGTGCGCTGGTCAACGACCTCGACGGCGAGCCGGACGCGGAGCAGTTCGCACGTGCGCTGCCCGTGTTCATGCGTATCTACCAGGAGAACACCGCCGGGCGTTCGCCGCTTTACCCGGGCGTGCGCGAGGGGCTGGACCAGCTCAAGGCCGCGGGCTACCGCCTGGGCTGCGTGACCAACAAGGCCGAGCGCTTCACCGTGCCGCTGCTGCGCGAGAAGGGCATCCTCGACGACTTCGAGATCGTGGTCGCCGGCGATGCCCTGCCGCAGAAGAAGCCGGATCCGGCCCCGCTGCTGCACGCGGCCGACAAGCTCGGCGTGGAC
Organism: Thioalkalivibrio sp. ALMg3; assembly: GCF_000381225.1. Lineage (NCBI taxonomy): Bacteria > Pseudomonadati > Pseudomonadota > Gammaproteobacteria > Chromatiales > Ectothiorhodospiraceae > Thioalkalivibrio > Thioalkalivibrio sp. ALMg3. The sequence continues at coordinate 151,269 of NZ_KB906222.1, read as the reverse complement.
CCGTCCGAGGCTTTGATGGTCGGGGACTCCAAGAGCGACGTGAAGGCCGCCCGCGCCGCTGGCTTCCAGATCGTCTGCATGACCTACGGCTACAACCACGGCAAGGATATCCGCGACGAGCACCCGGACGCGGTGCTCGATCGGCTGGACGAGTTGCCGGACCTGCTGCCCGCCCGGGCGGCGTGATCCGTGATGTCGGCAACGGACCGGACAATGGGGCGATGGCGAGACGGCGAATGAACCGCCACGCCATCCATCCCCCTTGTCAGGAACCGTTGTGATGACCCCCGAACAGTTCGATCAGCTGGCCCGCGAGGGCTATAACCGCATCCCGCTGGTGCGCGAGGTCCTGGCGGATCTCGAGACCCCGCTGTCCATCTTCCTCAAGCTGGCCAACCGGCCGTATTCCTACCTGTTCGAGTCCGTGCAGGGCGGGGAGCGCTGGGGGCGGTATTCCTTCATCGGCCTGCCGGCGCGCACCCTGGTGCGCGTGCATGGCCACGACATCACCGTGGAGACCGACGGTGCGGTGGTGGAGCAGACCACCGAGACGGACCCGCTGGCCTGGATCGAGGCCTATCAGGCGCGCTTCAAGGCCGCGGAGCTGCCGGGGCTTCCACGTTTCACCGGTGGCCTGGTCGGCTATTTCGGGTTCGAGACCGTGCGCCTGATCGAGCCGCGCCTGGAGGGGCCGGAGAAGCCGGATGCCCTGGGGTTGCCGGATATCCTGCTGATGGTCTCCGAGGAGGTCGTGGTCTACGACAACCTCTCCGGGCGGCTGTATCTGGTGGTACACGCGGATACGACCCAGGCCGGTGGCCAGGCCGTGGCCGCCGCCCGCCTGGACGAGCTGGAGACCCGCCTGGGCGAGCCGCTGGTACCGCCGGAGGATCCGCCGCATCCACACGCGGTGCCGGAGTATGTGTCCGGCTGGTCGGCCGAGGGCTATCAGGCCGCCGTCAAGCGGGCGCAGGAATACATCATGGACGGCGACGTGATGCAGGTAGTGCTGGCACAGCGCATGAGCGTGCCGTTCTCCGCACCGCCGCTGAACCTCTACCGTGCCCTGCGGGCGCTCAACCCGTCGCCCTACATGTACTACCTCGACCTGGACGATCACCACGTGGTCGGTGCGTCGCCGGAGATCCTGGTGCGCCTGGAGGACGACTGCGTGACGGTGCGTCCGATCGCCGGCACCCGCCCGCGTGGGCGTACCGAGGCGGAAGATCGCGCGCTGGAGGCCGAACTGCTGGCGGATCCAAAGGAGCGTGCCGAGCACCTGATGCTGATCGATCTGGGGCGCAACGACGTCGGCCGGGTCTGCGAGATCGGCTCGGTGGAGGTGACTGACACCATGAGTATCGAGCGCTACTCGCATGTGATGCACATCGTCTCCAACGTGGAGGGGCGGCTGGCCCCGGGCCACTCGCCGATGGATGTCCTGCGCGCGACCTTCCCGGCCGGGACCGTCTCGGGGGCACCGAAGATCCGCGCGTTGGAGATTATCGACGAGCTGGAACCGGTCAAGCGCGGGCCCTACTCCGGTGCGGTGGGGTACCTCTCGTGGTCGGGCAATATGGACACCGCGATCGCGATCCGCACCGCCGTGCTGCACGACGGCGAGTTGCACATCCAGGCCGGGGCCGGTGTAGTCCACGACTCGGTGCCGGAAAACGAGTGGCAGGAGACCCTGAACAAGGGGCGCGCGGTGGTGCGTGCGGCCGAGACTGCCCTGGGCGGTCTGGGGCCCCGGCGCCACCGCGACTGAGGGCCGGTCATGCGGTGCGGTGGCCTTCGCATCCTGTTGCTGGTGGTGCTCGGGCTCTGGCTGTTGCCGGGGCTGGCGGCGGCGCAGATCGTGGTGCTGGTACCCGGGGGCTGGGATCGCGGTGACGGTTTTCGCCAGGCCGGGTTCACCGCGGCCCTGAACGCCGCCGGCTATGCTGATGGCGGGCGTGCCCGTGCAAACGTGGGCGCTGCGCACTTCGAGCGAGCCCCCGACCCCGCCGCACGCCAGTTCTATACCGTGGATCTGCCGACCGCTGTGGCTCCACCGGAACGGGCGCGGGCGCTCGGCCAGGTGGTCGATGGTCTGACCCGGCGCCACCCCGGCCGCGAGCTGGTGCTGGTCGGGCATTCCACCGGCGGGGTCGTGGCGCGCGAGCTGCTGGTGCGTCAGCCGCACCCGGCCATCTCCACCCTGGTGACCTTCTCCGCGCCGCATGCGGGGGGCGGCTGGTCTGCGCTGGCGCGTTCGGTGACGGATGCGCTGGCCGATTCCCCACTGGGGCTGTACGCCCCGTTCGCCGGAATGCAGGGGCTGCACCGGCGCGAGGGGCTGTGGGGGCCGGAGGGCGGCTCGCCGGATGCGACGCACCTGGAGTGGCTGAACACGCGGGAGCATCCGCCCATCCGCTATGTATCGGTGGTGCGGCTGGCGGATCCGTGGGTGGATGCCGCCAGTCAGGACATGAACCGTCTCCCGGCCTTGCGCGGACGGGCGCATACCCTGCCCAGCCCTGGCGGGCACCGGTTGGAGGCCGCCGACGGTACCCTGCTGGTGGCGCTGTTGCTGCCCCGATGAGGGCGCACGGTTTCGCCAGCGCGATTGCGGTTGCGGCGCAACCACTCGGGACCCGGGGTATGCTTGGTTCCTGCCTGGGTGCGCATGACCTCGGTTTCATTCGTCTGCCCGTTTCTTTCGGCCTCCAGGGACGTTCGCCATGATCCTGATGCTCGACAACTACGACTCGTTCACCTTCAACCTGGTCCAGTACCTGGGCGAGCTGGGGGCGGAGGTGGTGGTGCACCGCAATGACTGCATCACCCCGGAACAGATTGCGGAGCTCGACCCCACCGGTATCGTGATCTCCCCCGGCCCCTGTACGCCGAACGAGGCGGGGGTGTCGCTGGAGGTGATCCGGCGTTTTGCCGGCGAGATCCCGATCCTCGGGGTCTGCCTCGGGCACCAGGCGATCGGCCAGGTCTTCGGTGGCCGCGTGGTGCGGGCGCGCGAGATCATGCACGGCAAGACCTCGCCGGTGCATCACACCGGGGCCGGGGTGTTCGCCGGGCTGGAGAATCCGCTGGAGGCCACGCGCTATCACTCGCTGGTGGTCGAGGCCGCAAGCCTCCCGGAATGTCTGGAGGTCACCGCCTGGACCCAGCGCGAAGACGGCTCGCGCGACGAGATCATGGGCCTGCGTCATCGCGAGCTGGATGTCGAGGGCGTGCAGTTTCACCCGGAATCCATCCTGACCCGCCAGGGGCACGAACTGCTCGGCAACTTCCTGAGTCGCCTGCCCCAGCCGGCGTGAAGCGCAGGTCAATAGACACCTTTTCACGCGGCCCTTACTGCTTGTTCTGGACGGCAGGTGGGGTTCGCCTGGCCGCGCCTGCTGGCGGTATTGCGGCTCGCACCGCTCGCGCGGCGGCCTCTCGCGGGTCGTGCCCGACCGGTGTTCACTCTCGATTCCGGCGCGCATGCCTCGCTTGAGGGGCGCCGCCACGGAACGCCGCACGCGGCTGCGCTTCGCCCTGCTGGTAGCGCCGCTGTCCATGCTGGCGCCGTTCTCGCTGGATACCTATCTGCCCTCGTTTCCGGCGATGGCCGAGGCCCTGGCCGTCGATGGTGTGGCGATGCAGGCGACGCTGTCCGCCTATCTGGTCGCGTTCGCCGTTGCCACCCTGATTGCCGGCCCGCTGTCGGATGCCTATGGCCGGCGCCCGGTGGTGTTGTGGGCCCTGCTGGCCTACGTGCTGACCTCGGTGCTGCTGGTGTTCGCGATGGAGTACTGGCAGGTGCTGGCGTTGCGCATGGGACAGGGGCTGGCGGCGGCGGCCGGGGTGGTGGTCGGGCGAGCGCTGATCCGCGATCGCTTTGATCCCACCGACGCGCGGCGGGTGTTCGCGCTGGTCACCATGATGTTCGCGATCGGGCCGGCCGCCGCGCCGATCATCGGCGGCTGGTTGCAGGCGGCGTTTGGCTGGCGTTCGGTGTTCGCCTTCCTGACACTCTACGGCGTCTTCCTGCTGTTGGCGGTGCGCGCCTGGATGCCGGAGACCCTGCCGCCGGTCGGCCGCGTCTCCAGTCACCCGCGTCCGGTCATCCGGGGCTACCTGGGCACGCTGCACAACCCGGCGTTCCTGTTCCCGGTCGCGGTCCATGCGGGGATGTTCGGGGCGATGTTCCTGTTCATTGCCGCGTCCCCGACCATCATCTACGAGCACCTGCAAGGCGGGGAACAGGACTTCTGGTGGTTGTTCGGGCCGCTGGTCGCCGGGCTGGTGGTGGGCGGCTTCGTCGCCGGGCGCGTGGCCGGGGCGGTGAGCCCGCGGCGGGCCGTGGCGATCGGGCTCGGGCTGTCCGGGCTGTCGCTGGCGCTGGTGGGCCTGGCGGTGCTGGCCGACGGCCCGGTGGCTGCGATCACCGGGCCGTTCGCGCTATACAGCTTCGCCCTGGCCACGGCGATGCCGTCGCTGACCCTGCTGGCGCTGGACTGTTACCCGGGCGCGCGCGGCATGGCCGCGGCCATGCAGGCCTTCGTGCAACTGGGCTTCAGTGCGTTGCTGGCGCTGTTCCTGGTCGACTGGCTGGACGAGGCCATGGGCCACCTGGTCCTCGCCGCGCTGCTGATCTGGGCCCTGGCACTGGTCGCCTGGCTGGTCGCGCCGGGCGGTGGTCGTGCGGGCACCGCGCGGACGTTACACTAGCCGCTTCGAATTTCCGCAGGAGCAAGCCCGTGACCGTGCAGCAAGCGATAGCGGCCCTCATCGAGCGCCGCGACTTGGACGAGGCGACCATGACCGCCGTGATGCAGGCGGTGATGACCGGCGAGGCCACGGATGCCCAGATCGGCGCGTTCCTGGTGGCCCTGCGCATGAAGGGCGAGACCATCGAGGAGATCCGCGCGGCTGCCGGCGTGATGCGCTCGCTGGCCACGCGCGTGGATGTGCCGCGTACCGGGCTGGTGGATACCTGCGGAACCGGCGGCGATGCCTCGGGCACCTTCAATATCTCCACCGCCGCGGCGCTGGTGGCGGCGGCGGGCGGCGTGCGGGTCGCCAAGCACGGCAATCGCTCGGTGTCGTCGAAATCCGGCAGTGCCGACGTGCTGGAATCGCTGGGGATCTCGCTAGGCCTGTCGCCGGCAGCGGTGGGGACCTGCATCGACGAGGTCGGTGTTGGCTTCCTGTTCGCTCCCGCCCACCACGGCGCGATGAAGCACGCGATCGGTCCGCGCAAGGAACTTGGCGTGCGTACGCTGTTCAATGTGCTGGGGCCGCTGACCAACCCCGCCGGGGCGCCGAATCAGGTGCTCGGCGTGTTTTCCCAGGATTGGGTGCGCCCGCTGGCCGAGGCCCTGAAGGGGCTCGGTAGCGAGCACGTCCTGGTGGTGCATGCCGAGGATGGTCTGGACGAGATCAGCATCGCCTCGCCGACCCGGGTGGCGGAGCTGCAGGATGGCGAGATCCGCGAATACACCATCCGTCCGGAGGATTTCGGGCTGACCACCACGGCGCTGGATGCGGTGCGGGTCGACAGCGTGGAGGCCTCGGCCAGCATGCTGCGCGGCGTGCTGGACGGACAGGCGGGTGCGGCACGCGACATCGTGCTGCTGAATGCCGGGGCGGCGATCTACGCCGGTGGCGGGGCGGACACACTCCCAGCGGGGATCAAGGCCGCCGCCCGGGCGATCGATTCCGGCGCGGCGCGCGAACGGCTGGAGCGCCTGCAAGCGACCAGCGCAAGACTGGCAAACAAGGAAGCACAATGAGTGAAGGCAACGCAGTACCCGACATCCTGCAGCGCATCCTGGAGCGCAAGCGCGAGGAGCTGAAGGAACGCGAGGTGTACTGGCCACTGCGCGAGTTGCGCGGCTGGATGGGGTCCGCCCCGGCGCCGCGTGGTTTTCGCGCGGCCCTGCAGCGCGATATCGACGCCGGGCGCCCTGCGGTGATCGCGGAGATCAAGAAGGCCAGCCCGAGCCAGGGCCAGATCAGCCCGAACTTCAACCCCGAGGCGTTTGCGCGCAGCTACGAGGAGCATGGTGCGACCTGTCTGTCGGTGCTGACCGACGTGGACTTCTTCAAGGGACGCGACGGCGACCTGCGCGACGCGCGTGTGGCCTGCACGATCCCGATCCTGCGCAAGGATTTCGTGATTGATCTCTACCAGGTCTACGAGGCGCGGGTGCTGGGTGCGGATTGCGTGCTGCTGATCGCGGCGGCGCTGGATGACACGGCGCTGCACGAGCTCTTCTTCCTGACCCGCGAGCTGGGCATGGATGCCCTGGTGGAGGTACATGACGCCGAGGAGCTGGAGCGGGCCAAGCGCATCGGGGCCGACCTGATCGGCATCAACAACCGCGACCTGCACAGCTTCGAGACGCGGCTGGAGACGACGCTGGAGTTGAAGGATCAGGTGCCGGAGGAGGCCCTGCTGGTGACCGAAAGCGGCATCCACACGCGCGAGGATGTCGCGCGCATGCAGGCGGCCGGGGTGAATGCCTTTCTGGTGGGAGAGGCCTTCATGCGCACCGAGGACCCGGGCGCGGCCCTGGGCCGGCTGTTCCGCGGCGAATAACGGCCCCGCGGGCCCGACCCGGGCGGGCTCGTGTCAGCGGGTGCCGAACACCACGATGGTCTTGCCGTGGGCGGTGATCAGGCCGCGTTCTTCCAGATCCTTCAGCACGCGTCCGGCCATCTCGCGCGAGCAACCCACGATACGCGCGATCTCCTGCCGGGTGATGCGCAGCTGCATGCCGTCGGGGTGAGTCATCGCGTCGGGCTGCTGGGCCAGGTCCAGCAGGGTGTGGGCGATGCGGCCGGTGACATCCACGAACGCGAGGTCCATCACCTTGCGCGAGGTCTGACGCAGGCGGGCCGCGATCTGGCTGGTGAGCAGCATCAGGATCTCGGGGTCGCGCTGGGCGATCTCGCGGAACTGGGTGTAGGGAATCTCCGCGGTCTCGGTGTCCTCGCGGGTGGTGACCGTCGCGCTGCGCGGGTCGTCCTCGAACATGCCCAGCTCGCCGAAAAACTCGCCCTTGTTCAGGTAGGCAAGTACCAGCTCATGTCCGTTGTTCTCGCCCAGTACCGAGACCGAACCACTGACCACGTAATACAGTGTGTCGGGTACGGTGCCCGAGTGAATGATCGTGGTGCGCTTGCGGTACTGGCGCCGGTGGCAGTAGCCGAGGAAACGCTCCAGCGCGGGCGATGGCTGCGCCGGGCGGTAAATGAACGGGTTGTTCAAGGCTTCCATGGTCACGTCCGATATCAGCTTCCTGAGGATGAGCGCCAGTGTAATGCAGCATCCGTGCCCTGCACCCCGGGGTAACTGGCACCGTTCACAAAATCTGCCGGCAGGGCCCTGTTTTGTGCAGCAGGTCCGCCCTGAGTAGAGTTCTACCCGAGTATAGGCGTGGATTTCTCCATCCAACAGTGTGAAAGGACAAGCCCGATGCAGGTGAAAGTGAAATGGCTGGATCAGGTGGCCTTTGTCGGCGAGACCGACAGCGGCCACGCGGTGGTGATGGACGGGGCGCCGGATGCTGGCGGGCGCAACCTGGGCGCACGCCCGATGGAGATGCTGCTGTTGGGGATGGGCGGTTGTACCAGCTTCGATGTGATTGCGATGCTGAAGAAGGCGCGCCAGCAGGTGCTGGACTGCGAGGTGACCGTGGAGGGCACGCGGGCGGAGACCGTGCCCAAGGTCTTTACCGACATCCATGTGCATTTTCGCGTGTACGGCCACGCGTTGTCGGAGAAGCAGGTCGGGCGTGCGGTGGGGCTCTCGGCCGAGAAGTACTGCTCGGCCTCGCTGATGCTGGGGGCCTCGGCGAAGGTGACCCATGACTTCGAGATCATCGAGGGGCCGGCGCCGCGCTGAAGCCGCGTCTCCCTGGGCCCGTCCTTGGACTTGCGGGCCGGGGCGTCTACAATTCGCCGCTCGCTGCGGCCCGGGCCAAGAGGACACGCCATGCCTCGTCACAAGAAGCAGATCAAGCTCCACGGTTTCAATAACCTGACCAAGAGCTTGAGCTTCAATATTTACGATATCTGCTATGCCTCGGGTGACCGGCATCGCGATGAATACATCGCGTACATCGACGAGGCGTACAACGCCCAGCGTCTGACGCAGATCCTGTCCGATGTGGCCCACCTGATCGGGGCCAACATCCTCGATATCTCCCGCCAGGACTACGATCCGCAGGGCGCGTCGGTGACCATGCTGATCTCGGAAGAGCCGGTGGCCACCGAAAAGATCGGCTACACCGAAGGCCCCGGCCCGCTGCCGGAGACCGTGGTCGGCCACCTGGACAAGAGCCACATCACGGTGCACACCTACCCGGAGGCGCACCCGGAGGGCGGGATCGCGACCTTCCGCGCGGATATCGACGTGTCCACTTGCGGGCGTATCTCGCCACTGCGCGCCCTGAACTACCTGATCCACAGCTTCGAGTCCGACATCGTGATCATGGACTACCGCGTGCGCGGCTTCACCCGCGACGTGCGTGGCAAGAAGCACTTCATCGATCACAAGATCAACTCCATCCAGGACTTCCTGTCGCGTGACACCCAGGAGAAGTACCAGATGGTGGATGTGAACGTGTACCAGGAGTACCTGTTCCACACCAAGATGGTGCTGAAGGACTTCGACCTGGACAGCTACCTGTTCGGGCTGGGCAAGGATGATTACTCGGCCAAGGAGGCCAAGCGCATCTCCAAGCTGCTCAAGCACGAGATGATGGAGATCTTCTACGGCAAGAACATGAGCAGTCCGGGCTGAGGCCGTGCTCGCCGCGTGTTGCACGCGGCGATGATCTTCGGGCGTCCCGTGTTGCGGGTCAGATCCAGTAGGCGGTGCGCGTCATCACGCTGGACGTCAGCGGCATCAGGAGGTTGCGCACCGGCCACGGGGGCGCCTTGCCGCCCAGTGCCATCGCGTGCGCGCCGTGTTCCACCTCGTCCTGCTTCATCTGCGCCAGGATGCGCGCGGAGACCTCGTCGTGCGCCGGAAGGCGCTCCAGGTGGCGGTCCAGGTGGCGTTCCACCTGGCGCTCGGTCTCGTCGATAAAGCCCAGGCTGTAGGCATCGCCGGTCAGGCCGGCGAGCGCGCCCATCCCGAACGAACCCATGTACCAGAACGGCCCCAGCAGGCTGGTGCGGCCGCCCAGGTCGTGTACCCGGCGGGCGCACCAGTGCAGGTGATCGCCCTCCTCGCGCGAGGCCTGGTCCAGGTGGCCGCGGATCTCCGGGTTGCGGGCGGTCAGCATCTGGCCCTGGTACAGCCCCTGCGCCGCGACCTCGCCGGCATGATTGACCCGCATCAGGCGGGCGGACAGGTCGCGTTCGTGATCCTCCAGGTGCGGCCCGATGTCGTCCCCACCCGGGGATGGCCGGCCGGTGGAGCGGGCCTGTCCGGAGACGACCTTCACGAAGGCGTCGGCCTGGTTGATCAGGTGGTCCAGCGGGGAAAGTCGGCGCATGGTTCCGGTCCGGTTGGGGCGTCGTGGTGTACCCCTCAAGGGTACCGCAAGCGCGGGCAGGGATCAGCGCCCGGCGGAGTGGTGGGTGTGGTTTTTCAGACGCCGTGCCAGAAAGCGGGCGGGCGACAGGATCTCCGGCAGGCCCGATTGTTCGCTGGCCAGCGCCCGCAGGTGCACGCTGCAACCGACATTGGGGCTGATGATCACGTCCGGCGCATCGGCGGTCAGGACCTTCAGGGTCTCGGTGCCCAGGTCGTCGGCCATGGCTGCCTGCGTCAGCATCGCGGTGCCGCCGGCGCCGCAACAGTTCGGCGCGTCGGCGACCGGCGCCAGCGTGACCCCAGGCAGGCGTGCCAGGAGCGCGGGCAGCTCGTGGGCCTCGCGGGTGACGTTGCGCAGGGTGCAGGGCCGATGCAGCGCGATGCGTATCGGTGTGGCGTCCCAGATATCTCCGTTGGTGTTGGTGTCCAGCCACTGCGCCAGAAACCGGGTGAGGCTCTGGCTGCGTGCCGACACAGTGCCCTCGGGGTATTCGCGCAGCGTGGCCTCGCAACCGCTGTCCAGCGCGATCACCGGCACCTCGCGGGTGCCGAAGGCTTTGCCATTCCGCGCCTGCAGCGCCTGCGCCGCCGCGCGGTGGCCGGTGTGCTGGTCCAGCGCTCCGCAGCAAACCTGGCCCTGCGGGATGGCGATGCGCACGCCGAGGGCGTCGAGGACCTCCAGCGCGGCCTCCAGGTCGGGTCCGGTGAAGAAGCGGTCCATGCAGCCGGTAAACAGCAAGGCGTCGGCCGTTTCCGGGGTCGCGGTCGCTCGCAGCCGGGGGGCGGGTGCCAGGGAGTCGCGGGTGTGGGCGAGACTGCGTTCCCAGCCGCCGCGCGGCAGCAGGCGGTCTACACCCAGGCGGGCGCCAGTGCGCGCCGCCAGCCCCCCGAGGCTGCGCAGGCTCGGATGTAGCAGGGCCTGGTGCTGTAGCGCCTGGCGCCAGCGCTCCCCGCGCGACGGCGTGGTGGGGTGTTCGGTCAGGATCTCGCGGGCGCGGTCCATCAGTGCCCCGAAGGGCACGCGTGCCGGGCACACCGTCTCGCAGGAGCGACAACCCAGGCAGCCTTCCAGATGGCTGCGCAGGCGTTCGGATTCCGGCTCCAGCCGGCCCTGGGCCAGGCCCTGCATCAGGGTCAGCCGCCCGCGCGGGGAGTCGCCCTCGACCCCGTGCCAGCCGTAGGTCGGACAGTGCGGCAGGCACAGCCCGCAGTGCACGCACTGGTCCGCGGCGGAAAGTCCCCGGAATCTCAGGGGCTGGTCCGATGCGCCGAGCGGCTTTGCTAGGGTCTTGCCCTCATTCGATTCCGGGAGGTCTCCCATGCTCGTGCGTTCGTTCCGGCCCGTCGGGTCTGCGTTTGCCTCGCTCATCCTGCTGAGCATACCAGTCTCGCAGGCCCTGGCCTGGGAGGCCGAGGGCTGGCAATCGACGATCGAGCTCGGGGCCTCCAAGACCACCGGGAACACCGAGTCCACCACGGCCACGGGCCGTTTCCGCGCCGAGCACACCACCATTGACTGGCGCAATCGCATCCGCCTGGACGCGTACTTTCACGAGGAAGACGACGAAACCACCGGCGAGCGCTACATCGCCGGTTATCAGGCGGACCGCAAGCTGGGCGAGCACGACTATTTGTTCGGGGCGCTGCGCTACGAGCGTGACCGTTTTAGCAACTATGACTACCAGGGTTCGGCCACGGCTGGTTATGGTCGTCGCCTGATCGACGGCGAGCGGGTGCAGCTGGACGGCGAGATCGGTGCCGGTATGCGCCAGGTGCGCATCCGCACGACCGGGGAGACCGACAGCGAACCGGTCGGCCGCCTGGCCGGCAACTTCCGCTGGGAGATCAGCGAAAGCGCCCGCCTCACCGACGAGTTGCTGATCCTGACCGGTAGCGACAACACCGAGATCGAGAACATCCTCGCCCTGACCGCGGATGTCACCAGCCGGATGTCCCTGCGTACCAGCTTCACCGTGAAGCACAACACCGACGTCGAGCCCGGCGTGGAGAATACCGACACCATCACGGACGTGAGCCTGGTCTACCGCTTCCGCTGAATGCACGGACAGCGCACGCTGCCACCCGCCGTTTTGCCGGTGGCAGCGTTATCATGAGCCGCAGGGATCACCGGAGACTTCCATGGGCTACTACCAGCGCCATATCTTTTTCTGCACCAACTGCCGCGAGGACGGCAACTGTTGCGAGGACCACGGGGCGACCGAGATGCGCGCCTATGCCAAGAACCAGGCCAAGGCCATGGGCATCCACGGCAAGGGCCAGGTGCGGGTGAACACCGCCGGCTGCCTGGACCGCTGCAACGAGGGACCGGTCGCGGTCGTCTATCCGGAGGGCGTCTGGTACACCTACCAGGACGAACGCGACATCGACGAGATCCTGGAAGAGCACCTCAAGAACGGCCGCGTGGTCGAGCGCCTGCAGATCTGAACCCCGCCGGGCGCCGCGCTGGCTTGACTTTATGCGCCGGCCTCCGGAGAATTCGCAGCCCGCGTGGCTACGTAGCTCAGCTGGTTAGAGCACATCACTCATAATGATGGGGTCCCCTGTTCGAATCAGGGCGTAGCCACCACCGAATTCTCCAAAAGGGCTGCCTTCCGGCAGCCCTTTTTGGTGTTGGGCGCTGCTACCGGTTTTGGCTTTGCGTATCCTGGCAGTGACGAAGGCGTGGGCAAGGGGGCGGTATGCGCAGCAAGCGGACGATTCTGGCGGGGCTTGGGCTGCTGGTCGCAATGGCGGCAAGTGGGGCCACGGTCGCGGATGATGGGCGCCCGGCAGGGTTTGTTGCGGCGGGTGACGTGGTAACGGACCTGGTCGAGGAGATCCGGTACTTTGGCGACGACAACTTCGTGGGCGAACGGATCGATGGTTACGAGTCCCCCGTTTGCATCCTGACGTCCCCGGCCGCCCATGCCCTCGCCCGGGTGCAGGAACGTCTCGCGGCGTTCGGGCTTGGTCTCAAGGTATTCGACTGCTATCGGCCCGCGCGGGCCGTCGCGCACTTCGTGCGCTGGGCTGAGGACCTCGGCGATACCCGCATGCAGGCACGGTATTACCCGGAAGTTGCCAAGGACGAGTTGTTCGAGCATGGCTATATCGCGGCCCGGTCGAGTCACTCGCGTGGCTCGACGGTCGATCTGACCTTGATTGATCGCGATTCCGGCGAGGCGCTGGAGATGGGCACCGGATTTGACCGGTTCAGTCCGCGCTCCTGGCCCGGGGATGACGGTGTTTCCGCACAGCAGCGGGCCAACCGCATGCTTCTGCAGCGGCTGATGGTAGAGGCGGGCTTCGAGCCCTACGAGCAGGAGTGGTGGCATTTCACCCTGGCGGACGAGCCCTTTCCGGATCACTATTTCGATTTTGTGGTCGGCCGGGGCCAATAGGCGCGCCGGAGGGCTTTATTGCCGCCTGTTCGGGGCTCGGCTAGACTGCGCGCCGGCCGGCCCGGCTCACTGGGACCAACCTCGGATGAACGCCATGAAACGTTACGGAATCCGCATTCGCCTGCCGGAAGGCAGCACCCTTTCCATGCCGCACCTGCTGGGGGCGGACTGGGAATCCTATCGCTGGTATGACAGTGCGCTGGAGCGTGACAAGGCGCTGGCGGACATGCAGCGCGACCTCCCGAATTACCGCAAGGGCGATCACGTCGCCCAGGTCCTCGAGCGCGTCGAACGCGACGCCTGAGCCGGATTCGAATCCGTCGCGAACAGCGGCGGGATCAGAGCGTCAGCGGCTCCATCAGGTAGCACAGGCAGTCCTGGGCGATCACGCGGGTGTCCAGCGTGAGCATGGACGGCATCGCCTGGCGCTTCAGGCGGATCTCCTGACCGGCCCGCTCCAGATATTCCCCGGTCACCTCCGAACCGTCCTCGGCGATCGCGATCAGCGGGTCCTGGGCGTCCGCGTGCACATTCACCAGGCGCGAGCCGGCGGGCAGTAGCTGGAAATTCAGGCCGTCCAGGTCGGGTTCCAGGCGGACGTCGTGCTGCGCGTCCAGTCCGACCTGTAGTCCGGGGCGCACCCGTACCTGGGCCACGGTGTGGAAGATCTCGATGGCGCCCGTCCGCGGCGGCTCCTGGGCGAAGTGGTCCAGGTGCAGCACTGCATCGATCATCTCGCGCGCGTGGTCCACGCCGGCCGCGTCCTCGGGGTGGCCGCATTCCACTGTGACGGCCGGTGCGATACGCGCCAGTGCCATGGAGGCGACCCCGCGCGGCCGGGTGAAGTAGACCACCGTGCGTCCGAACAGCGCGGCCAGATTGAGAAACGGCGCCTCCAGACGGTTGATGCAGGCGTAATGGGGATTGCGCCCGGTGTTGTTGTGCAGGTCGATTGCGGCGAACAGGCCGCGTCCTTCCAGGCGCCGGCAGAGTTCGGCGAAGACGTCGGCCTCGCGAGAGCCGCCCTGCTCGGTCCCCGGCCAGATGCGGTTGAAGTCCGGCTGGTCGTCCAGGTGGCGCTGGTTGAGCGCTGCGGCCTGCGGGTTGCCCACGACCAGGGTCAGCGCGCGCGGCAGCGGGCGCCCGGTGTAGTGGCGCAGGAGTTGCTGCACCGCGTGCAGGCCCACCGGCTCGTTTCCGTGCAGCAGAAGGACCACGGCCACCGCAGGCTCGCGCTGGCCTTCCAGGTGGATCAGCGCCGGCCCGGGCACGTACTGGTGCAGGGTGGCGGGCGTGGCCTCGAGGAAGCCGTCGGGTAGTTCGAAGTATTCGTTGATCGAGAGAGTCACGGGTTTCCTCAAAGTCCCCAGGTGTGAACCGGCGCGCCGGTGTTCTGCCAGCCGCGGTAGGCGTGGACCAGGCCCGGCCAGTCGCGGCCGTGGCGCGCGACCCAGTCGCGTTGCCAGTGCGTGCCGGTCTGGCGGCTGGCGACGCGCGCAGCGATGATGCCAAGCAGGTTGTCGCGTTCGCTGCGGTCGATGCCCAGGCGCTCCAGACCCTCGGCCGCCCGGGGGAGCAGCTCCCGCGTGATCAGGCGTGGCGCCGGGACGGGGTCGCGATGGCCCCAGCGCAGGCGAGCATCCAGCCCGTAGCGGGCGGCATTGTAGAAGTTGTCGCGGGCCTCAGAAAACGGGGTCTCCAGCGTTCCGTTGGGCGATTCGGCCACCAGGTACTCGATCAGGCCCAGGGTGAAGGCGGTGTTGGCCAGCATGTCGATCAGCGACGGGCCGGCCGGGAGGCAGCGAAACTCCAGGCGCAGGCTGCGTCGGCCATCCGCGTCGCAGCCGACGATCGGCCGGTTCCAGCGCCAGATCGTGCCGTTGTGGAAGGCGAGGTGGGCCAGTTGATCGGCCGGCTCGTCGAGGGCTACCGGCAACAACACCGGGAAGTGCTCGAGGTTTTCGGTGAACAACTCGCCGATGGATGCGTGCAGATAGCCGGTGCCGAAGGTCACGCGGCGGATCGGGCCACGCGCCGAGTTGGCGAACCCGCCGACCTCCACCGACTGCTCGAACAACGGGATGCGGCTCTCGGCCCACAGGTCGTGGCCGAAGATGTAGGGCGTATTGCCGGCGGCGGCCAGCACCGGTGCCGCGGCGACCAGAGAGGCGTTGTAGGCGCGGTGGGCGACCTCGGGGCGGGTCTCGATATGCACCTGGAAGGAGGTCGCCGCGGCCTCCAGCATCACGTCCGCGTGGCGGTGCTGCAGGTGCTCGTGACCGACGATATCCACCTGCAGCGGGCGCTGGGCGCGTTGTTCCAGGATCGCGCTGTTCAGGGCCCGGTAGCGGGCCTGCTGCGACATGTGGTGGATCCCGAGGTCGTCCGGTTCCAGGGTGGGCAGGCTGCCGGCCATCAGCAGTTCCGCCCCGGCGTGGCGGGCGGCCCGGCGCGCGCGGCGCAGGGTCTCGTTCAATTCGTCGAGGATTGCGCTGAAGCAGCCGGGACCGGCGCGGAAGACGCCGCTGTTCAGTTCGACATTGAACTGCGCCAGTTCAAGGGTGGCCAGCGGGCTGTCCATCGCGGCGAGGAAGGCGTCATTGACCGGTAGCGGTCGCCCCTGGGTGTCGCATAGCCAGGCTTCGATCTCGAAGCCCAGCCGCGGGGGTGGGGCGGGGTCCTCGGGCGGTTGCGTGCGCAGCCAGTCCAGCAGCTGGGCCGTCTCGTCCGCGAGGGCCTGGTGGAAGCGGTCAAAGTCCGCCGCGCCGAAGTGCTCCTCGCGGATCTCGCGGCCCAAGGCCTAGTCCTCGTCCCGGTCGTCGTCCGGTGCGTCGTCATAGAGGCTCTCCAGAAGATCGCCCCAGATCTGTTCGTGGTGCTCGATGAAGGTCAGCAGGCTCTTGCGGAAGGCGAGATAGTCGGCCTCGAAGGCTTCGAAGTCCGCCCCGCCATTGAGCAGCTTGGCAGCGCGGTCGGTCTGCTGCAGGCTGTCACGCAGGTTGAGGCTGGCGGCCATCGCACCCTTGACGCGTTCGCGCTCGTGCGGGATCCAGGCGCGGTCCGACAGCATGGAGCGCAGGTTCTCACCCAGTTCCAGCAGGCGCTTGCGCAGGCGCGGGACGGCGCCGATGGTGCCGGTCTTGAGCTCGCCCCAGACGGCATCGGTGATCAGGCGCGCCCAGCGTTCGCGCAGATCCCGCACGGTATCGGGGTCAAAGGCGAAAGCGCGCTCCAGTTGTTGCGGATCGAATGGCATTGGGTATCCTGATCGACGAAGCCCGGGATGTGCGGCGTCTGCGGTGGAGGGGCCGGAATAGCCTCGCGCCCCGTAGCGTCCTACAGGGTACAAGAACAAGCAAGGCCGCATGTACGGCCTGCGGATGGAGGAATCGACAACATGGCGAACTGGTTCGCGCAGCGCAGGCTGCGTCAGAAGGTGTGCGACCTGCGGCCACAGATGTACCGCATGGCATTCGCGTGGTGTCACGATGCCGCGCTGGCGGATGACCTGGTGCAGGAGGCAATGATGAAGGCCCTGACCCGGCTGAAGTCGTTGCAGGACGAGAACGCCCTGAAGGCCTGGGTGTTCCGCATCATGACCAACTGTTACCGCGACTGGGGCCGGCGGCAGAAGGACACGGTGGATGTGGACAGCATGGAGCTGTCCTGCGAGGACTGCCCGGAGCAGCAGACCGAGCGCAATCGCATGGTCGCGGATGTTCACCGGGCCATGGCCGAACTGAGTACCGATCACCGGCAGGTGGTCGCGCTGGTGGACCTGGAGGGTTTTGCCTACTCCGAGGTCTCGGAGGTGCTGGACGTACCGATCGGCACCGTGATGAGTCGCCTGAGCCGGGCTCGGGCGCAGTTGAAGAAGGTGCTGCTGGAGCAGCAGGCCGACACGGGGACAGCGGCCGATACACCCTATCTCAAGGTAGTGAGGAATCGGCATGTCGAATGAACGACTGAGTGCAAAGAATCGACCCAGCGAGGAGATTCTCAATGCCTTCGTGGACGGCGAGTTCTCGCCGGAGGATCGTCTGTTTACGTTGAAGACGATCGCCTCCAGTGAGCATCTGAGTCGCGAAGTCTGCGACATGCACCAGCTCAAGGAGCTGGTGAACATGGCCTACGAAGACGTCCCGGCCGGGCGCGCGGCCGGCACCACCGGTGGCCGTTGCCGGTTATCGCGTGGTGGACGTTCGGCCTGGTTCCCGTCGGTGGCGGCCGGCGTGCTCGCGCTGGTCGTGGGTTCGCTGGGTGGATACGAGATCACTCGCGATGCCGGTTTCTTCGGGGGCGACCATGCTGCTGCGGCCGGCCAGGAGTCCGGGGCCCTGGCGCAAATGGCTGCCAGCGATAACGCGCCCGGCGGGGCCGCGGCCCCGCAGCAGGTGTTTTCGGCAACCGAAACCGATCAGATTCTGCTGCACATCAACGAGGCGGATACCCGTGCGATGGCCGAGTTGCTGGACGACATCGAGAGCATGTATCGCGAGGCGGCCACGGTCGGGCGCGACCTGAACGTGCAGGTGGTGGTGCACAACAACGCGATGGGCATGCTGCGAACCGACAGCGCACCCTATCCTGAACGCGTCGCGAGCATGGCGGAGGCGTACCCCACGCTGCGCTTTACCGCCTGTGCCCAGACCCTCAACCGCCTGGCGCGCGAGGAAGGCCAGAAGGTGGACATTTTGCCACAGGCTGAACTGATCGATTCCGGCGTCGCCGAGGCGGCCCGCCGTCAGGCGGAAGGCTGGATCTACATCAAGGTCTGATTCGGCACGGCCGGAGTCTCGATGCAAGTCGACCCACAAGTGCTGCGCCCCGGCTGGTTCCTGGCCGGGGCGCTCTTGTTGATGCTGGCGGCAGGCGGCGCGACCGCTGTATTGATGGCCGCCGTCGCCAAGGCGCCGGCGGCCGAAGAGCCGCTGCGGGTGGTCTATCACATCAACACCGATGACCTGGAGCTCCACCTGAACGCCCTGCGCAACCTGCAGAACCATATCGACGGTAGCCCCGATGATGTTTCGCTCAGGATCAAGGTGTTGACTCATGGCAGCGGCATCAGTCTGCTGCAGCACGCCCGTACCGATCCGGACCTGCGCAGTACCGTGAACACCCTTAAGCTGCAGGATGTGCGCTTTTTGGTGTGTGGCAACTCGCTGGAATCGCGCGGGCTCGAACGCAGCGATCTGCATGAGGTGTCGGACAGGGACGTGGTCCCCAGTGGCATCGTGGAACTGACCCGCCTGCAACGCTCCGGTTACACCTACATCAAGCCCTGACCGGACCGGCCGCATCCCCCCTGCGTTGGGTGATCAGCGCCCCTCAAGCTCGGTGTCCAGCGCCGCCAGGCGCTCCGGTGTGCCGATGTCGCGCCAGGCGCCGGTGTAGTGTTCGCCGGTCACCCGGCCGGCCTCGATGGCTTGACGCAGCAAGGGGCCGAGGGCCCGGCGCCCCGGTGGCAGATCACGAAACAGCGCCGGGTCGTACCAGCCGATGCCGCTGAAGGTCAGCAACTCGTTCCCCTCCAGGGCCACCCGCTCCCCGTCCAGGGCGAAATCGCCCTGCGTGTGATGGTCGGGGTTGGCGACCAGTACGAGGTGCGCGAGCGGTCGGTCGGCGGCTGTGTTCATCGTCGCCGGGGGTGTCAGCGGGTGGTCGCACCAGACATCGCCATTGACCACCAGAAACGGTTCCTCCCCCAGAAGAGGAAGGGCCTGGCGGATCCCGCCCGCGGTCTCCAGGGCACCCGTGGGCTCCGGTGAGTAGCGAATCGCGAGGCCTGACTGGCGTTCACCCAGGGTGGCGCGGATCTGTTCGCCCAGATGCGCGAGGTTGATGACTACCTCGCGGTACCCGGCGGTCGCCAGACGATCCAGCGTGTAGCCGATCAGCGGCCGGCCACCGACCGGCAGCAGCGGCTTGGGGCAGTGGTCGGTCAGCGGGCGCATGCGTTCGCCGCGCCCGGCGGCCAGGATCATTGCGTGCACGGCTTAATCCTCCCGCATCCGTTCGGGCATGTGGGTGCGGAACCAATCGGCCACCGGTGCCAGCGCCGGCTGTGACAGCCCCTGCGCAAGGAGTCGATGCAGGCGCGGCAGGTGTTCCAGGTAGCGCGGTTTGGCATCCCGGCGTGCCAGGCGTACGAAGATCCCGAGGATCTTGGTGCTGCGCTGGACGCCGAGGACGCGGTAGTGCTGCATGAAGATCTCGGGGTCCCAGGCCGTTCCCGCGGCATAACGCTTCAATGCCCGCTCCACGGTGGCGGGTGACACCTCGCGCCGGGCGTCTTCCAGCAGCGAGACGACATCGTAGGCGGGGCTGCCGATCACGGCATCCTGGAAATCCAGGACGGCACAATCGCCATCCTCGCCGGGTGGCAGCATCAGGTTGTCCACGTGGAAGTCGCGTAGCACCAGTGTCCCGGGCAGGACGGGCAGGCCTTCCAGCGCCTCCCGCCAGGCTGCGAGAAATCCGTTGCGCAGGGAGGCGCTCATCGGGGTGCCGTGTTGTTCCGGCCAGTACCAGTCGGCAAACAGCGCGGCCTCGTCCAGCAGGCGCGGGGTGTCGTAGGCGGGGACGTCCGGGGCCTTCGCGGCCTGCGCTGGCCAGGCGCGATGCAGCTGGATCAGGGTGTCGATGGCGCGGTCGTACAACGGGCCTTCCGCGGCCCCCTCGGCGAGGGCCCGGGTGAAGGTTCGGTCGCCGAGGTCCTCGAGCAGCACGAAGCCGGTGGCTGGATCGTGCGCAAGGATGCGCGGCGGGCGTAGCCCCAGCGATTCCAGCAGTCGCGCAATCTCCACGAACGGCTCGGTGGCCTCGCGCTCGGGTGGCGCATCCATCAGCACCACCGGTTGGTCGTCGCGGCACAGGCGAAAATAGCGCCGAAAACTGGCATCTGCACGCAGGAGTGCCAGGTCGGTAAACCTGCCCGGCTGGCCCTTCAGCCAGGCCTGGAGCTGCTCGCTGCGGCGATCGTCCGGGATCATGCGCGGGCCTCGGGAAATTCGTCGGATAGACGCTCGACGCGGGTATCGATGCGGCCATCGGCATGCAGTGCCAGAACGCGGTAGCCGGCATGTTCGGTATCCAGCGCGAACTGTTCGGAGCCGGGGGCGAACTGGACGCAGGTGGAGGGGCAGCCCAGCAGTTCGACGCCCTGGCGCTCGGCGCGGAAATCCTGATGGATGTGGCCGAACAGGCAGGCGCGTACGCGCGGGTGGTGATCCAGGATCGCGAACAGGTCGTCGGGATTGGTCAGGCCGATCCGGTCCATCCATGCGCTGCCGACGGGCACGACCGGGTGGTGAACGGCGACCATGCCCCAGTGATCGGGGTGTGCGGTCAGTACTTGATCCAGGCGCGACAACTCGGCCGGCTCGATGCGCCCGGACGCCTGCCCCGCAACCGCCGAATTGATCCCGACCAGCAGCCAGTCGCCGAGCAGCCGGTGGCCGTCCAGGGCGTGTCCGGCGCCCGTGAAGGCGCGGTGCAGCAGGGTCCAGTCATCGTGGTTGCCCGCCAGGCCGGCGAGCGGCCAGCCTTTCACGTGTTCGTCGAGCATTGCGAGGAGTCGCGTGTAGGCCGCCGGATCCGGATCTTCGGCCAGGTCGCCCGTGAGCCATAGCAGGTCCGGCCGGGCCTCGTTCCGGCGCAGGGCCTCGAGCACGCGGGCGAGCTGGCGGTCGCTGTCGGGATAACCCGGTCGAATGGGGCCCGGCTCCCGGCCGAGGTGGGTGTCGCTGATCTGAAGGATGTGCTGCATGCGGCCGGTGTCGTCTTCCGTATGGTGCCGGTTGTGTGCGTTCGGGCGCGCTTTCGTGTTTGCCGCCCGGCAGGGTTATTGCCCTATACTCGATCGGGTGTACCGTGCAATGCGCCGGGGCCTTCCCGCATGGGGCGAGAGGGGGCCTGGCGAGGGGTCCAAGATGAGCCAAGAAGCCAAGACCCGCCCGGATTCCGGGTACCGTCCGTCCGAGGACGAACCCTACATGAATCCGCGTCAACTGGACTACTTTCGCGCCAAGCTCGAGGCCTGGCGTGCCGAGCTGATCGAGGAATCGGAGCAGACTCTGGAGCACCTGCGCAGCGAGAGCTGGCAGGAGCCGGACCCGAATGACCGCGCCAGCCACGAGACCGATGCCGGCCTGGAGCTGCGAACCCGGGATCGGTACCGCAAGCTCCTGAACAAGATTGACGCGGCGCTGGCGCGCATCGA
This sequence comes from Thioalkalivibrio sp. ALMg3, assembly GCF_000381225.1. Lineage (NCBI taxonomy): Bacteria > Pseudomonadati > Pseudomonadota > Gammaproteobacteria > Chromatiales > Ectothiorhodospiraceae > Thioalkalivibrio > Thioalkalivibrio sp. ALMg3. The sequence goes on along the minus strand of NZ_KB906222.1, from coordinate 130,109 downwards.
GCAGGGCGAATACGGCTATTGCGAGGAGACCGGTGAACCGATCGGCATCGCTCGGCTTGAGGCGCGCCCGATTGCCACGCTGAGCGTGGTGGCCCAGGAGGCCCATGAGCGCGACGAGGCCCGCTATGAATAGGGCCTGTCTGGTCCGGGTTACTCGCCGGCCAGCGCGCGGGTAAACACCCGCGAGTTGCGCGCCTGGTTGTAGCGGGTCTGCCGGCTGACGGGCAGATCGTCCACCTTGCCTGGCGTGTAACCGCGTTCCTGGAACCACTGGGCGGTCCGTGTGGTGAGCACGAATACCCGCCGGATTCCCTGTTCCTGCGCCAGGTGTTCCATCGCCTGCAGCAAACGGTCGCCGCGGCCGCTCCCGCGGTAATCCGCGTGCAGGGCCAGGCAGGCGATCTCCGCGGCATCCGCCTCGAACGGGTAGAGCGCGGCGGTCCCGATGATCAGGCCGTCGGCCTCCAGCACCTGGAAGCGGTCGATCTCCAGCTCCAGGTGCTCCCGCGCGCGATGCACCAGGATGCCCTCGGCCTCCAGTGGTTCCAGTAGTGCATGGATGCCGCCGACATCGTCGAGTGTGGCCGGGCGCAGCCGTTCCAGTGGCTCGCGCGAGACCAGTGTGCCGATTCCCAGACGGGTGAACAGTTCGGTCAGAAGCCCACCGTCGTCCCGACGGTCGATCAGGTGCACCCGGATCTCGCGCTGGCGACAGGCGTCGAGCGCGCTCTTCAGATGGTTGGCCAGTTCCTGCGGCAGGTCGGTGGCGGTCTCCAGCAGCTTCTGGGCGGCCGGCACGGTGAGCTGGTCCAGCACGCCGTGTTCGGGATCACGCAACACCCCGGCCTCGGTGAGAAAGATTAGCTTGTCGGCATTCAGCGCGATCGCGACCTGGGTGGCGACATCCTCGCCGGAGAGGTTGAACACCTCGCCGGTGGGGGAGTAGCCGAGCGGGGAGACCAGGGCCACCTGCTCGCGGTCCAGCAGGGCCGCGAGTGCGGTGGTGTCCACCCCGCGCACCTCGCCGGTGTAGTGGAAGTCCACGCCGTCGCGTACGCCCAGTGGCCGTGCGGTGACGAAGTTGCCACTGGCCACGCGCAGGCGTGCGTTGCCGGTACCCGGCTGGCCGAGGCTGCGCGAGAGCAGGCCCTCGATCTGCAGGCGCAGCCGACCGACCGCATCCAGCACGGCTTCCAGCGCTGCGCCATCCGTTACGCGCAACCCGTTGGCGTAGGCCGGGGTCAGTCCGCGCTCGCTCATCCGGGCCTCGATTTGCGGGCGCGCCCCGTAGACCAGAACGACCCGGATACCCAGGGCATTGAGCTTGGCGATATCGCGCATCAGTGCCGGAAACTCCGGCGCCTGAGCGGCCTCGCCTGCGAGCGCGATCACCATGGTGCGCCCGCGGTGGGCGGCGATGTACGGCACCGCATCACGGAACCAGGCGAGCTCCCCGGGCTGCGGGGCTCGGCGTGAGGGCGCGTGATTGCGGGCGGCTGGGTTGGATGTGGCGGTCACGGGCGTGTCCGTTTCCTGGTGATGTCCTTGAGCAGACAGTCTAGGGAATCACGGATCAATGTACACGTGGGATCAGTCAGGCCTGCTGGCCCGATCCTGCGGGAAGGGGTGTTAGGGAAACATTGATCCGTGTTTCCCTAGTCGGTCTCGCCCACGAGGCGTTCGAGGTCCGGGACGGAGGCGCCGGGCGCGATGCCGTGCTCCTTGAACCACCCGGCATTGACCTCCAGGGCGTAGCGCACCGGCCGTTTCGCCTCGTGTATGCGGGTGGAGTGGGGCGTCATGCTGGCGATGTTGGTAATGGTGAAGTCGGCATCGATGAAGGCCACGTCCAGCGGGATGCGGGTGTTTTGCATCCACATGCCGTAGTGCGCCGGTCGTGGCCAGATGAACAGCATGCCGTGGTCGGCGGGCAGGTGGTCGCGGTGCATCAGCCCGATCCGGCGGCTACGGTCGGTCGCGGCGATCTCGATCGTCAGGGCTTGTTCGCCGAGTTGCAGTTCGGCGGTCGGCAGCCCGCTTTCGGCCTGCGCCAGCCCCGTGCCCAGGACGAACAGCAGCACCAGCCCGGCAAGGCCGGGCTGCGCGCGCCACCGCGACGTATTGATCAAGCCTATTCGCCGCTCATGCGCCCCACGGCGCAGCTGGCAAACGACTTGGCCTTGGCGCTGGCGGAGCGCAGGCCGGAGACCGAACCGACCTCGGGGTAACCCATGCTGGCGAGCTTGGCGGCGACCGCCTCGCGGGCGCTGTCGGGCGCCTCGATATCAACCGCACCGCCTTCCACGTCCACCTCGGCGTCGGTGACGCCCTCGACCTGCAGCAGGCCCTTGCGGATGGAGCTGGCACAGCCGCCACACTTGATGTTCTCGACTTCGATTTTCATTGCAGGTGCTCCGGGGTACTGGGGTTTGAACGACTCATTATGTACGATCTGCGTTCACCGTAATCGTTCACGAGAATATACATGCCCGCCTATCGTTCCCGCACCACTACCCACGGCCGCAACATGGCGGGTGCCCGCGCCCTGTGGCGCGCCACCGGCATGAAGGATGGCGACTTCGGCAAGCCGATCATTGCCATTGCCAACTCCTTCACCCAGTTCGTGCCCGGGCACGTGCATCTGAAGGACCTGGGCCAGCTGGTGGCCGGCGAGGTGGAAAAGGCCGGCGGCGTGGCCAAGGAGTTCAACACCATCGCGGTGGACGACGGGATCGCGATGGGCCACGGCGGGATGCTCTATTCGCTGCCCTCGCGCGAGATCATCGCCGACTCGGTCGAGTACATGGTCAACGCGCACTGCGCCGATGCCCTGGTCTGCATCTCCAACTGCGACAAGATCACCCCTGGCATGCTGATGGCCGCGATGCGCCTGAACATCCCGGTGGTGTTCGTCTCCGGCGGTCCGATGGAGGCCGGCAAGGTGCAGGCCCCGGGCAGCGACAAGGTGATCCACCTGGACTTGGTGGACGCGATGGTCAAGGCCGCCGACTCCAGTGCCAGTGATGAAGAAGTGGAGGCCATCGAGCGCTCCGCCTGCCCGACCTGCGGGTCCTGCTCCGGCATGTTCACCGCCAATTCGATGAACTGCCTGACCGAGGCGCTGGGGCTGTCGCTGCCGGGCAACGGCTCGCTGCTGGCCACCCACGCCGGGCGCAAGAGCCTGTTCGAGCAGGCCGGCCGGCGCGTGGTCGAACTGGCCAAGCGTTACTACGAGCAGGACGATGAATCTGCTTTGCCGCGTTCCATCGCCACCTTCGAGGCGTTCGAGAACGCGATGAGCCTGGATATCGCGATGGGCGGCTCCACCAACACGGTGCTGCACCTGCTGGCGGCCGCGCGCGAGGGCGAGGTCGACTTCACCATGGCCGACATCGACCGCCTGTCGCGCAAGGTGCCGAACCTGTGCAAGGTCGCCCCGGCCACCCAGCTCTACCACATGGAAGATGTCCACCGCGCCGGTGGCGTGGTCGGCATCCTCGCGGAGCTGGACCGCGGCGGGCTGCTCCACCGCGACATTCCCACCGTGCATGCCGACACCATGGGCCAGGCCCTGGAACAGTGGGACGTGATGCGCCACGCCGCCGAGGCCGAGACGCTTTACCAGGCCGCCCCGGGCGGTGTGCCTACCCAGGTCGCGTTCAGCCAGGACAAGACCTGGGACAGCCTGGACATCGACCGCGAGAACGGCTGCATCCGCGACATCGAGCATGCCTACTCGAAGGACGGTGGCCTGGCCGTGCTCTACGGCAACATGGCCCCGGATGGCTGTATCGTGAAGACCGCCGGGGTGGACGACAGCATCCTGAAATTCTCGGGTCCGGCCCGGGTCTTCGAGAGTCAGGATGCGACGGTGGAGGCCATTCTTGGTGACCAGATCCAGGCGGGCGACGTGGTGATCATCCGCTACGAGGGCCCCAAGGGCGGCCCGGGCATGCAGGAAATGCTCTACCCGACGTCGTATCTCAAGTCCAAGGGCCTGGGCAAGGGATGTGCGCTGGTCACCGACGGGCGCTTCTCCGGCGGCACCTCCGGGCTGTCGATCGGTCACGTCTCGCCGGAGGCGGCGCAGGGTGGTGCGATCGGCCTGATCGAGGAAGGCGACACCATCGTGATCGACATCCCCGGTCGCGAGATCCGCATCGACGTCGACGACGCCACGCTGGCCGCACGGCGCGAGGCCATGGAGGCCCGTGGCGCGAAGGCCTGGAAGCCCGAGTCGCGGGAGCGGGCCGTCACCCAGGCCTTGCGCGCCTACGCCCTGATGACGACCTCCGCCGCCTACGGCGCGGTGCGCGACATCTCGCGCTTCGAGGACTAGCCCAGGGCCCAAACCGAAAAAAGCGGACGCATGTAACGCAACCACAGGGAGGTGGTGATGGCGATTACCGACTGGCCCGCGGCCGAGCGCCCGCGGGAGAGGCTGATCGAACGCGGCGCGGCCGCGCTTTCGGATGCGGAGTTGCTGGCAATCTTTCTGCGCACCGGCGTGGCCGGCAAGAGCGCGGTGGATGTCGCGCGGGACCTGCTCAGCCGCTTCGGCGGGCTGCGGCCTTTATTACAGGCGGATCAGGCGGGGTTTTGCGCCGCCCCGGGGCTGGGGGATGCCAAGTACGCCCAGCTCCAGGCCGTGCTGGAGATGGGGCGCCGCCACCTGGCGGCCGATCTGGAGCACGGCGATGCACTGACCTCGCCCGCGACCACCCGGCAGTTCCTGGCGGCGCGCCTGCGTGACTATCCCTTTGAGGTCTTCGGCGTGCTGTTCCTCGATAACCGCCACCGCGTGATCGCCTTTGAGGAGCTCTTTCGCGGCACCATCGACGGTGCCTCCGTGCACCCGCGCGAGGTTGTGCGGCGCGCGCTGCACCACAACGCGGCGGCTGTGATCCTGGCCCATAACCACCCCTCGGGCGTGGCCGAGCCGTCGCGTTCGGATGTCGCCATCACCCGCCGCCTGACCGACGCCCTGGGGCTGGTCGACATCCGCGTCCTCGATCACGTGATCGTCGCCGACGAGGCCGTCTCCCTCGCCGAACGCGGCGAGCTGTAGGGGGAGGCTGACCCAGTCGCACGTCTGCGTTGCAACGCGGTGAGACGACCAAGTCGTCATTGCGAGGAGCCGAAGGCGACGAAGCAATCTGCCGGGGCAGGCAATCTGCCAATATTCTGCCCGGGGGCATCCGGATGGCGATTGCTTCGTCGCTTTGCTCCTCGCAATGACGGCTAGAAGCTTGCGCGCGGTGTCACGCCGGTGTGTCCTTGAGAGCCTTTTCCAGCGCCTGCAGCAGTGTGTCGACCTGCGTTTGGGTGTGGGCGGCGGACAGGGTGATGCGCAGGCGGGCCTCGCCTTCCGGGACGGTCGGGGGGCGGATCGCGGGGACCAGGAAGCCGGCCTCGAACAGTCGCTCGGCGACGGCGCTCGCGCGAGTGGCGGTGCCCAGGGTGACAGGCTGGATGGGTGTGAGGGGCGGTGGGTGTGGCAGGCCGAGGCGATCCAGCCCGTCGCCCAAGCGTCGCAACAGGTTCTGCAGGTGCGCGCGGCGGTCGTGGGCGGACGCGGCGATTTGCACCGAGGCCAGGGTGGCGGCGGCCAGGGCGGCCGGCATCGCGGTGGTGTAGAGGTAGGGGCGCGCGGTCTGGATCAGGGTCTCGATCAGCCGTTCGGAGCCGGCCACGAAGGCCCCGGCGGTGCCGAAGCCCTTGCCCAGCGTCCCCATCAGGACCGGTACGTCGTCGCCGCCGAGACCGAAGTGCTGGCAGGTGCCGCCGCCGGTGTCGCCCAGCACTGACAGGCCGTGGGCGTCGTCCACCATCAGCCAGGCATTATATTCGCGCGCCAGGGCGGCGAGTTCCGGAAGCGGGGCGATATCGCCGTCCATGGAGAACACGCCGTCGGTGATGATCAGGCGCTGGCCGGTCGCGGGCGCCTTCTCCAGGCGCTCGCGCAGGTGTTCGGGCTCGGCGTGGCGGTAGCGCTGGCTGCGCGCGCCCGACAGGCGCACGGCATCGATCAGCGAGGCGTGGTTCAGGCGGTCCTCGAAGACGGTGTCGTGGCGCCCGACCAGGGTCTGGACCAGGGCCAGGTTGGCCATGTAGCCGGTGGAGAAGACGAGTGCCCGAGCGCGCCCGGTGAAGCGGGCCAGGGCCTGTTCCAGCTCGTCGTGGGCGCGGCTGTGACCGTTGATCAAATGGGCGGCCCCCGCACCGACGCCGTACTGATCCAGCGCCTTGCGGGCGGCGGCGGCGACCGCCGGGTCACCGGCCAGGCCCAGGTAGTCGTTCGAGCAGAAGGCAATCACGCGGTGGCCGTCGATAACCTGTTCGGGCCGCTGTGGGCCGTCGAGCATGCGGGTGCGGCGCCATAGCCCGGCGTCGCGCACAGTGCTCAGGCGTTGCTCCAGGTAGTGATCGAGTGAGTCGCTCATGGGCGCAGGCCCGCACGCAGGAAGATCGGCCAGTGCACCCGTGCCGGCATGCTCGGGTTGGACCACAGGGCTTGCAGGGCCGGTGCCAGCGCGGCCAGCGGGTCCTGGCCGGCGGCGCGGGCGCGGCGGATCGCGGACCAGGTACCGAGATAGCCCAGCAGGGTGGCGCGATCCCATTCGCGCGTGATGCGAAACTCGGGCGCCTCGATCTCGGGCCAGGGAAACGGCAGGTCGCGGTAGTGGTTGCGGATGTGCTGGCGCTCTTCCGGCCACCAGGGCGCAAGGGTGGTGTCGTGGAAGTCGATCAGTAGGCGGTCCAGTGCGGGGTCCTCGGCCCGCAGCACGCCGTAGCCCCAGATCGCCAAGAGTCCGCCCGGGCGCAGGACGCGGGCGACCTCGTCGTGGAACTCGGGGTGGCGGAACCAGTGCGCGGCCTGGGCGACACAGGCGAGGTCGACCGAGCCATCGGCCAGGGCACAGGCCTCGGCGGCACAGGCGACGCGGTCGATCCAGGAGTGATCCGGCAGTGTGGCCAGCAGCGATGGGGCGGCGTCCGTGGCGAAGACCTGCGAGAAGTGGGGCGCCAGGCCCCGCGCGGCCTGGCCGTTGCCGCTGGCACAGTCCCAGGCGCGCTCGTGGTGCGGAGTGTGCGCCGCCAGCCAGTCAAACAGCTCGGCCGGGTAGTCCGGGCGGTGGCGGCCGTAAGCGTTAGCCACCGCCGAGAAATGGTCGGGGAAGCCGCCGCTCACCGCCGGTCTGGCTCAGGCCGAGGCGGAGGCTGACTGGTCCGATTTCGCAGGGGCTTCCGGGCCAGTCTCCGGGCGCAGGCCCAGGCGCTCGAACAGCGCGAGGTCGTGGTTCTCGCCGGGGTTTGGCGTGGTCAGCAGGGTGTCGCCGTAGAACAGCGAGTTGGCACCGGCGAGGAAGCACAGGGCCTGCATCTCGTCGGACATCTCGGTGCGCCCGGCGGACAGGCGCACGTAGGAGGCCGGCATCAGGATGCGGGTGGCCGCGATGGTACGCACGAACTCCAGCGGGTCGAGGTGCTCGATGCCGTGCAGTGGCGTGCCCTCGACCTGGATCAGCTGGTTGATCGGCACCGACTCCGGGTGTTTTGGCAGGTTGGCCATCTGCTGCAGCAGCCGGGCGCGATCGCGGCGCGACTCGCCCATGCCGAGGATGCCGCCGCAACAGACGTTCATGCCCGCCTCGCGTACGTGCTCCAGGGTTTCGAGGCGATCGTCGTAGGTGCGCGTGCTGATGATGTGACCGTAGAACTCCGGCGAGGTGTCGAGGTTGTGGTTGTAGTAGTCCAGTCCCGCCTCGGACAAGCGTTTGGCCTGCTCGGCCTTCAGCATGCCGAGGGTCATGCAGGTCTCGAGGCCCTCGTCCTTCACCGCGCGGACCATCTCGATCACGCGCTCCAGGTTCTTGTCGGTGGGGTTGCGCCAGGCCGCGCCCATGCAGAAGCGGGTCGCGCCCTGGGCGCGGGCGTTGCGGGCCGCCTCCAGCACCTCGTCCAGCGGCAGCAGGCGTTCGCGCTCGATCTCGACCTCGTGGTGCGCGCTTTGCGGGCAGTAGGCGCAGTCCTCGGGGCAGGCCCCGGTCTTGATCGACAGCAGCGTGCTCACCTGGACCGCGTTCGGGTCGAAGTGCTCGCGGTGGACGGTCTGCGCGCGGAAGATCAGGTCATTCAGCGGCAGGTCGAGCAGGGCCTCGACCTCGTCGGTGTTCCAGTCGTGGCGGGGCGTGCTCATAGATGATGTTCCTTGTCGGCTTCGGCGGGGATCTCGACGTCCGTCCAGGGCTCGCGATAGATATTGAACAGGGCGTAGATCGTCCACGGCAGCAGGATGGCCGCGGCGATTGCCCAGTAGGCGCGGTAGTAGTTCAGATCCGGCGGAAAGAAGGTGGCGACCCCGATCAGCAGGCCCATCAGGGCGTAGTAGCGATAGGCGGCCCACTGCGTGAAGTGGCCGACGCGGGGATCGGGGTGGTGCTTGTTCAGGGCGTAGACCAGCATCGAGCCGCCAAACCACAGTACCAGCGGGACGATACCCATGATCGCGGCGATGATGAAACCGACCCCGACGCCCTCGCTGCTCACCAGGAACAGCGGGATGCCGGCAATCGACACGCTGATCAGGTTGCCGATATCGAACATCGACGCGGCGCGCCGCGAGCTGCGTCCGGAGACGGTCCTGGTGGCCATGGTCTACCCTGCATGCAAAAAGCAGAGCATACCATTATGGCCCCGGACCCTTCATTGCGACCCGTTTCCAGGCGGTCTCCGGCCGCGCGTTTGAGGGCCCGGGCTGCGGCCTGCGTCGACTGGCTGGGGGAGGCCCTGTACCCCGGTCAGTGCGGACTGTGCCTGGCCCCCGGCCCGGCGATCTGCGCGGATTGCCGGGCGGATCTTGCGCCGCTCGAGCACCCCTGCCCCACCTGTGCGTTGCCCCTGCCGGTCGCCGGAGTGTGCCCGGCTTGCATCCGCCGAGCGCCGGTCCTGGATGCACTGCATGCCGGCTGGGCCTATGCCTGGCCGCTGGATCAGCTGATCCTGGCCTACAAGCACGGCGCCAATGCACGGGCCGAACGCATCCTCGCGGCCCTGGCGGAGCAGGTGGCGGGCCGTCTGGTGGGCGAGAACGGCGATCTGCCCGATCTAGTGCTCCCCGTGCCGCTGCATGGCAGGCGGCTGCGCGAGCGAGGTTTCAATCAGTCGGACTACCTGGCGCGGCGTGTGGCGGGGGTGCTGGATGTCCCGCTGGATACCCGCGGACTGCGGCGCATCCGCGCGACCGAGTCGCAGCAGGCGCTGGGTCGCAAGGCGCGGCGGCGCAATGTCCACGGTGCGTTTGCCTGGGACGGTTCGAGCCTCGCCGGGCAGCATGTGCTGGTGGTGGATGACGTGGCGACCACGGGCGCGACGCTGGCCGCACTGGCCGAAGTGCTGCGCCGCGAGGGTGCCGCACGGGTGGAGGGACTGGTCCTCGCGCGCGCCTGAGGGTGTGCGGGCGCGGAATTCAGGCCCCCAGGTGGTGGTCGGCGATCATCGCCAGAAGGATGACGGCGCCCAGGTAGTGGTTGTTTTTGAAGGCGCGCAGACAGTCGGCGGGTTCGCGTTCGAAGATCAGGAACTGCTGGTAGAACATCAGCATTGCCACCACCACGAGCCCGGCGGTGTAGTAGCCACCGAAATCGGCGTGCTGGCCGACGAGATAAAGCCCCAGCCACACGAGAACCTGCAGCCCGCCGGTGATCAGGCGGTCGAGTTCGCCGAAGGCGATGGCCGTGGATTTCACCCCGATCTTCAGGTCGTCTTCGCGATCCACCATGCCATAGAAGGTGTCATACACCACCGTCCACGCCAGCACGGTTACGAACAACAGCCAGGCCACTTCGGGCGGGTGCTCGCCGGTGACGGCGGTGAACGCCATCGGCACGGCCCAGGCAAAGGCGGCGCCGAGATGGACCTGCGGGAAGTGGTGGAAACGCTTGGAGAACGGGTAGGTGCCGGCCAGTGCCACCGCCACCAGGGAATACAGGATGGTCAGCCCATTGGTGAACAGCACCAGGACGAAGGCGACCACGCTGAGGGCCACGAAGGTACCCAGCGCCTCGCGTGGGGTGATGGTGCCGAGCGCCAGCGGTCGGTCGCGGGTGCGCGCCACATGGCTGTCGAAGTCGCGGTCGGCGTAGTCGTTGATCGCGCAGCCCGCCGAGCGCATCAGCACCACGCCGGCGGCAAAAATGAAGATCAGGTAGGCCGGCGGCCAGCCCTCGGCCGCCACCCACAGGGCCCAGAAGGTGGGCCACAGCAACAGGTAGATGCCCACCGGGCGATCCAGCCGGATCAGGCGGGCGAGTTCCCACAGGCGTTCGCGCTCGGTCATGGCGGCCAAGCTTACCAGCCTTGTTGCGGAAGGGGCCTGCGGCCGTGCGAGTTGATCAGCGTCTCCCTTGGCGTCCTTGTGGGGGCGTTACAGGTGCGCCTCCAGCCAGCCATCCAGGTCAGCGGGCTCCACCTCGCCACGATGGGTGTCGAGGATGGTGCCGTCACGGTCGATCAGGACGGTGTAGGGCAGGGCGCCGATGCGGTTGCCGTATTCCCGGCCGATCGCGACCGCGTCGTCCTGGCCGATCAGTACCGGGAATTCGATGCCGAAATCGTCGACGAAATGCTGCGTGGCTGTCTGTTCGTCCACGGCGACCGCGACGATGGTAAAGCCATCCTCGCGGTTGGCATCAAAGGTGTGCTGGAACAGCGGCATCTCCTTCTTGCAGGGCGGGCACCAGGTGGCCCAGAAGTTCAGCACGACCAGGTCGCCGTCCCACTCACTGAACTGGCGTTCTTCACCGGCGAGGTCGGGCAGGGTGAAGTCGATGCGCTGATTGCCCTGGGTCTCCTCGGCGGCGACCTCGGTGGCCGCGTTGGCAGAGGTTGCTTCGGCGTCCATCTCGGGTTCCGGGTCACCACAGGCGGTCAGGATCAGGGCGCTGGCCGTGGCGACCACCACCCCTGCGAGTGCGTGCTTGCGGTGTTTCATGGCGTCACCCCGATGGCGCTTTCCACGTGTGCCAGGAAGCGGTCGGCATTCAGATAGCCGACATTGCGGTAGTTGCGCAGCTCGTTGCCGTCGGTGTCATAGAAGATCATGGCCGGCGGCCCGAACAGGTTGAAGTGACGCATCAGGTCGCGGTGCTCGGAGGTGTTGTCGGTCACGTCGGCCTTCAGGAGGTGCACGTCGCCCATCGCTCGGAGCACGCGCGGGTCCTGGAAGGTGGTGCGGTCCAGACGCACGCAGTCCACGCACCAGTCGGCGTAGAAGTCGAGGAACACGGGCTGACCGTTTTCGCGGGCCCGTGCGACTTCGCGCTCCACGTCCTCCAGGCTGTCGATGTAGGTGAACTCCATCTCGGTCGGCCCGGACTGCTCGCCCGTGGCCGTCACCGCGGGCTGGTTGAACGTGGCCAGCGGGCGGAAGATGTCCTTGCCGCCGGTCGCCGCGCCGAGCATCAGCAGCACGCCGTAGATCAGGATCACCACACCCAGGCCCTTCCACAGGCTGTACCAGCCGGAGGCATTGTCCGGCAGGGTCCTTAGTGCGCCCATGTAGACGGCGGTCACGATCAGCAGGATCGCCCACAGGAACATCGCGACCTCGCCCGGGATCACCCGTTCGAGCAGCCAGATGCCGATGGCCAGCAGGCCGACCCCGAACACCGCCTTGATGGTATCCATCCAGGGACCGGCCTTCGGTAGCAGGCGACCGGCGGAGGTGCCGATGACCAGCAGCGGCGCACCCATGCCCATGCTCAGCGCGAACAGCGCGATCCCGCCCAGCACCGCATCGCCAGTGTGGCTGATGTAGAGCAGCGCCCCGATCAGCGGTGCGGTCACGCAGGGGCCGACGATCAGGGCGGAAAGGAAGCCCATGATGCCGGCGCCGACGTAGGTGCCGCCTTCCTGCTTGTTGCTGATCTGCGAAAGTTTGCTCTGCACGCCGGCCGGCATCTGCAGCTCGTAGAAGCCGAACATCGACATCGCCAGCGCGATGAAGATGGCCACGAAGGTCCCGATAATCCAGGGGTTCTGGAAGGCCGCCTGCAGGTTGGCACCCGCCAGGCCCGCGAATACGCCGGCAATGGTGTAGGTCAGCGCCATGGCCAGCACGAACACCAGCGAGATCAGGAATGCCTTGCGTGTGGTCAGGTTCTTCTGCCCGATGATGATGTTCGACAGGATCGGGATCATCGGGAACACGCAGGGGGTGAAGGTCAGCAGCAGCCCGAAGCCGAAGAAGGCCAGGGCCACCAGCCAGATCTGGCCGTCTGCCAGCTGGGCCGCGATGCGGTCCTGCTGGGTGACCGGTGCCGCGGCCTCGTCGTCTTCCGCAGCCCCGTCGCCGGTTTCCGGCAGGGCGTCGGTGTCGGCCTCGGCGGCCAGATCGGCAGCAAAGGAGACCGAGACCTCCTGGGTCAGTGGCGGGTAGCACACGCCGGCGTCGGCGCAGCCCTGGTAGTCGATCGCCAGCGTGATCTCGGAGACGTCATCCGCGTCGCGCAGGACCGGAACCAGGATCTCGACCTGGCCCCGGTAGACCTGGCTCTCGCCAAAGAACTCGTCTTCCTGGAGCTCGCCGTCCGGTGGGTTGACCGGCCCCAGCTCGATGCCATCGCCCTCGGCGATGCGCACATCCAGCTGCTCACGGTAGAGATAGTAGCCCTCGGCAATGTCGAAGCGCAGGATCGCCGCGTTCTGGCTGATCGCCTCCAGCGAGGCGGCAAAGGCCTTCTCCGGTTCCAGCAGGTCATCGGCGGCGCCGAGGTCGCCGGACAGGTTGCCCAGGTCGCCCAGCGCGCTGCGTTCTTCCCCGGCATCTTCGTCCGCGCGGGTCTCGCCATTGCCGCTGGGCAGGCCAGGCAGCTCGATGGACACGGTCTGGAAGTGCGGCGGGTAGCACACGCCCAGGTCCGCGCAGCCCTGCGAGCGCGCGGTCAGCTCGATGCTGGTGCTGTCGGCCGCCTTGATCGGCAGCTCCACCTGCACCTGGCCGCGATAGGTCTCGACGCGCCCGAAGAATTCGTCCTCCTTGACCTCGCCATCCGGGATCTCGGCCTCGCCCAGTTCCAGCCCGTCGCTTTCGGGGGTGAAGTCGAACTGCTCGCGGTACATGTAGTACTCGTCCGCGATGTCCCAGGTCAGCCGTACCGTGTCGGCGTCGATCGCCTCGGCGCTCAGGGCGAAGGCGTCATCTGGGTCCAGCAGGTCGTCCTCGAAGAGGGCATGCGTGAGTCCCGGGGCCAGCAGGAGTGCGACCAGCAGGGTTGCCAGCCAGGTGCGCGGATTCATGAGGTGCATTGCGTTATCCAGTCCAGGTAATCGGGCAGCCCGCGTTCAATCGGCAGGGCGATGATCTCGGGTGTGTCGTAGGGGTGTTGTTCAGCCAGCTGGGTCTGAAGATCGTTCAGGCGCGCGGGCGAGGTCTTGATCAGTAGAGTGACTTCGGAGTCGGTTTCGATATTCCCTTTCCACATGTAGACCGAGCGTCCGGGCGGGAGGATATGCACGCACGCGGCCAGACCCTGTTTCACCAGGGCGCCGGCCAGGGTCTCAGCCGTGTCCGGGTCGTCGAGTGTGGTAATGACCAGCCAGGCGCGGGCGCTGGATGGCGATTGCTCATTGCTCATGTATCAGGAGTCCCGTTCGATCCGTGCGGGCTGACCCGGGCGCAGTGGAGTGTCGTCCATCGGAGAGAATTCGACCTCGACGCGGTAACCCCGCTCGGGCTCGTCGCCGGTCGGCTCCCAGCCGATGGTCGCAATGGTGCCGGAAAGACGCTGGTCGCCGACTACGACCGTAACGGTCTCCCCGGGTTCCAGGTCGGCGGCGGTGGCGGCCGGGACGGTGGCCACGGCGCGCATCGGGTCGATGGTGCCAAGGATCGCCAGGACCGGCGGCAGCAACGCCGGATTGACGTACTGCCCCGTGTTGGCGTCGAGGCGCACCAGGCGCCCGCTGGCCGGGGCGCGGATGGTCGCGTCCTCGAGATCGGCGCGGATGCGGTCGCGCTGGGCGCGGGCCTCGGCCAGGCGGGCCGCGACGGTCGCGTAATCGATACGTGCCAACTCCAGTTCGCGGGCGGCGATCAGGGTCTGGTCGTAGAGATCCTCGGCCTTGTCGCGCTCGCACTCGGCTTCGTCCAGCTCCATCTGCAGGCGTTCCATGGTCGCGCGGGCGGCGCGCAGGTCGGCATCGCTGCGCCGGGTATCCAGCCGGAACAGGACATCGTCGGCCTCGACCCGGTCGCCGGCGCGGGCTTCGATTGCCTCGATGCGGCCCGCGATCGGGGCAGTAATGCGGTGGCGCTCACCCCAGTCGAGTTGGGCCGCGAAGCCTTCCTCGGCCAGTAGAGGCATGGGTGCCAGGGCGAGCAGGGCCAGCAGGCCGCCGGTGGTCAGCAGGGATGGGACATGGAATACGCGGGGCATGGTCAGGTCTCCCGTCCGGTCGCCGGCGGTTGGGCGGCTCAAGGGTTTTCGTCCGTGGCGCGGAACGGGCTCAGCTCGTCGCGCCCGCTCAGCAGGGCCAGGCGCTCGTAGGCCAGGGCCAGTTGGAATTCGGTGCTTGCATTGAAGTGCGCCGCGGCGCTTTGCTGGACCATCGAGTCGCCCAGGTCGGCCTGGTCCTCGATGTCGTACAGGTAGCGCGCGCGGTCGATGTACAGCTCGCGGTAGTCCATGCGCCAGGCGGCCTCGTCGCGCTGGGTTCGTAGTGCGCGGATCTCGTCGTACAGCTCGCGCAGGCGGTTGCGCGCCTCGATGCGGGCCTCGCCCAGCTCGGCCTCGGCTCGATGGCGGGCGGCGACGGCCTGCCCGACCCGACTGTCGTGGCGGCGGCCTTCGTACAGCGGGATTTCCAGGACCAGGCCGGCGGCGAACGGGTTGCGATCGCTGCCGCCCAGGTCGCGGTGCCACCAGCCGGATTCGGCCTCGGCATACAGGCGCGGGCGCCGCTGCGCGCGCGAGGCCGCCACCTCGCGGCTGGCGGCCTCGACGTGGCGGCGCTCGGCCATCAGGCGCGGACTGGTGTTATCCAGTTCGGCGAGCAGCGCATCCAGTTCGGGCAGTTCGGGCAGATCCAGGGGCAGCATGGGGGCGAGTACGGTACGCACGCGCCGGTCCGGGCGGTTCAGGGCTTCGGCCAGCGCGGCCCGGGTGCGGGCCTGGTCCTGCAGGGCGCGGGTACGTTGCACGCGCAGGGTCTGGTACTCGGATTCCAGGCGGAAGACCTCGATGTCCGAGACCTGACCGCGCTGGTTGCGCTCCTCGGCCCGTTCCTTGGATACGTAGGCGGCGGCCATGGCCTCGGTGTCGCGGGCGAAGGCGAGATCTGCCAGCAGCACCTCGAAGTAGCGCTCGAGGACGTGGATGCGGTGACGGGCGTGGGTCAGTTCCTCTTGCTGGCGGGCGGCCTCGAGTCGCTGTTCGCCTGCGGATTCGCGCGCATGCGACTGCCCGAAATCGCTCAGCAGCTTGCGTGCGACGATGGAGGCGCGGGAGTCGTTGCGGCTGCGGTCGGCAATCAAGTCGTTGGGCTCGATCCAGCGGGCCTCGAGCCGCGCGTCCACGCGCACATCGCGCTCGGCCCGAGTCGCCTCCAGGGCGGCGCGGGCCTGTTCGCGGTCGGCGCGCGCCTGACGCACCCGGGGGTGCAGGGCGTCGACCCGCTCCAGGGCGTCACCCACCCGCATTGGGTTGGGCAGCGGGCCGAGGCCGGTCGCGCCGCCGGCTTCCTGCGCAGTCGCCGGCCCGGCCAGGGGCCACAGGAGCAGAATGGCCAGTAGCAGGCGAGCCAGGGGCCGCCGGCGTCCGGTGCAGGACGAGCGGGGGTGCATCGGCGACATCAGGCGTCGATCCTCGGGAGTGGCAAGAAGAGGGGTTTAGCGGCCGTCTTGCTCGCGCTTGAAGCGCGTGAAGTTCTGGTCCTTGTAATGCCCCTCGGCGACAAACTCGCCCAGTTGCAGGAATTCGCGGGAGTCGCGGGTGGCCCCGGTGAAGCGGGCGATGGGTTCGCCCTCCAGGTTGAAGAACTGGAACACCGGCGTGGCGCGTACCCGGTAGTCGCGGGTGGCCCAGTCCATCTGGGTCTTGGTCTCGCCCTCGAAGGTGACGATCTCGATGGCGCCCTCGACATCGACGCTGAACACCCGGAAGTGCTCGCTGAAGTATTCCTGGACCTCGGGCTGGTTCAGCACCTGGTTCTTCATGCGGTGGCAGAACGGGCAGTCGGCCATCTCGAAAAAGATCAGGATGCCTTTCTTGCCGGCCGCGCGCGCGTCTTCCAGCTCTTCGGGGAACTCGCCGAAGGTCGGGTCGAAGAAGTGGTGTGTCGGATCGCGCGGGTCTTCGACCGCGGCGGTTGCCAGAGCCGGGACAAGGAAGGCCAGCAGGGCCAGCATCAGGATTGGATTACGCAACATGAGCCGTCACTCTCCGAATATGTAGATAGCCGTATGCACCAATGACGTGCAGGAGACTGGCTTAATTCCCTTTGTCGTGCAAGGACAAAGGGGCGAGCTACCCGCGAGTGCCTGGATATCGGAGTATCCGCGCATCAGCGGGGTTCCAATCGACACCACCCGGGGCGCATGTTCCAATAAACAGGCCTGATCTGCGGAACCCCTTCGATGCGCAACCCCCTCTTTCCCCTGTTTGTCTTTCTCGGTCTGGTGCTGCTCGAGATCTTCGGCTTCGCCTGGGTGGGCGATGCCGTGGGCGCCCTGATGACGGTGGTGCTGGTGATCGTCACGGCGGCGGCCGGGCTGATGTTGTTCCGATTGCAGGGCTTCTACCATTGGCGGCGGCTGCAACAAAGCCTGGCGCGGGGGGAGGTTCCGGCGCGCGGGCTGGTCGAGGGCTGGCTGCTGATGTCGGCCGCCGTGTTGCTGTTGCTGCCGGGGTTCTTTACCGATGCCGCCGGCTTCGTGCTGTTGATTCCGCCGCTGCGGCGCTGGGCGGCGGCCGGCATCCTGCGCCGCGGCATGGTCCGCACGCGCACCGGCGGCCCTGGTGGGCCGCCGGGCGGCGGTACCATCGAGGGCGAATTCCGCCACCACGACGATCGCCCCGAGGCGCCGAACGATCGGCTGGACCACGACGACCGTCGCTGATTCACGTTTCTGGCCCCGCTTTCGTAACGCGCGCTCTTGACTCGCCCTTGTGTGCCCCTATTATTAGCACTCGTCAGGGGTGGGTGCTAACAGGGTGCCTGCCCGACAAACCAATTTTCCTGTTTGAGACATTTTATTAAGGAGTTCGCGCCATGAACCTGCGTCCTTTGCACGATCGAGTCATCGTGAAGCGTATGGAAGAAGAACGCACCACCCCCGGCGGCATCGTGATCCCGGATTCCGCGGCCGAGAAGCCGATCCGTGGCGAAGTGGTTGCAGTAGGCAACGGCAAGATCCTGGACAACGGCGAAGCCCGTCCCCTGGACGTGAAGGCTGGTGACACGGTCCTGTTCGGCAAGTACTCCGGCACCGAGGTCAAGGTCGATGGCAACGAAGTCCTCGTGATGCGCGAAGACGACATCATGGCCGTCATCGAGGGCTGAACGCCCCGAACCGCGACCGTCTAACACGAATTTTCAGGAGTAGAACGAATCATGAGCTCTAAAGAAGTACGCTTTGGTACCGACGCCCGTACCCGCATGGCCAAGGGCGTGAACACCCTGGCCAACGCCGTGAAGGTCACCCTCGGTCCGAAGGGCCGCAACGTGGTCCTGGACAAGGCCTTTGGTGCCCCGACCGTGACCAAGGACGGCGTGTCCGTGGCCAAGGAAATCGAGCTGGAAGACAAGTTCGAGAACATGGGCGCCCAGCTGGTTAAGGAAGTCTCCTCGCAGACCTCCGACACCGCCGGTGACGGCACCACCACCGCGACCGTGCTGGCCCAGTCCATCGTCCGCGAGGGCATGAAGGCGGTCACCGCCGGCATGAACCCGATGGACCTCAAGCGCGGCATCGACAAGGCCGTGAAGGCCGCCACCGAAGAGCTGAAGAAGCTCTCCAAGCCGTGCACCGAGCACAAGGCGATCGCCCAGGTGGGCTCGATCTCCGCGAACTCCGACACCGCGATCGGCGAGATCATTGCCGATGCGATGGACAAGGTCGGCAAGGAAGGCGTGATCACCGTCGAGGAAGGCTCCTCGCTGGAAAACGAGCTGGATGTCGTCGAAGGCATGCAGTTCGATCGCGGCTACCTGTCGCCCTACTTCATCAACAACCAGCAGAACATGAGTGCCGAGCTGGAGGATGCCTACATCCTGCTGTTCGACAAGAAAATCGCGAACATCCGTGATCTGCTGCCGATCCTCGAAGGCGTGGCCAAGGCCAACAAGCCGCTGCTGATCATCGCCGAGGACATCGAAGGCGAAGCCCTGGCGACCCTGGTCGTCAACTCCATGCGCGGCATCGTCAAGGTCGCCGCCGTGAAGGCCCCGGGCTTCGGTGATCGCCGCAAGGCCATGCTGCAGGACATCGCCGTGCTGACCGGTGGCCAGGTGATCTCGGAAGAGGTTGGCCTGTCGCTGGAGAAGACCACGGTGGAAGACCTGGGCCGCGCCAAGAAGGTGCAGGTGACCAAGGAGAACACCACGATCATCGACGGCATGGGGTCCAACAAGGACATCAAGGGCCGCGTTGACCAGATCCGTGCGCAGATCGAGGAAGCGAGCTCCGACTACGACAAGGAAAAGCTGCAGGAACGCGTGGCCAAGCTGGCCGGCGGTGTGGCCGTCATCAAGGTCGGTGCTGCCACCGAGATCGAAATGAAAGAGAAGAAGGCCCGCGTCGAAGACGCCCTGCATGCCACGCGTGCGGCGGTGGAAGAAGGCGTGGTCCCCGGCGGTGGCGTGGCCCTGCTGCGTGCCTGCGCCGCGATCACCAAGCTCAAGGGTGACAACGACGAGCAGACCGCCGGTATCAACATCTGCCGTCGTGCGATGGAAGAGCCGCTGCGCCAGATCGTCTACAACTCCGGTGACGAGCCGTCCGTGGTCCTCAACCAGGTCCTGGAAGGCAAGGGCAACTACGGCTACAACGCCGCGAGCGGCGAGTTCGGAGACATGATCGACATGGGCATCCTGGACCCGACCAAGGTGACCCGTTCCGCGCTGCAGAACGCCGCATCGGTCGCTGCCCTGCTGATCACCACCGAGGCCATGATTGCCGACATCCCGAAGAAGGATGACGGTGGCGGCGCCGGTGGCGACGACATGGGCGGTATGGGTGGCATGGGCGGCATGGGTGGCATGGGCGGCATGATGTAATTCGCCGCTTTACCCGTGCATCGTTGATGTACCTAGGGACCCCGCTTCGGCGGGGTCTTTTTGTCTGACCGGTACCGTTTCCTGGGGTCCGAGTTCGGGTGCCAAATCCGCGGTTTCAGGAACCCTTAGCAGGGTTGTGTGTCTTCCGGAGTACAGCTTGCCGGAATGTCTCTGTGCGATTCGGGTTCTGTCTGTTGCAATATCGAAACAGGGCAGTCGAAAGTCACTGGATATTCGGAAATTTACGGAATGTGACGATGTTGTGATGTCGACACATAATTTGCGTTCCGATGCGTGCAAAACCCGAACTTGTGTGCCACTATCAGGGTACTGTAGGGGGCTTGGCGCAAGGAGCTCGCTGCTTTGGATTGCGGTCGCGGCGCGTACCATGGTGGTCGCGCGGTTCAACCCGGGTCCGACGTCTATTGTTTTTACAAGGAGGCTTTGCAATGAATCATAAGCTCGTTAAGAATCTTCTGGCCGCTTCCGTGGCCTCGCTGGTGCTCGGCGCCGCCGGGCAGGTTGTGGCGCAGGAACCGCCGGCCGCCAACGTGACCGACCGTAGCGGCAAGGTTGTGGTCGATCGCTCCGGTGAATGTGTGCGTACGCGCTCCTGGACGGAAGAAAACGTGAAGTTCCCGCATTGCGCGGGCTACATCGAAGAAGTTGCCGAGGCCCCCGAGCCCGAGCCGGCGGCTGCCCCGGCGCCGGAGCCGGAGCCGGAATTCACCACCACCACGCTGAGCGCCCAGGCCCTGTTCGACTTTGACAGCGCAGACCTGCGTTCCGAAGGTCGTTCCGCCCTGCGTGATCTGGCCCGCAGCCTGACCTCCGACGACGCCGAGTACAGCTCGGTGCTGGTCGAAGGCCACACCTGCACCATCGGCCCGGCCGACTACAACCAGGGCCTGTCCGAGCGTCGCGCCCAGGCAGTCACCGACTTCCTGGCCAGCGAAGGCGTGCGTGAAAGTGACATCCGCACCGTCGGCTACGGTGAAGACCGTCCGACCGCCGACAACTCCACCCAGGAAGGCCGCGAAGCCAACCGCCGCGTGGAAGTGACCTCCGACGTGCGCAAGCGCGCCGACTAAGGTCGCCGGCAAGACCCTGACCGCCGGTTCGCCGGCGCGTTGGAATCAGGCCCCGCTCCGGCGGGGCCTTTTTTGTGGGCAACTCGCGGGCGCCATTCGGCGGACCTTCGGCTCGGCCGGACGCGGAGGCGCGATTGCTGGCCCTTCAGCCTGCGTTAATGTGGCAGCCCTAGACTGGTTCCAAACACCCAAGGATCCATGATGACCATGAACCTGAATACGAACCTTCCCCGCTCCCCGTTCGGCCCGATGCTGCTGCGCTCCGGGGCCTTTTTGGTCGGCATGCTGCTGGCCACTGCGGTCGCGGCGGGCGGCGTCGAACGTTCAACGGACCTCCAGGCGCTGAGCGCCCAGGGTGATGGCAAGGCGACCGTGATCATGTTCGCGTCGAGTAGCTGCCCGTACTGTGATCGTGCCGAACAGCGCTATCTCGGCCCGATGACCGCGGACCCGGCTCTCCAGGGTGTGAACATCCGCAAGGTCATGCTGGATCGCCAGGAGGTGCGGGATTTCGATGGCACGACCAAGCTGGGGAGTGAGCTGGGTCGTGCCTACGGCGTGCGGGTGGTGCCGACGATCATGGCGTTCGATGCCGAGGGCCAGCCGGTCGGCCGTCCCCTGGTGGGCATCCCCAACGAGCAGCTCTATCGCAGCCAGATCCGGGTACGCATCGACGCCGCACGCAACGGCGCTCGCGATACTTCGAGCTAGCCGCTCGATCCCAGGCGCCCGCAGAAAACGATAAGCCCCTTCGCTTTCGGCTCAGAGCGCCAAGCCCAGGGCTCGCTCGGGTGACTTCCATGCAGATCGCCACGTCGCTTCGCTCCTCGCGATGACGAGGGGTTCAGCACCACCGTTGCGAAGAGCTTCCAGGTGAAGCGATACTTCACCACCGAGAGCAGGTTTGAGCGCCTCCGTGTCCTCTGTGGTTAAACCGGCATGGATCTTTCTTCGTACCTTCGTGTGCTTCGTGGTGAAAAAGGCCTTTGATCCTTAGTCCGCAGCGTCTCCCTAGCGCTCGAATCGATAGATCAGGTCTACCGACTGCTCCGTCGTCCCGGAGGCGGTCTCGACGCTCAGGTTGCGGGTCAGTTCGTAGCGCAGCAAGACCTTCGATGTGTTGTCGAACAGCCCGATGGAGTAGCGCAGCAGCAGGCGCGGCGAGAGGTACAGGCCCAGTGTCAGCGCGCTTTCGTCCAGCCCGCCCTCGGTGTCCAGCTCCACCTCGTCCAGGCCCAGTTCGCGGCCGATGCGTTCGGTAATCACGGCCCCTTGTTCCAGCCCGTAGGCGGCTGCGGCAGCAGCGATCATGTTGCCATCGGATTGCGAGGCGCCGGATAGGGGGCGTCCAGTCAGCAGGTAGGACATCGCCTCGGTCTCGTCCATCGGCGGGTCCGAGATCACCCGCGAGCTCAGGTTGTCCGGCGTGCCGCGGATCTCCAGCCCGACGGTCACGTTGTATTCGCGCACGGTGCGTACCGCGCGCAGGTCCAGTTCCGGGTTCTCCGCCGGCCCCTGGAAGACCAGGCTGCCGCGTTCCACCCGCAGGTCCTGGCCGTAATCGCTGTACTCGCCTTCGGGGATCGTGATCTCGCCGAACAGTTGGGTCGGTTGCCCGGTGACCTCCTCGACATCCACCTCGCCGGCGAAGCGTGCGGTCAGGCCGAAGCCGTCGAAGCGCACGTCATCCCCCAGACGGATCCGAATGCGGATGTCGGTCTTGAGTCCCTGTGCCTCCGTGATCTCCTCCCCGAGGATGATCTCGTCGCCGGAGACGCGGATCGCTCCGGGCGGCAGATCCGGCGGACGGATGCGCGCCCAGGGCAGAAAGACCTCGCCGCGCACACGAATACCGTCGTCGGGGGTAAAGACCAGCTGCAGGTCCGGTGTAATGCGTGCCTCGGCGTCGATCCGATTGACCACCAGGAAGTCCTCGCCGGTCAGGTTCAGCTCGGCACGGGGCCCGGCGTCGCCGAGGTCCACGCGACCGTCGAGGTCGATGCCGCCGTCCCCGGACTCCAGGCGGCCGGTCAGGGTCAGCTGTTCGGCCGAGACCACCCGGGCCGTGATCTCGGGAATGACGATATCGATGCCGGCCTCGGGGATCAGGACCCCGCCGTCGCGGAACGCCACTTCGCCCTCCACCAGTGGCGCGTCCAGTCGTCCGCCGAAGTCGAGGCGGGCGTTGAGTGAGCCACGCAGGCGCTGGATCTCGGGGCTCAGAGCCGCGAGCCAGGACAGGTTATCGAGGTGCGCGTCGAAGTCGCCGTCAATACGCAGGTCGTCGCCGTCCGGGCGTAGTTGGATGTCGCTGCGCGCCGTCCCGCCATCCAGGAAGTCGAGCCGCAGGGAGGCGTCCACGTCGCGATCGCGCACCCGGGCGGTCAGCCGCACATCGCGGTAGGGCACCTCTTCCAGGTCTCCGTCCTCGTCGCGCACGACCAGGTGGCCATCGGTCGGGGTCACGGTCAGGTCGGCCGTAACGGTGCCATCGGCTTCCATACGGCCGCTGGCGTCGGCATTCAGCTGGCCCGCGATAGCGAGTTCCGGCGGCAGGAAGGGTTCCAGCCAGGCCAGGTCCACCGCCCGGGCATCGGCGGCGAACTCGGCCCCTGTCGCCGCACCCCAATCCCCCTCGACGCACAGCCGTCCGTCGTCGCGTGCCAGGCACAGGCGCTCCAGCCGTGCATCTTCCGGCCCGCCTTCCAGTGCGACCGGTTCGGTCAGTTGCCAGGGCCCCCCCGCGGGTTGGTCCAGCTCCAGCCGTGCGATCTGGCCGCGCCAGTGGAGGGTGTCGGGGTTCAGTTCGCCTTGCAGCGCCAGATCCAGCGAGCCCAGATCCCCGGCATCGGCCGCCAGTGTCACGCGATGCCCGTCGATACGACCGGAGGCCCCCAGGCGCAGGGTCTCCACGCGTGTGCCGTCGGCCAGCCCGAGGCCGGTCAGGCGCAGGTCGATCTCGGCCGGGGCGGCGACCTCGAGGCCGGCGTCGGCCCCCAGCTCCAGTTGCTCCAGGGTGATATCCGCGAGTCGCAACCCCGCACCGGTTCCGCGTGCCGCCACGCGCGGCCGATCGGGTTCTCCGGTGATGTGTGCATCGAGCTCCAGTCGGCCGGCGAGGTCGGGCCAGACCCGATCCAGCTCCGGGGCATCCAGGCGCAGCTCGAAGTCCAGGGCCTCGGTCCATTCGCCGTGGGCGGTCAGGGTGTTCCGGCCCAGCGCCAGGTCCAGCTGGTCCACTCGTAGATGCTCCCCCTCCAGCTGCAGTTGGCCCTGACCGGATACGGGCTGGTCGCGCAGCGTACCCTCCAGCCGTTGGAGTTGGGCCTGCACGTGGGGGGTGCCGTCGGCGTCGAGGTGCCCCTGGCTGAGCAGGGCGAGGGCGATCTGGCCGGGGGCCTCGGCGACCACCAGCGACGGATCCAGCCCGTCGCCTTCCAGTGCGAGGTCCCAGCGCAGGCCCTCGGACCAGTCGAGATCCCCATTCAGGGCGAGCCGGGCACCTGTGTCGGTGGCGAGGTGCAGCCGCTCGATCTCGCCACCCGTCTCGGTCAGCGCGATCAGTGCATCGCCCGTGATGTCGATCCCGCGCAGTCGGGCGCGCAATGGGTCCAGGCCAAGCTGCGCGCTCAGGGCGCCGCTGGCGGGGGCGTAGTTGCCGTCCAGCACGAGTCGCAGTTGCTCGATCTGCCCGTCCAGCTCCGAGTGCAGGCGCGCCAGATCCGGGGCCTCCAGATCCAGTCCGAGGTCGAAGACGAGGCGATGATCGGGGTCGCTCAGGTCGCCCGCGAGGCCCGTGGCCGAAGCGTTCAGGTCCAGCTGCGCGGTATCGCGGATCGTCAGGTGCGTGTCCTCGATCCGCGCCTGACCGTCGACCAGCCAGGCGTTCAGGCTGCCGGTGATGGGTTCCCCCTCGTAGTGCCCGGTCAGCTCGTCAAGGGTGACGCTCGCGTCCAGGGCCGCCAGAGGCGGGGTGTCGGTTCCCAGCGGCAGGGTGCCCTGCAACCGTCCCTTCAGGCGTTCGACCCCAGCATCGAACTCCACACCCATTCCGGCGGGGGTCAGGTCCTCGGCCTCCAGGGTGAGGTCCCAGTCCAGGGTGTCGACAAAGCGAATGGGCCCGGCGAGCGTGACCCGCCCGGCCTCGGAGTCGATATCCAGGGCTTCGATCTCCACCGATTCGAGGTCCCCGTGCGCCCGGGTGTTCAGCACAAGCCGTGGCCAGGGCGTCAGGGTGGCCGCGGTCTGCAGAGTGAGCGCCCAGTCCTCCGGAGTCCCCTGCAGGTCGAGGCGGCCGCCCTCCAGGGCGATGTCCTGCTCCGCATCGAGGTGGTAGGTGAAGGGTCGCCACTGCGCCGCCAGTTCCAGCGCAGGGGTGGTGAACAGTTCGTGGGCGTTGGCCTGCAGGTTCAGCTCGATCCCGGCGCGCAGGTCATGTTCGAGCTGCACACGTTCGCGCAAGGCCCCGGTGATCTCCAGCTTGCCGCGCGCCTCGTCCGTGCCCAGGCCCTCGGCCAGGGCCACGGGCAGGGGCGCCTGCCACTGACCCCGCAGGTGCACGGGGTAGTCGCCATCGGCCTCGAGCGATCCGGCCAGTCGGGCCCGGACCTCCGGCATGTCCAGCTCCAGCGCGTGTAGCTCGATGCGCGAGCCGCTGGCCCGCGCATCGGCCGTCAGGCGGGTGATCGAGGCCAGGGGTTCGCCCGCCAGCAGGATCTCCATGTCCTCCACCTGGAGCTGGCCCAGGCGCACCGCCAGCGGCAGCCGGAAGGAATCGGGCAGGGCGAAGGGTTCGTCCGCGGGTGGCGCATCCGGGTCGGGTGGTGGCAGGTCCACGCGCAGCCCGGTGGCGGCCAGTATCCGGATGTTAAGCTCGCCGCGGAGCAGGCTGCGGGCGCTGATCCCGACGCGCCCGGTGGGCAGGTCGATCACCGGGCCGTCGGGCAGCGCGAGGTGCAATCCGTGCAGGTGCAGCTCGGTGAACAAGGTCCCCTCGACCCGGTCGATGCGGAATTCGACGGGGGCCAGGCGCTCGCCCTGTTCGACCAGCCAGCGGGTCCCCGATTCGGTCGCGAGCAGGGCCCCGAGGGTGCCCAGCAGGATGATCACCAGGGTAAGGACCGTGGAGAGCCCCCACAGTGTGCCGCGCAACAGGGGTCTCAAAGGTCCGGACCCATGGAGAAGTGGATGCGAAAGTCATCGTCCGAGTCCGGCCCGTGGGCCAGGTCCACGCGGAGCGGGCCGACCGGGGAGCGCCAGCGCACACCGACCCCGACGCCGTAGACGGGGTCGAACTCGTCCCACTCGTTGACGACGTTGCCGGCGTCGACGAAGGCCGCGGCGCTCCAGTTGCCGACGACCGGGTAGTCGTACTCGAGGCTGCCCACTACCTTGTGGCGCCCACCAATCACGTCGCCGCTGTCGTTGCGTGGCCCGACCCGCTGGTAGCCGTAGCCACGGATGCTGGCATCGCCCCCGGCATAGAAGCGCAGAGAGCTGGGGAGGTCGCTGACCGAGTCCACGTCGGTGAAGCCGGCATCCACGCGGGCCAGCACCCGGCCGGTGCCGAGGCCGCGGACCACCTTGCCGCTGGCCAGGACCTGGGCGAACGAGATGCTGGACAGGATCTCTTCGCGCGCGCCCTGAACGGTGGTCTCGAAGCGGTAGCCGCGGCGCGGGGTCATAGGTTCGTCCGCTTCCATGCGGCTGATCCGGTAGGACGGGATCAGCAGGTTGCTGCGCCCGCTGTCATCCTCGCCGGCGGTGTAGTCCTCGTACTCGTAGCGCAGCCCCTCGGTGGTCTGCCAGCCGCTGCGGCGCTGCAGGACCCGGTTGGCGCCGACCTGGAAGCGATCGGACTGCTGGGTGTCGGTGTCTTCCGTGCGATAGGTGGTGAACAGGTTCAGGCGTTCGCGCAGCGGGTCGCGCAGCGGGATCTCGTAGTTGTAGCCGATCCCGGAACGCACCGGCGACGCCTCGATCTCGGCCTGGTAGCGATGGCCGATCCGGTTGGCGTAGCGATGTTCGTAGCGCAGCCGGATACGCGGGCCGATATCGGTGGAGTAGCCGATGCCGGCCTCGTAGCTATGGCGTTTGCGCGGCTCCAGTTCGACCAGGATCGGGACCTGCAGTCCCTCTGCCGCGTCGCGTTGCGGGCGCACACGGACGCCGCCAAAGTAGCCGCTGTCGTTCAGATTGCGCTGCAGCGCGATGATCTGCGCCGAGCTGTACGGGTCACCCGCCGCGAACGGCACCATGCGCTGGACGAAGTCCTCGGAGAGGATGTCCTGGTCGATGTGGACCCGCCCCACGCGGTAGCGATCGCCGGTATCCATGTGCAGGCGGATGGTCGCGCTGCGGGTGTCGCGGTCCACTTCCAGGCGTCGGGTGTGGAGATCGGCGTCGAAATAGCCGCGATCCGACGCGATCCGCGTCATGCGGTTGCGCAGGGCCTCGTAGCGATCATGGCGCAGGGTGTCGCCCTCGCGGATCTCGGTCTGGCTGAGCACGGCCTCGAAGCCGAGATCACCGGCTCCCTCGCCGGTGATCTGCAGGTCCACCTGCTCCACCGTGGTCGGCGGGCCGGGATCCAGGGTGATGCGGATATCCCAGCAGGCCTCGTGGCGTTCGAAATCGAGATCCAGCTCGGGGTCGTAGAAACCGATCGCCCGCAGGGCATCGGTGGCGCGCGCCTCGGTGTCGCGCAACACGCGGCCCTCACGAAACCCGGGCAAGTCGCAGGGGTGGCGAGCCAGGTTGATGCTGTTGCGGATATTGCTGCGCTGAGCGTCGGTACCCCCCTCGATCTGCAAGCCGGGGGTGGAGCCATCCTGCGCACCGGCCGCCCCCGGGATGCCCGCCAGTGCGACGAGCAGCATCGCAACCACGCCCAGCCCGGTGCGGGCCGGGCGGCGGACAACAGGGGCGCGGGCGTGGGTCATGAAACGATGATAGCGGTTGCGGAAAGGGGAGCGTGTCGACATCGGAACGCGCGAAATCACGCGAGTTCCCGCTGGGCCTGCACCAACGACCCTGGCGGGCTGCGGAGCGCGCCAGGGTCAGGAGGCCGGGCAGTCGACCCCGCTGCCGCGCGAGAACACTACCAGGTGGGTGAAGTCGAGGCGCAGGCGCACGTGCTCGCCGATGACGAAATTGTCGTGGCTGGGCGCCATGCACAGCACGCTGAGGCCGTCCGGCAGGCGCAGGGTGTAGAGGAAGTCCGCCCCGCGGAAGGCCTTGTCGAGGATCTCGGTGCGGATGGTGCCCGCTTCGTTGTCGATCGCGATGTCGTCCGGACGCACGAGGACGTCCACGGCGGTGCCGGGCGGCAGCTGTTCCGACAGCGTGCCCTCGATCTGGCCAAAGGCGGTATCGACCACGTGTTCGGCGCAGACCATGCCGGGGATCAGCGTACCCTCGCCGACGAAGTCTGCGACGAAACGATCCGCCGGTCGATGGTAGAGGTTGTAGGCAGTGTCCCACTGGGCCACGCGGCCCTGGTGGATCACCGCGATGCGATCGGCGAAGGCGAAGGCCTCGTTCTGGTCGTGGGTCACGAGGATGGCGGTGGTGTTCTCCGCGCGCAGGATGCGCCGGACCTCGCGGGCCAGTTCGCTGCGTAGCTCCACGTCCATGCTGGAAAATGGCTCATCCAGCAACAGCAGCTTGGGCCGCGGGGCCAGGGCCCGGGCCAGGGCGATGCGTTGCTGCTGGCCACCGGACAGGGCGTGCGGGTAGGACTCGCCATAGCCCGGCAAGCCCACCAGCTTGAGGAGCGAGCGGATGCGCTCGTCACGATCCTTGCGGCTCCAGTGGCGGATGCCGAAGCCAATGTTGTCGGCCACGCTCAGGTGCGGGAACAGGGCGAAATCCTGGAACACCATGCCGACCCCGCGCTTCTCCGGCGGGATCGTGCTGCGGGCATCGCTGACGCTGCGCCCGTCCAGCTGGATGCTCCCCGCCATCAGGGGCTCGAAGCCGGCGATCGCCCGCAGCAATGTGGTCTTGCCGCAGCCGGAGGGGCCCAGCAGGCAGCCGATCTGGCCCTTGGGCAGGGCCAGGGAGACCTGATGGACCACGGCGGTACCGTCATAGCCGATATCCACTCGATCGAGGGCGATCAGCGGGGTATGGGGCACCTGCAGTGTGGTTTCGATGGGCTGGGTCATGGCGTATTCGTCGTGCCTGCGGGCATGGCGAGGGGTTTTTGCGGCGATTCTTCGTCCGCCGCGCGGGTCGGGCCCTGCTGGCCGGGGCGCGAGCGGCCGATGGTCACCGACAGCAGGATAACGGGAACCAGCCCGACCAGCACGATGGCCAGGGCGGCGCTGGAGGATTCGGCCAGGCGCTCGTCACTGGCCAGCTCGAAGGCGCGCACCGCGAGGGTGTTGAAGTCGAACGGGCGCAGGATGAGCGTCGCCGGAAGCTCCTTCAGGACATCGACGAATACCAGCAGCAATGCCGTCAGCAGGGTGCCGCGCATGATCGGCAGGTGTACCCGGGTCAGGGTCTGCAGTGGACGCATCCCCAGCGAGCGGGCGGCATCGTCCATGCTCGGCTGGATCTTGCCCAGCCCGGCCTCGACCGTCTGCAGCGAGACGGCGAGAAAGCGCACGGCATAGGCGAACAGCAGGGCGAACAGCGTGCCCGATAGCAACAGGCCGGTGGACACTCCGAAGGTGTCGCGCATGAAGCCGTCCAGGGCGTTGTCGAAGGCGGCGAACGGGATCATCACGCCGATCGCGATCACGATGCCGGGTACCGCGTAGCCCATCCCGGCGACGCGCACGGCAGCCGCGGTGAAACGCCCGCCCTCCATGCGCCGTGCATAGGCGAGGACCAGGGCCAGGACGACCGCGATCACGGCCGCGGCGATGGCCAGCCAGAAGCTGTTGAAGACCAGTCGCCCGAAGGCCGGGTTCATCCATTGTTCGGTGGTCTGCACGGTCCACAGTCCGAGCTGGAGGGCCGGCAGCAGGAAGCCCAGCAGGACCGGAAACAGGCAGCCCAGGAAGGCCGCGGTGGCCTTCCAGCCGCGTAGCTGGTAACGCGGCAGGGTCGAGTAGCGGCGGCTGGTGTGATGGAAGCGCGCCTTGGCCCGCGACCAGCGTTCCAGCACGATCAGTACGAATACGAAGGTCAGCAGCACGGCCGCGAGCTGGGCCGCCGCGGCCGGGTCGCCCAGGGCGTACCAGGTGCGGAAGATGCCGGTGGTGAAGGTGCTCACGCCGAAGTAAGCGACCGTGCCGTAATCGGCCAGCACTTCCATCAGCGCAAGGGTCAACCCGGCGATGATGGCCGGACGTGCGAGCGGCAGGGCGACCCGGCGAAAGCCACCGAACGGACCGGCGCCCAAGGTGCGGGAGACCTCCAGTACGCAGACCGACTGCTCGAGGAAGGCGGCGCGGCTGAGCAGGTAGACATAGGGGTAAAGCACCAGCGTCAGCATGGCCATGGCGCCGCCCAGCGAGCGGATCTCGGGGAAGTAGTACTCGCCGTAACCCAGTCCCGTGAGTTCACGGATCAGGCTTTGTACCGGGCCGCTGAAATCCAGCATGCCGGTGTAGGTGTAGGCAATGATGTAGGCCGGCATGGCCAGCGGCAGCATCAGCGCCCACTGGAAGATCGAACGGCCGGGGAACTCGCACACGCTGACCAGCCAGGCAACCGGTACCCCGATCACCAGCACCCCGATCCCGACGCCAATCAGCAGGGCCAGGGAGTTGACGACATAGTCCGCGAGGACTGTCTCGCGCAGGTGGGTCCAGACCTCGCCGGCGGGGATGAACACGTGCCCGAAGATGACCAGGATCGGTAGGGCGAGCGTCAGCGCTACGACGATGGCGACTGCCGACCACGGGCTGAACGGCAGGCGCTGGCGAACCGCAGGATTCGCAGGCGTCGCGGGCGGGTTGGTGGTCTGGGCGGTCATGGATTGCGAATAATAAAGGTTCTTGTTTCGAATACCACTATGGCCGCCTTGTGACTGGCGGATTGTCGTGGCCATGTGCCGCGATCGCGGTGGCTACACCGCGCCTCATGCACGGCCCCGTGCCCTGCGCGCGTTCTGTGGTGCCAAACAGAACGCCCCCGGAGGACCGGGGGCGAGAGTGAGTGGGGTGTCGTGGACGAGCATCAGCGCCAGCGGACGCGGTCCATGATGCGTACGGCCTCGGCGTTGTGGTTGCCCAGACGGTAGAGCTCGATGTCGTCGGACTGGAATTCGCCGAAACTCTGGAGGATGTCGCTGGCCGGTACGTCGTCGCGGATCGGGTATTCCTGGTTGACCTCGGCGTACCACTCCTGCGCCTCGGTGGAGGACAGGAATTCCAGCAGGCGAATCGCGTTGTCCCGGTTCGGGGCATGCGCGGTGACGCCGGCGCCACTGATATTGACGTGCGTGCCGCGGCCGTCCTGGTTGGGCCAGAACACCCCGATCTGCCCGGCGACCTCGCGATCACGGCCCTCGCCGTCCAGCATCAGGCCCAGGTAGTAGGTGTTGGCAATCGCGACGTCGCAGACCCCGTCGGCCACGGCGCGGATCTGATCGCGGTCACCGCCCTGCGGCTGGCGCGCCATGTTGGCCACGATTCCGGCGGCCCAGTCCTGGGCGGCCTCGGCGCCCTCGGTGGCGATCATCGCGGCCACCAGCGACTGGTTGTACACGTTGCTGGAGGAGCGGATGCAGATCCGGCCCTCCCAATGCGCATCGGTCAGGGCCTCGTAGGTGGAGAGTTCCGCCGGGTCCACGCGGTCCTTGTGGTAGAGGATGGGGCGCGCGCGCGACGACAGGCCGAACCACTGTCCGTCCGGGTCGCGGTAGCGCTCCGGGATATTCTCACGCAGCACGTCCGATTCGACCGCCTGCAGCACGCCGGCCTCGCTGGCCTGGTGCAGACGCGCCGCGTCCACGGTGATGAAGAGATCGGCGGGTGAGTTGCGACCCTCGTGGCGCAGGCGCTGCAGCAGACTGTCCGCCCCGCCGGTCACCAGGTTGACCGGGATGCCGGTCTGATCAGTGAAGTCGTCCAGCAGCGGCTTGATCAGGTTTTCCTGGCGCGCCGAATAGAGGTTGACCTCGTCCTGGTCGGCGGGGCTGCAGCCGACCAGGGGCATGCTGACGGCGATGGCGGCGGCCGTGGCGATCAGCCAGGCAAACGGGCGAAAGTTCATGGCGAGCGATCCTCGTGTGGATTCATGCGGCGGATAGCCGTGTAGACGAGAACGATTGTTATTTGTGTTCTCATCCAAGTCAATACCCCGCGACCGGTACGTGGCATGGGGTGGCCTCCCCGGGTCGCAACGCTGATACGCTTGGCACATGGACAAGCCCCTGCCCGAATCCCCCGCTCGCCTGTCGCCGCCGCTGGAGCAGGAGGTCCGCGATCTGCTGGCCGAGCTGGATGAAAAGCTCGCCTGGCCGGACACCTTCCTGGCGTCGACCCCGGCCCCGTTCGCCTTCAGTCACTACCTGGTGCAGACAGTGCGTCAGCATCCAGAGTACTTGCTCGAGGCGCTGGATCCACACGGCCAAATACCGGCTTGTGACGATGCGGACTTCGAGCGCACGCTGCAGGCGCGCCTGGGGGCCGTGACCGACGATGCCGGGCTGCGTCACGCGCTGCGCGAAACGCGGCATCGCGAGATGATCCGCATCGCCTGGCGCGACCTGGCCGGGCACGCCGACCTCGACGAGGTCATGCACGACCTGAGCCGTCTGGCCCGCTCCCTTATCGAGGGTGGCCTGCAATGGCTGGACCGCCATTTGCAGGAGCGTTACGGCCAGCCGCGCAGCCCCGCGGGCGAGGCCCTGTCCATGGTGGTCCTGGGGCTCGGCAAGCTGGGTGGCAGCGAGCTCAACTTCTCCTCGGATATCGATCTGATCTTCGCCTTCGAGGAGGCGGGGGAGACCGATGGCAAGCGCGTGATCGAGAATCAGGAATTCTTCCAGCGCCTGGGGCGCCAGCTGATTGCGGCGCTGTCGGACGTGACTGCGGACGGCTTTTGCTATCGCGTGGACATGCGCCTGCGCCCGTTCGGGGATTCCGGACCGCTGGTGATGCACTTCGACGCGATGGAGGACTACTACCAGGCCCACGGCCGCGAGTGGGAGCGCTACGCCTTGATCAAGGCGAGTCCGCTGGCGGGCGACCCGGAGGCCGGGGCGCGCCTGATGCGCCGGCTGCGCCCGTTCATCTACCGGCGCTATCTGGACTACGGCACGCTGGCCAATCTGCGCGAGCTGAAGCAGATGATTAACGACGAGTCGGCGCGGCGCGGTCGCTTCGAGGACGTGAAGCACGGCGAGGGTGGGATCCGCGAGATCGAGTTCATCGCGCAGTCGTTCCAGTTGATCCGCGGGGGGCGCGACCAGGGGCTACAGCGGCGTGACCTGCTGGGCGTGATGACGGCATTGCAGGAGCGCGACCTGCTGCCCGGCTACGCCGTCGAGCAGCTGGAACGTTCCTATCGCTTCCTGCGTCGGGTAGAAAATCGTTTGCAGATGCTGAATGACCAGCAGACCCACCGTCTGCCCTCCAATGGCCAGGACCGGCATCGACTGGCGCTGTCGCTGGGGTTCGACGACGAGGCGGCCTTCGAGATGGCGCTGTTGCGCGAGCAGCGGCGGGTGCATGCTCACTTCGAGCAGGTATTCAGTGCCCCGCAGCGTGCGGACGGGGAGGCCATGGAGGCCTCGCCCGAGACCGGGCGCGAGCAGCAGCTCAATCGTCTGTGGCAGGGCTCGCTGCCGGAGGCGGATGCCCGGGCGGTGCTGGAGGCGATGGACTTTCAGGATGCGGACGAGGCTCTGCGCGGGATCGCCGATCTGCGCGAGAGTCCGGGCGTGCGCGCGATGAGCGTGACCGGGCGCCAGCGCCTGGACCGCCTGATGCCGTTGCTGATCGGGGCGATCGCGGAGATGGACGCGCCGGATGCGGTATTGCCGCGGGCGCTGCAGATGGTGCGCACGATTGCCCGGCGCTCGGTGTACCTGTCGCTGCTGGTGGAGAACCCCCTGGCGCTGTCGCAGCTGGTCAAGCTGGTGGCCGCCAGCCCGTGGATCAACGAGCAGTTGACCCGCCACCCGGTGCTGCTGGACGAGCTACTGGACCCGCGCGCGCTGTACGCGCCACCTGATCGTGACGGGCTGCGCGAGGAGCTGGAGGCCGAGCTGGCGCAGTTCCCCGGGCAGGACCACGAGCAGATGCTGGACCGGCTGCGCCAGTTCAAGCAGGTGCAGACGCTGCGCGTGGCGGCCGCCGACATCATGGGCTTTCTGCCGCTGATGAAGATCTCCGACCATCTGACCTGGCTGGCCGAGGTGCTTCTGGAGCGGGTGCTGCAGCTGGCCTGGGACAAGATGGTGGAGCGCCACGGCGAGCCGCAGTGCGGGGCCACGGATGCGCGCCGCGTCGCGCGCTTTGCGGTGATCGGGTACGGCAAGCTGGGTGGCTTCGAGCTGGGCTATGGTTCGGATCTGGACGTGGTGTTCCTGCACGACAGCGAGGGCGACGAGGCGCAGACCGCGGGGCCCAAGGTGATCGACAACACCGAATTCTTCGCCCGCGTCGCCCAGCGGGTGGTGCACCTGCTGGGGGCCTTTACCCCGGCGGGCCGCTTGTACGAGGTGGATACCCGGTTGCGCCCTAGTGGTACCGCGGGTCTGCTGGTCAGCGGCTTGCAGGCGTTCCGGCGTTACCAGGACGAGTCGGCCTGGACCTGGGAGCATCAGGCGCTGGTGCGTGCGCGCTTCGTGACCGGGGATGCCGAACTGGGCGAGCAGTTCGATGCCCTGCGTCGCGAGGTGCTGACTCGTGAAAGGGATACCGATGCACTGCGCGCCGAGGTGGTCGAGATGCGCAACCGCATGCTGGCCGAGCACGCCTCGAAGCGGGGCCACGGCTTCCATCTCAAGCGCGACCGGGGCGGTATCACTGATATCGAATTCATGGTTCAATACTGGGTTTTGGTATCTGCTCACGATCATCCCGCCGTGTGTGACTGGCCGGACAAGATCCGCACGCTGGATGCACTGGGGCGCGAGGGCGTGATCGACGCGGCGTTGAGCGAGGCGCTGGCGGATGCCTACCGCGATCTGCGCAACCGCATCCACCGCCTGACGCTGGCGGGCCTGGACGCCCGGGTCGAAAAGCCCGACGACGAGCTCTGCGCCGTGCGCGATGGCGTGATCGATGCCTGGAATGACCTGTTCGGCGAGCCGGAATCGGCCGCGAACGAGCCCACATAGAGGAACAAGACAATGTCGATGGCCGACCGCGACGGGGTGATCTGGCTGGACGGGCAGATGGTGCCCTGGCGCGAGGCGAAGACCCACGTGCTCACCCACACGCTGCATTACGGCATGGGGGTGTTCGAGGGTGTGCGCGCGTACAAGACCGAGCGCGGCCCCGCGATCTTCCGCCTGCAGGACCACACCCGGCGGCTGTTCAACTCGGCCAAGATTCTCGGCATGACCATCCCCTATACCGCCGAGGTGCTGAACGATGCCCAGATCGCGTCCGTGCGCGACAACGGGCTGGAAAGCGCCTACCTGCGTCCGATGTGCTTCCTCGGTTCCGAAGGCATGGGCCTGCGCGCGGACAATCTCCTGGTGCATGCGATGGTTGCGGCCTGGCACTGGGGCAGCTACCTGGGCGACGAGGGCATCGAGAAGGGGATTCGCATTCGCACCTCCTCTTTCAGCCGGCATCACGTCAACGTGACCATGTGCAAGGCCAAGGCCAACGGCAACTACATGAACTCCATGATGGCCCTGCAGGAGGCGACCCGCTGTGGCTACGACGAGGCCATGCTGCTGGATACCGAGGGCTACGTGGCCGAAGGCAGCGGCGAGAACATCTTTATCGTGCGCGACGGCGTGCTGTTCACCCCGGACCTGACCTCCGCGCTGGACGGCATCACCCGCCGCACGGTCATCGAGCTGGCGCACGAGGAGGGCCTGGACGTCATCGAGAAGCGCATCACCCGCGACGAGGTGTACATCGCCGACGAGGCCTTCTTTACCGGTACCGCCGCCGAGGTGACTCCGATCCGCGAGGTCGACGACCGCCCGATCGGCTCCGGCACCCGCGGACCCATCACCGAGCGCCTGCAGTCGCGCTACTTCGATGTGGTACAGGGCCGGGACAGCCGCCACGAGGGCTGGCTGACCTTCGTCTGAGACGCCCAATTTTCCGTCAACCGGATGCGAGAAAAACCATGGTGAACCCCGATACCGCCCACCACCAGGATCAGTACCCGACCGCGAACGCGCAGACCGAAATCACCGTCACGCGCAAGGACCTGCCGTTGCACTGCCCCACGCCGACGATGGCGCTGTGGTCCTCGCACCCGCGCGTCTTTCTCCCGATCGACGAGGCCCCCGACGGCCGCTACCTGTGCCCCTACTGCGGCACCCAGTTCATCCTGAAAGACGACGACTGATTTCCGCGTGACCGGGGGGCGCGGGCCAGATCCGGTCCCTGTCAGTTACCTCGGTCAGTCCCGGGAGTTCGCTATTCCCTCTGCCAAGGCCTCTTCGGCTCGCGCCCAATAGGTATCGATCCAGGGAGTTGGGCGGATCTTCTTGTACAGCCTTTTCCGCCAGCGTTTTTCCGGCCACTTTCCCTCCAAGGCGTCCGGAGGGTTGGGCGATCCCGGGAATGCGACCACACGGGCTCCGTCGGGTATCGCCGGCGTGCGCCAGAGGCGAGCGGGCCAGGCCGGGACGCAATGGACCTTGAACAAAGCGCACCACGCGTCCGGCCAGAACAGCAGGGAATCGATCTCGCGGCTGATGTAGGTTTGCTCGTTGCGATACTGCCTGCGGAAGCGGTCGAAGTCCCCCATTAGCCGTTCGAGCAGATAGCCATGAACACCCATGCGGAACCGGAACACCGATGTGTTACCGATCCCTTTTCCGGGTTGGGTCCAGTTCTGCATGACGACGAATGGATGCTTGGGTTCAAAGTCGAAGAAGGGGTCCAGAGAGCCCGTGACGACCACGTCTAAATCCAGGAAGAGCCAATCGCCCTCGAGACCGGAGAGCGCGGCTGGATCAAGGTAAAGAGCCATTTTCCGCCAGCCGGTGTTGCACCAGGGTTCCGGAATGTTGATCTCCGGGCATGGGTGCGTCTCGACTTCCGGTCGCAGGCCGGTCGTGTCGTCCGTAAGGCATACGAATCGAAGAGGTCCTGTCGTTTGGCGTTGTACGGCGGCGTATAGCCGGTTGACATACTCCGGGCCGTAGAGCGAGCCCCATTTCATGCAGATCACTTGTTTGCTGCCGCCGTCGTGGGCTGATCTTTGCTCGCTCTGTTCCATTCGCGATTTTTCCTAGTCAGTTACGCTAAAGGGTTGTGGCCCCTTCTTGCCGTGGGTCTTCGGGAAGAGGGGCCTTTTCCGCATTTCCGATTGTCGCCCAAAGTCCGGCAACTGTCAGGTCGACTATCGGTCGCGTTGCGCGCAGGGCCTTGTCTGTAAGGTACTATCCCGCGCTGGATTCGACAGTTGCCGGGTTTGAGTGTGATTGCGGAAGGATGGTTGCAGAAAATCAGCGGGCGAACGGGTGGTTATCGCGTCTATTGGTTGGTAGTGGGGCTTGCGGCTCTGGCCTTGTTTGTCTTGCCATTTGGCACGGGGGTCTTCCTGCCCTTGGCAATGCTTTCTCTCGGCGGCCTTGCGCTGATGTTCGTTCGCTGGCGTCAATTGTGGTGCGAGTCCTGGACCCGCTGGGCCCTGTTTCTCTTGATGGCCCTATGGCTTCCGCAGCTACTGGCGTTGACCGTGGCTGTGGACTTTGATCGCGCATTGCGAACCGCCCTGACCTACCCGTTGTTTGCTGTGGCGATGCTCCCGCTGCTCTGGGTCGCGCGGCATCGTGACGTAGCGACACCGTTACTTTACGTAGTCTTGGCGCTGGCCGTGTTTTGGTCGCTTGACGGGTTTTTTCAGTTTGTCACCGGCGCGAACGTATTGGGGTACCCGTACAACGGACGCCGCATTGATGGGCTGTTTCATCCGAACATGCGGCTGGGCATCGTGCTGGCGCATTTCCTGCCGTTCGTCCTGGAGGCGTCGCGTCGCCTGGCCTCTTTCAATCGGCTGGCGGTCCTGTTGCCGCTGATCGTGATCGTCGCGATACTCCTCTCGGGTTCCCGGGCGGCCATGGTGGCGACCTTGATAGTCCTGTTTGCCTACGGCCTTTTCCTTGTCGGGTATTACCGCCTGCGCATGCGTACGGTGAGCGCGTTTCTGAGCATCTTCGTACTGGGCATTGTTGTGGCGCTGTGGGTGTCGCCCGAGACTCGGGATCGTCTGGCGGTCGTCTCGAAGGCCTCTGAGCTCAGCATCGAAGCCATCGATGAGGCGACGGCGAAGCGCGGGACGATCTGGCTTGCTTCCTGGCGCGTGGCGATGGACGAGCCGATCCTGGGTGTGGGGGTGCGCGGTGTCGAGCCTGTGGCCGAAGCGCGCGGCTATACGGATATGGCCTTTGCCCACATCCATTTGTATTTCCTCGATGTGCTGGTTTCGACCGGGATTGTCGGGCTGGTGGCCTACCTGGGGGTGTTGCTGGCGATCCTCCTGGCATTGTGGCAACGCGCGAGGAGAAGCGAGCGAGACCTTCTTCCGCTCTATGTCGTTGGTGGGGTGGCGATCTTCGTGGCACTGAATCCTGTCAATGTCCACTGGACGATCTACAGTTCCTACACGACAGCGGTGTTGTGGCTGGTGGTCGCGCTTGCGCTGGCGCCTCTGGTGCGAGGGGAGGCGGCGGCCCGCCAGGGCCGACCAGCCGGTCAGCGGCCGGTCAGCGTCTCGTAGAGATCGATCGTCCGGCGGCGCATGGTGTCCAGATCCCATGCGTGGGGCCATCGAGGTGCCGGGGCATTCCCTGTCGCCCAGTCGGCAAGACGCTCAATAGCGGCCGAGGTTTGTCCAGGGGGTACGCGCCCTTCGGGCAGTAGTTTGGCGAGTTGTTCGCCCACGCCGCCGTGATCGTAACCGAGCACAGGACGCCCGAGGCTGAGCGCCTCCAGGGTGGTGCGTCCGAAAGACTCGGGTTGGGTGGACAGGGATAACACTGCATCCGAAACCGCCAGGATTTCGCGTAGATCGGAACGCTGGCCCGTGAAGGTCACACGGGGCTCAAGGCCGAGTTGCGAGAGGTGGCCTTCCAGTTCGCGATGATAGGCCTGCTTGCGCGGATCGGTGCCGCCTGCCATCAGCAGGTGCGCGGGGATTCCCCGCTGGAGAAGGCCCTGCAGTATGTCCAGGGCGTCGAAGTGTCCCTTCAGCCGAGTAATACGACCCGGAAGTGTCAGGAGGTACCGCCCCTGAAGCTGTGGAAACGCGCTTTCCCACTCGGTGACCCAGGATGGCGAGGGCTCAAAGCCGGGGTGATAATCGCGTGTGTCGATTCCGCGATGGATGACTTCAATACGCTCAGCCTCAAGCCGTGGATACTGGGTGATCAGGAATGTTTTGAGGGTCTCGGATACTGTCACGACCCGTTCGCCCCGGGTGAGGATCTCGCTGTAGCGGTTAACGGAATTGAATCCGTGCACCGAAGTCACCAGCCGGGGGCGGGTGACTGCGGGCATCCGCGACCAGGCCCGCCAGACGACCCAGGCCGGCATGCGCGAGCGAACATCAATCACATCCACGCGTTGTTGTTGCAGGAAGCGCCGTAGTGGGCGCACCAGCCGGAAGGTCCAGAGGGATTTTTCCCCGATCGGCCAGGTGAAGTGTTCACTACCCTGACTCTCGAGTTCGGGCACCATGCGGCCCCCTGCCGACATCACCAGGGAGCGGTGTCCGGCTTCGACCAGGGCCTGCCCGACTTCGAGTGTGCCGCGCTCTACGCCCCCCGCTTCGAGGGCGGGAACGACCTGAAGGATGGTGGTCATGGTGCGACTTCCCGGTGCTTCCTGGGCGTGGCTCGGTCCGCCGGTCCCTCAATCTCGGCGGAGGATCGCATTGGAGCGTGTCTGTCCGGTAAGAGTGTAGCCATGGGTCTGGAGTAGCTTGATGACATCCTGCTCCCAGACATGCCCGTGGCACTTTTCCACGACCATGCAGCGCGGGTGCAGTGAGCGGGGCGCGTCCCTGAAGAAGGGCTCGAGTGCCTGGTATTCGTATCCTTCGATGTCGATCTTCAACCCGTCGATCTGGGTGATGCCTTCGGCTCCGAGGACATTGAGGAGCGGGCTGGACTCGACCTCGGTGGTGCCCGCTTCGTGGAAATCCATCTTCATCAGTGAGGCCGATCCGAGCGTTTGCGTCTGGTGAAGGTCTACTACCCCCTTGGGCCCGATGGCAAGTTTGAGGGCGCGAACTGTCTTCGCGAACGGATTGCATTCGATATTGAACGCCAGGCGCTCGAAGGTGGGCGGGTTGGGCTCGATTGCAAGGACCTGCCGTGCCCCGGAGGCGGCAACCTGCAGGCTGTAGTAGCCCGTGTTGGCGCCGATATCGACGAACGTGCCCTCGGAGCATGCGTGCGCAAGATGCTGGAGTTCGGTCTGGTCGTATTTTTTGGAAGACAGAAGGATCTTGGCGTCGGTTACGTTGTCGCCGATGTTCAGGCGATAGCGGATCCCCCTCGCCTGGATGTCTACCACATGGTTGAACCAGCGCATCCACAACTTGCGTAACCCGCGCGAAAGTTTGCCGCGAGCGAGTCCGAGGCGAACGATCCAGAGGAATGGAAGCGCACGCCTTTCGGGGCGATAGTTGCCGAATGCGGAGGGCTTCGCGTTGGGCCTGGATGTCATGGATCGCCTTGTCCGGGGTGCCACGCATCACGGCGTGGGCGGCTTATGAAGACGCTGAATTCTAGCAGTTCGGACGTCCGGAGGTTTTGGCTGCTGTGCCCGTTGCTTTACAATCGCAAACCCAAATATCTAATTTTTCGAGGAAAGGCATGAGCCCGGTCGCAGAGGTAGCAGAGCAGGTCGAGGCATCGCTGCGGCGTGCGTCATCGGAGGCATATCCATATCGGCGCTGGTATCCACAGGCGGTGCTGCCCGAGGCGGCGGCGCGTGCAGTCGAGGCACTGCCGTTCGAGCCGCCCGCGATCGGCGATACCGAGGGCAAGCGCGAGACGCACAACAGCTCGCGGCGCTTCTTCGACGTCGAGAACCGGCGGGCCTCCGATGTGTGCGAAAGCGTTGCAGCGGCGTTCGAGAGCCCGCAGGTGCTGGATGCGATCTACGAGGTGTGCGGCGTGGACGTCAGCGGCAACTACCTGCGCATCGAGCATTGCCTGGATACCGAGGGTTTCTGGCTGGCACCGCATACCGATCTTGGCGTGAAAAAATTCACCATGCTGCTGTACCTGTCCACGGATCCCGGCTACGAGAACTGGGGCACGGACGTCTACGTGGATGCGGACACGCACTACGAGACGGCGCCAGGCACGTATAACAGTGCGCTGGTATTCGTGCCCGCGGACAACACCTGGCATGGCTACCACCTTCGCCCCCTGGAAGGCGTGCGACGCTCGTTGATCATCAACTACGTGACCGAAGAGTGGCGCAATCGCCACGAGCTGGCCTCGCCGGATACCCCCGTTCAGCGGGCTGTACCAGCTTGATCGTTTTTTGAGACTGGATGGATGGCTCAAGGCGGCGATTTGTTCTCCGTCGACGCCTGTTTTGGTGGGGGTGGCGTGCCTATGAAGATCGCTCAGGTGATGCTGAGTCAGGGGTTCGGTGGAGCGGAACGGTACTACGTGGACCTTTGCCGAGCTCTCGCCGATCGTGGCCATTCGGTGCTTGCTGTTTGCAGAAATGGATCGATCGCCCATGGCGAGCTGGCGAAGCACGCGGCTATCGCCGTCGAACCCGTTCGTGTTCTAGGCGCCTGGGACCCACTGGCCCGGCGAGTGATTCGGCGGACGGTCGGCCGCTTTGGGCCGGATGCTGGTGCATACCCATATGGCTCGGGGTGCCTGGCTGGGCGGAAGTGCGGCACGACAGCTGGGCCTTCCTGTCGTCACGAAGCTTCACAATTATGTAAAGCTCAAGTATTACCGACACATCGACTGGTTCAATGTAACCACCCGCAGCCAGCGTGACTACCTCCTGAGCCATGGGATCGAACCGGAGCGCATTCGGGTGATTCCGAACTTCTCGTCGTTTCCACCAAGGGATTGTGTAGAAGGTAAGACTGATTCTCAGCTAAAGATTTGGGCAAGTTTTGGGCGTTTTGTCCCCAAGAAGGGGTTTGACCTGCTATTGCGGGCCTTTGCCGGTTTGCTCACTGAGTATCCCGACGCACGATTAGTTCTGGCTGGAGACGGCGAAGAGGCAGAACGGCTCAAAGCGCTGGCTCTGGATCTGGGTATCGGACGGTCTGTCGAGTTCCCCGGGTGGGTGACAGACATCAGGGGCCTGCTTGAACAGGCGGATGTCTTCGTGCTGCCATCTCGTGATGAGCCATTCGGCATTGCCGTTCTGGAGGCCATGGCGTGCGGTGTCCCGATTGTCTCGACGAAAACTAAAGGGCCGCTCGAGATTCTCGGTGAACCGTATGCCTTTATGTGTGAAGTCGACAGCATGGAGGACCTAATGCGGGCAATGCGAAGCGCAGCTGGGTCGCCGGCTGAATCCAGGGGACGTGCCCGGTCTGCACTGACCCAGTATCGCGAGAACTATTTCGAGGGATCCGTGCTGCCGCGAGTCGTCGAGCTGTACGCCGATATGCTGGTGGCTGCAAGCGT
The DNA here is from genome assembly GCF_000381225.1 of Thioalkalivibrio sp. ALMg3. Taxonomy (NCBI): domain Bacteria; kingdom Pseudomonadati; phylum Pseudomonadota; class Gammaproteobacteria; order Chromatiales; family Ectothiorhodospiraceae; genus Thioalkalivibrio; species Thioalkalivibrio sp. ALMg3. The sequence continues at coordinate 88,013 of NZ_KB906222.1, read as the reverse complement.
CGGGCGGGATGGTGGCAAAGAGCCTTCGAGTCCTTGAAGAGTGTGCGGCTCGCGGGATGATGGTGCGGACACAGTGGTTTTTGCCCGCGTTGAGACGCTGACTTGGGAAAGCCGAAGACTAGTGCGAGAGATGAGTGCCAAAAGAGAGATTGATGCTGCCTGATTCGCTTCCGAGCCTTACGCTATGACTGACGCGCCGCAGTGCTGGACACTGACGACCGGCGAAGCCGGGATGACCAGTCAGGTCCGTGGCCTGGCCGAGGCTGTTGGGCTGCCCTATGAGCACAAGACGGTGGGGCTGCGTCCGCCCTGGCGCTGGATGCGCGGCTCCTTTGCCCCCGGCGTGTTGCGAGGGCTCAGCTCCGATAGCGATTCCCTGGCACCGCCCTGGCCGCGCCTCTTGATCTCCTGCGGGCGCCGCAGTGCCACGGTGGCCGTGGCACTCAGGCGCGCCAGCGGGGGTGCCATCATGACCGTGCATATTCAGGATCCGCAGATCGCCCCGCGGCATTTCGACTGGGTGGTGCCGCCCCGCCACGATGGGCTGACCGGCCCGAACGTGATCGCGACGCGCGGCGCCCTGCACCGGGTGACGGCCGAGCGGCTGGAGTCGGCGCGTGCGGACCTGGGGGATGCCTGGGCTGCGTTTCCCCGGCCCTGGATCGCGGTGCTGATCGGGGGTGCCACCCAGCGGGGAGATCTGGGCCAGGAGCGGTTGGATGCCCTGATCCGTGACCTGCGTTCGGCGGCCGGAGCCTCCGGGGGTAGCGTGCTGGTGACCCCTTCGCGGCGTACGGGCGAGGCCAGTACCCGACGACTGGTGGAGGGGTTGGCGGATGTCCCGGGGTTTGTCTGGGACGGGCAGGGAGAGAACCCCTTCATGGCGATGCTGGCAACGGCCGACCATATCGTGGTCAGTGCCGATTCTGTATCCATGGTCTCGGAAGCGGCGGCGACCGGTGTGCCGGTGTACACGGTGGCCCTGGGGCCACTCGGTCGTCGCCTGCAGGCTTTCCATTCCGCTCTGGAGGCGGAAGGGGTAACCCGGCCATTCGCCGGCGCGCTTGACCAGTGGGTCTACACGCCAGTGAATGACACGCCGAAGGTGGCTGCACATATCCGCCGCGAACTGGGTCTGGAAGACTGATCATGCGCGAGAGTCAGCTCGCGTAGGGGTCGGGCAGGCCCGTGCGTTTCTTGAAGCGCTTGTGGGTCCAGAAGTACTGCCCCGGGGCGTCCATCACGGCTTCTTCGATGATGTGGTTGATGCGCAGGGTGTCGGCGTGGGCGTCCTCGGTGGGGAAGCCCTCTACCGGGGGGTGGATGGTCACGACGTAGTGGCCGTCTTCGCGCCGGTAGCCGAAGAAGGGGAGGACTGGGGCGCCGCTGACCCGGGCGATGCGATGCGTTGCGGTCTGCGTGTTCGCGGGTTCGCCGAAGAACGGGACCAGCTCGGTCTGGCGCCCGCTGGTGGCCTGGTCGGGTGCATACCACACCGGCATGTTCTCGCGCAGGGTGCGCAGCAGTCCCTTGACGTCGTCGCGTGCGATCACGCCGGCCGTGTGGCGGTTGCGATTGACCCTGAACAGGTAGTTGATCAGCGGGCGTTCGCTGGGGCGGTACATCGCGGCAAACTCCCGGTGCAGCGCCAGCAGGCGCCCGCAAAGCTCGAGTGTGGTGAAATGGGCGCTGACCAGCAGGGCCCCCTTGCCTTGCTCCAGTGCCTTGTCCAGATGTTCCAGCCCGTGGATTGTGTAATGCCCCTTGAGTTGCGCGTCGCGTCCCCACCAGGCCATGGCTATTTCCAGGACACCCATTCCGGCCGCCTCGAAGTGCTCGCGCAGCCACTGTTCGCGCCGTTCCGGCGGCTGGCCGGGAAAACACAGTTCGAGGTTAGTGCGGGCGATCGCGCGCCGCTTGCGGCCGTAACGGTAGAACAGCCGCCCAATGCCGCGCCCAAGCGCTTGTTGCCAGCGGATGGGCAACTGGATGACCAGCCGAGCCAGGCCGATCACCGCCCACATGGGCCAGGTGGCGGGGCCGCGGGGCGGGCGTTCGGTCGCGCTCGGATGTTCGGGGCGGGCCGTCACGGATCGGAGTCTCCCTGCGAATGACCCGCGTAGTCTACACGGCGCTGCTTGCGTTGCTGACCCCCTTGCTGCTGATCCGCCACGGACTGCGCAGTCGTCGGGCATCGGTGCGTGTGCGCCCGGGCGAGGTGATGGGGTGGGCCCCTCCGCCAGAGCCGGCGGAGATCTGGATCCATGCGGTTTCGGTCGGTGAAGTGCTGGCGGCGGAACCGCTCATTCGCCAGCTCCTGGCGCCCGGCCCGCGGCGCATCCTGGTAACCACGACGACGCCGACCGGCGCCGCGATGCTGACCGAGCGGCTCGGCGACCGCGTCATGCATCGCTTCATGCCACTGGATCTGCCCTGGCTGCAGGGGCGCTTCCTGCGAGCGCTGCGGCCGCAGTGCATCGTGGTGATGGAGACCGAGATCTGGCCGAATATGCTGGCGGCGGCCCGACGGATGGGTATCCCGGTCGTGCTGGCGAACGCCCGTATGTCCGGGCGCTCGGCCCGGCGTTATGTGCGGCTCCCGCGGCTGATCACGCCAGCATTGAACGGATTTGACTGGATTGCCTGTCGCAATCCGCTGGACCGCGAGCGTTTCGTCGCGCTCGGGGCCGTGCCTGATCGCGTGACGGTCAACGGCGACATCAAGTTCGATATCCGCGTCGAGGAAACCGATCGTCAGGAAGTCGAGTCCCTGCGCCCGGTGGTTGATGGGCGTCCGGTAGTCGTTCTTGCCAGCACCCATGCCGACGAAGAGGCCCAGTTGCTCTCGGGACTGCGCGCACTGCGCACCGAGTATCCGCGCCTCCTGGTTGTGGTGGCGCCACGCCATCCGCAGCGGTTTCCCGCAGTGGCGGACTTGCTGGAGCGTTCCGGCCACACCTTCGTGCGTCGCAGTGAAGGTCTGCCGGACGCCGCCACCCATTTCTGGCTCCTGGATACCCTCGGGGAACTGAAGCGCTTCTTCGGGCTGGCCGATGCGGCCTTCATAGGGGGGTCGCTGGTGTCGGTGGGCGGGCACAATCCGCTGGAGGCGGTGTTGTGGCACTGCCCGGTCGTGATGGGTCCGCACGTGGACAACTTCGAACTCCTGGTGGAGCGCATGCAGGCTGCGAATGTGCTGGGGCGAGCCGCCGACGCCGACGAGGCCATTACCCGTCTTCGGGCATTGCTGGTAATGGATGAACCCGGGCGTGAGGCCTTGCGGCGCCGCTCGGCCGCTTTTATTGCGGAGCATCAGGGGGCAACCGTGCGGCTGGTTGACTATATCAACAGCCACACGCCCCGGAATGATGGTGGCTCCTCAGGGCGCTCCGCCGTCGGAGCGCTTTAGCCATTCGCCGCATTGGCGGCACTGGTAGTGGTAGCCGCGTTTGCGAATAAGAAAGTGCCGTCGCGCGCTCAGTAGTTGAGGGCCGCAGGCGCACTCGTAGTGATATTGGCGCATCTTGCGTGTGGTCAGCGCGGTCGCATGTGTGACCCGGGGCTTTTGAAACCCCATCGCCTGCATGAACCCCCGCCATTCAGGGCCGTGAGGTCGAACCCTGCGCGCGCCGTAGGTGCGATATACCAGAGAGTGGGCGACTTCGTGTGCCACTGTTTCCGGGAAATGTTGATTCCAGTCCAGACTGAAGGCTTCCGGATTGAAGCGCAGGGTTTCCGTATTCTTTCTCAGGCGCCACTGGCCGGCCGCCCGGCCTTTCAAGTCAAAGTGAACGGCGGGAGGATCGGATGTGCGCGTGCCCGCGGCCTGGTTATACAATCGGGCGACCTCTTCTCGTATGAGTGTGCGGTTTTCGCCAGAAAGTGCGTGTGGTCGCTCTTGTGCCGTGTGCACCTTATTATGATCGTTACAGCATCTATCCATGGGGTGGTACTATTCTATGGTGATCAAATGTTAGAGGCTAGACTGAATAGCCGGAAACCCTTTGGTCTTAACCTGTAATCGCATCCGTTTTAAGAACCCGGGAGTTCTGCATGAGTATGGATAACAAGAAGGCCTCCGATCTGTCGGCCGAAGAACTGTACGCCCTCGCGCGCCAGCGGGAAAAGGAAGAAGCCGAGGGCAAGGAAGCCGAACGCCGCGAGAAGCGCGAGAAGCTGATGGAAAAGCGCAAGGAAATGGTGGCACGGCATCGCAAGGAACTCGGCGAGCTCGAGCGCCAGATCCGTGAACTGGGCGGGCGCGTGGGTCGTACCGCGGGCGGCGGACGTCGCGGGCGCCGGGCCGGTGGCGAGTCCATCAGCCAGAAGCTTTGCGATATCGTCGCCACCCAGCCGGAGATGGGCATCAAGGAGATCAAGGCACAGGCCGAGAAGGCCGGCCTGGATACCAAGAACATCAGCCAGACCCTGGCCTACCTGAAGCGCCAGGGTCGCCTGACCTCGCCGCGCCGCGGGATCTACAAGGCCGCCTGACGCTACCGCTGCAGATCCGCCCGGGCGACGATCACGGGCGGATCTGCAGCCCTTCCTCCGTACGTGTCAGTTCACCATCGCCCGCAAACCAGCGAGCGATGGTCTTTCCGGCGATCTCGTGACGCCAGCCGCTGCCCAGGCGGCCGCTCGTGCCGTCGCCCTTCAGGAGTTCGATGACATCCTTGCGCTGCGCAATCGCGCCGGCGGTGATCTGGTTGCGTCGCGCGCACTCGCGCAGCAGGGCCATGCCGATGTCCGCCAGGACCTCTTCCGCCTCGGTCAGCTTCGCCTTGTCCGGCAGTTGTGGCCATTCCTCGCGGGGCAGGGCCTGGCCTTCGCGGATCGCCTCCAGCAGCTCTTCCTGACGTGGCGGTTTCATGCCGTCGGGGAAGCCGCGCAATTGGTGCAGGGCGGCGGCGTCCTCCGGCGTGCGCCGGGCGATATCGATCAGGATGTCGTCGGCCAGGATCCAGCGGCGCGGGCGGTCGCTCGCCTGCGCCGCGCGTTCGCGCCAGGCGGCCACGGCCTTGAGCACGCCGCGTTCGCGCGGCTTGAGCCGCTTGGCCCCGGAGACCCGCTGCCAGGCCGCCTCGGGGTTTGGTTCGTACAGGGCCGGGTCGCTCAGGGCCTCCATCTCCGGGCGCAGCCAGTGCATGCGGTCATGGCTTTCCAGTTCGTGCAGTAGGCGCATGAACACGGTGGCCAGGAAGCGTACGTCATCGGCGGCGTAAAGGATCTGTTCCTTGCTCAGGGGGCGGCGTGCCCAGTCGGTGCGGGTCTGGCTCTTGTCGAGGTCGCGATCGAGGATCGCCTTGACCAGGTTGGCGTAGCCGATCTGCTCGCCGTGGCCGAGCATGCTGGCAGCGATCTGGGTGTCGAACACCGGGGTGGGCACGCGTCCGAGTTCGCGATAGAGCACCTCGAGATCCTGCGAGGCCGAGTGGAAGACCTTGGTTACGCCGGCATCGAACAGCAGGGGTTCCAGCAGCTTGATGTCGAGTTGCAGCGGGTCGACGCAGGCGATCTGGTCCAGAGTTGCCAGCTGGATCAGGCACAGGCGCGGGTAGTAGGTCTTCTCGCGCATGAACTCCGTATCCAGCGCGATCCAGTCGGTCCCGGCGATGGTGTCGAGGAAGCCCTGCAGGGCCTCCGGGGTCTCGATCAGGCCGTGATCATGCATGGGGCGATTTCTGGCTGGCCTCGAAGGCGGCCTTCTGCTCCGGCGTCGCCTCCTTCTGGTAGCGCTCTTTCCACTCGCTGTAGGGCATGCCGTAGACGATCTCGCGGGCACCCTCGTAGTCGATGGACTCGCCGCGTTCTTCGGCGGCGGCCACGTACCACTTGGACAGGCAGTTGCGGCAGAAGCCGGCCAGGTTCATCAGGTCAATGTTCTGCACGTCCTTGCGTTCGTCCAGGTGCTGCAGCAGGCGGCGCAACACGGCGGCTTCGATCTCGGTTTGCTTGTTCGGGTCCATGCAAGGCTCCTTGTTTCGGTTCGGACACAGTATGCGTGACAGTCCCGGTTTGCTTCGACCGGGATGGGGTCGGCGTTTTCCTCAGGTGAGGTGCAGCAGCCAGCGCCGACGCAGGTCGCGCAGCAGGGAGAAGATCAGGGGCCAGACCAGGGCGCTGGTGAGGACCGGCGCCCAGTACCAGAGGCTGCCCGGCGGAAACCCGGTGATGCCCTGTGGCCACAGGGCCAGAAGCTTGAACAGGGCCATCAGGATGGCGACCACCATCATCTGTTGCCAGACCGGATAGACCCGCAGGCGCGGGTGGATCTGCAGCACGATGTAGATGACCACTGCCAGGGCGATGGCGTTCTGTCCCAGCAGCTGGCCCTGCAGGGTGTCCAGCAACAGGCCGGCGACGAAGGCGGTCAGGATGCCGATGCGCGACGGGAAGGCCATGGCCCAGTAGATCAGGATGAGCGCCAGCCACTCCGGGCGCGCCGGGCGCAGGATATCCGGGACCGGCACGATGGCGAGGGCCAGAGCTGCCAGCAGGGTCAGCGCCACCGGCCAGGGGATGCCGATGGCACGGGTCACGGTGTCCCTTCGGCCGGTTCTGATTCGAGCGCGTTCGGAGCCGCCTCCAGGTCGTTGTCCAGATTGAGCGGGGCGATCGCTGAAACGGCGCCGTCGGTCCACAGCAACAGGACCTCGCGGGAGCGGTCCAGGGCCGCCAGCGGTTCGGCCTCGATGCTCAGGAATGGTTGGCCCTGCGGCCGCTCGACCGAGGTGACCCGGGCCACAGGGTAGTCGGCCGGGAAACGGCCGCCCAGCCCGGAGGTCAGCAGCAGGTCGCCGGGCTCCACATCCTCCTGCAGCGGGACGTGGCGCATCTCCAGGCGTTGCGGGTTGCCGGTGCCGACCACCAGACCGCGCAGCCCGGTGCGCGCGCTCAGTACCGGCAGCGCGTGGCTGGGGTCGGAGATCAGCAGAGCGATCGAGCTGGTCAGACGGGTCGACAGGACCTGGCCAATCACGCCGTCGGCATTGATGACCGGCTGGCCGGCATAGACATCGTCATTGCGCCCCTTGTTGAGCACGATCTGCTGGCGAAAGGGGTCGAGATCCACGGCCAGCAGCTTGGCGATCTCGACCCGCTCTTCGGCCTGCTCGGCGGTATTCAGCAGGGCGCGCAGGCGGTCGTTCTCCAGCTGCAGGGCCTCGAAGCGCAGCTGACGCGCGCGCAGCTCGGCATTCTCGCTGCGCAGGATGCGGTTCTCGGTGATCAGGTCTTCGCGGCTGGTGAACGACTCGAACACCCGGCTGACCGCGCGGACCGGTGCGTCCACCGCGACCTGCAGCGGGTAGGTGACGGTGGCCAGGGCGCCGCGGACAAACTGCAGTTCGTTGACGCGGTGATCCAGCGCCATCAGCGCCAGGCCCAGCAGGATCACCGCGAGCAGGCGCAGAGTGGGCGAGACACCCAGTCTGAACAGCGGCTTGCTGATGGCGTGACCTCCGGTTCCGGATCGCGTCGACAAGGCAAAGCCGCTGCGGAACCCCGTCCCGTGCGGCTTTGCCGACCTGTTGCGGCCCGGAGTGTAACCCGAACCAGACCCGCGCCGTGGCGACGCGGGCGGGGTGGTCCGGCCCTATTCCATTGCGAGGAAGTCGACCCGTTTCTCGTCGAGCATCTCCAGCACCCGGCCGCCGCCGCGGGCGACGCAGGTCAGCGGGTCGTCGGCGATGACCACCGGGATGCCGGTCTCTTCCATGATCAACCGGTCCAGCTGCTGCAGCAGGGCGGAGCCGCCGGTCAGCACAATGCCGCGCTCGGCGACGTCCGCGCCGAGTTCCGGCGGGGTCTGCTCCAGGGCGGTGCGTACGGCAGAGACGATGCCGTACAGCGGATCCTGCAAGGCTTCCAGGATCTCGTTCGAGTTCAGGGTGAACGAGCGCGGCACGCCCTCGGCCAGGTTGCGGCCCTTGACCTCGATCTCGAGCAGCTCCTTGCCCGGATAGGCCGAGCCGACGGTGTGCTTGATGCGTTCGGCGGTGGCCTCGCCGATCAGTACGCCATAGTTGCGGCGTACATAGGCCATGATCGCCTCGTCGAAGGTGTCGCCGCCGATGCGTACGGATTCGGAATAGACAATGCCGTTCATCGACAGCACCGCGACTTCGGAGGTCCCGCCGCCGATATCCAGCACCATGGAGCCGACCGCCTCGTCCAGCGGGATGCCGGCGCCGATGGCTGCGGCCACGGGTTCCTGCAACAGGTAGACCTTGCGTGCCCCGGCGCCGAAGGCGGATTCGCGGATCGCGCGGCGTTCCACCTGGGTGGCGCCGCAGGGCACGCAGACCAATACGCGCGGGCTGGGGCGGAAGATCCGCCGCTCGTGCACCTTCTTGATGAAGTACTGCAGCATCTTCTCGGTAGTGGTGAAGTCGGCGATGACGCCATCCTTCATCGGACGCACCGTCACCACGTGCTCCGGCGTGCGGCCGAGCATCTTCTTGGCCTCGATCCCCACCGCCTCGATGGAGCGCGGGCCGCCCGGGCCGCGATCCTGACGAATCGCGACCACGGAAGGTTCGTTCAGGACAATGCCCTGGCCGCGCATATAGATGAGGGTGTTGGCGGTGCCGAGATCGATGGAGATGTCGTTGGAGAACAACCCCAGAAGGCGTTTGAACATGAAGAAGAAACCTGCTTGAGTGGGCGGGCGGGAAAGCCGTCGACTCTAGCAAGCGCCCGGGGTTTGGGCAACAACGGCTTTGTGGTAAGTTTGCGCTCCGTTTCGCCCAATGAATCCGAACGCTACAGGACCCACCCTGCCATGTCCGTCGATACCTCCGAAGTCCGGCGCATCGCCCATCTCTCCCGTCTGGCCATGAACGATGACCAGGCCCGGGATTTCGCGGGTGGGCTGAGCGACATCTTTGACTTTGTCGAACAACTGGATGGTGCGGCCATCGAGGGTGTCGAGCCGATGGCCCACCCGCTGGACGCCGAGCAGCGCCTGCGCCCGGATGCGGTGACCGAGCCGGATCGGCGCGAGGTCTTCCAGGCCATCGCCCCGGCTGTCGAGGGTGGCCTGTACCTGGTCCCGCGCGTGATCGAATGATCCGCGCGGTCGCCGTTCTGTTGAACCCGTCACGCTTCTAGCCAGCAAGAGTCCCCGAAACCATGGCCCAGGAAACCCTGTCCGGCTGGGTGCGCAAGCTCCAGGCCCGCGAGATCAGCTCGCGCGAATTGACCCAGCTGTATCTGGACCGGATCGAGCGTCTCGATCCGCAGTTGAACAGCTTCATCACCGTGACCGCCGAGCAGGCGCTGGCGCAGGCCGATGCCGCCGATGCGCGCCTGGCGAAGGGTGAAAAGACCCCGCTGTTGGGCGTGCCGGTCGCGCAGAAGGACATCTTCTGCACCGAGGGCGTGCGCACCTCCTGCGGCTCGCGCATGCTGGATCCGTTCGTCTCGCCCTACAACGCCACCGTCGTCGAGCGCATGAATGCCGCCGGTGCGGTGATGCTGGGCAAGACCAACATGGACGAATTCGCGATGGGCTCGTCCAACGAGACGAGTTTCTATGGTCCCGTTCGCAACCCCTGGGATACCGAACGCGTCCCGGGTGGTTCCTCCGGTGGCTCTGCCGCCGCGGTGGGGGCGCGCCTGGTGCCGGGCGCCACGGGTACCGACACCGGTGGTTCGATCCGCCAGCCGGCCGCATTCTGCGGCATCACCGGGCTCAAGCCGACCTACGGCCGCGTCTCGCGCTACGGCATGATCGCCTTCGCCTCCAGTCTCGACCAGGGTGGCCCGATGGCCGCGACTGCCGAGGACTGCGGGCGGATGCTGAATGCCATGGCCGGCTTCGACGAACGCGACTCCACCAGCGTCGAGCGCCCGGAAGAGGATTTCACCGCCGGACTGGAGCAGGACCTGAAGGGCCTGCGCATCGGCCTGCCGACGGAATTCTTCGGCGAGGCCGGTCTGGACGAGCGCGTGCGCGGCGTGATCGACGCCGCCATCGAGGTGCTCAAGGGCCGCGGCGCCGAGGTACGCGAGGTCAGCCTGCCGAACAGCCACCTGTCGGTGCCGGCCTATTACGTGGTCGCCCCGGCCGAGTGCTCCTCCAACCTCGCGCGCTTCGACGGCGTTCGCTACGGCTACCGCTGCGAGAATCCCGAGGACCTGATGGACCTCTACACCCGCTCGCGCGGGGAGGGCTTTGGCGACGAGGTGAAGCGCCGCATCATGGTCGGCACCTACGTGCTGTCCGCCGGGTACTACGACGCCTACTACCTGAAGGCGCAGAAGGTCCGGCGCATCATCGCCGACGACTTCCGTCGCGCCTTCGAGGACGTCGACGTGCTGCTCGCGCCGACCACCCCGGAGCTGCCGTTCGCGCTGGGTGCCAAGGCCGACCCGGTCAGCATGTACCTGTCGGACATCTACACCATCGCCGCGAACCTCGCGGGGCTGCCGGCGATGTCGCTGCCGGCCGGCGAGATCGACGGCCTGCCGGTCGGGCTGCAATTGATCGGCAACTACTTTGACGAGGCGCGCCTGCTGGGCGTTGCTCACCAGTATCAGCAAGAGACCGACTGGCACGCCCGCGTGCCGGCGGCCTTCGCCTGAGGGCCCTGCACATGGAATGGGAAACCGTCATCGGGCTGGAGATTCACGCCCAGCTCAATACCGTCTCCAAGATCTTCTCCGGGGCGCCCACCGCCTACGGCGCCGAGCCCAACCGCCAGGCCTGCCCGGTGGATCTGGGCATGCCCGGCGTACTGCCGGTGCTGAACCAGGGCGCGGTGGAGCGGGCCGTGATGCTGGGGCTGGCGATCAATGCCGAGATCACCCCGCGCTCGGTGTTCGCGCGCAAGAACTACTTCTATCCGGACCTCCCCAAGGGTTACCAGATTTCGCAGTTCGAACTGCCGATCGTGGGCCTGGGGCATCTGGATATCGAACTGGAAGACGGCACCATCAAGCGCGTTGGCGTGACCCGCGCGCACCTCGAGGAGGACGCCGGCAAGAGCCTGCACGAGGGCTTCGAGGCGATGACCGGTATCGACCTTAACCGCGCCGGCACCCCGCTGATCGAGATCGTCTCCGAACCGGAGCTGCGCTCCGCGAAGGAGGCCGTCGCCTACATGAAGAAGATGCATTCGCTGGTGCGTTATCTGGATATCTGCGACGGCAACATGCAGGAAGGCAGCTTCCGCTGTGACGCCAACGTCTCGGTGCGGCCCAAGGGCCAGACCGAGTTCGGCACCCGCGCGGAGCTGAAGAATCTGAACTCCTTCCGCTTCGTCGAGCGCGCCATCAACTTCGAGGTCGAGCGTCAGATCGACCTGATCGAAGGCGGCGGTTCGGTGGTGCAGGAGACCCGCCTGTACGACCCGGACCGTGACGAGACGCGCTCCATGCGCAGCAAGGAAGAGGCAAACGACTACCGCTACTTCCCTGATCCGGACCTGCTGCCGCTGGTCGTGGACACCGCGTTCATCGACTCCGTGCGCGAGAAACTGCCCGAGCTGCCGGACGCCAAGCGGGCGCGCTTCGTCGAACAGTACGGCCTGTCCGACTACGACGCCGGCGTACTGACCGCTGCGCGCGACATGGGCGATTTCTACGAGGTCGTGGCTGCCGGTTGCGGCGCGCCCAAGCTGGCCGCCAACTGGGTGATGGGCGAGTTCTCCGCCGCGATGAACCGCTCCGAGGTCGAGCTGGCGGATGCCCCGGTCAATGCCGAGGGTCTGGCCGGCCTGCTCGCGCGCATCCAGGACGAGACCATCTCCGGCAAGATCGCCAAGGAAGTCTTCGAGGCGATGTGGAACGGCGAAGGCGACGCCGACGCCGTGATCGAGGCCAAGGGGCTCAAGCAGATCACCGATACCAGCGCGATCGACACCATCATCGACGAGGTCATGGCCAACAACCCGCAGCAGCTCGAGCAGTATCGCGGCGGCAAGGACAAGCTGTTCGGTTTCTTTGTCGGCCAGGTGATGAAGGCGACCCAGGGCAAGGCCAATCCGGCCCAGGTCAACGAGCGCCTCAAGGCCAAGCTGGACGGTTGATGCAGTTGCGTATTTCGGAGTCCTGCCACCATGCGTGAGACCGACACCCTCCACCGCTTCATGCTGGAGGAGGCCGGGGTACGCGGCGAGTGGGTGCACCTGGACGCCTCCTGGCAGGCCCTGCTGGAGTTGCACGAGTACCCGCCCGTGGTGCGCGACTTGCTGGGCCAGGCCTATGCAGCCGTTGCCCTGACCGCCGCCACGCTCAAGTTCGACGGCTCGCTGATCCTGCAGATCACCGGCCCCGGGCCGGTGCACATGATCGTCGCCCAGGCCGATGGCCAGGGGCGGCTGCGTGGCCTGGCGCGCTTTCGCGAGACCCCGCCGGAGGGCGCGACACTGGCCGAATGCGCCGGCGAGGACGCACGGCTGATGCTGACGCTGGACCCGGGCGACGGCAGCGAGCGCTATCAGGGCGTCGTGGAGCTGGAGGGCGACTCGCTGGCGGAGGCGATGAACGTCTACTTCGAGCGCTCGGAACAGCTGCCGACCCGGTTGTGGCTGGCGAGCGGGGCGCAGTCCGCCGCCGGTCTGCTGTTGCAGGCGCTGCCGGCCGAGGGTGGCAATGCGGTGACGCGCGATTCGGAGGAGTGGAACCGCGCCACGATCCTGGCCGAGACCACCACCGCCGACGAGTTGCTGAAGCTGGACGCTGGTGCCCTGCTGGGCCGGCTGTTCGCCGAAGAGCGGGTGCGCCTGTTCGACGGCACGCCGGTGACTTTCCACTGCCCCTGCTCGCGCGAGCGCATCGCCGAAACCCTGCGCAGTCTGGGGCGTGACGAGATTCGCAGCATCATCGAGGAGCAGGGCGCGGTGGAGGTGACCTGCGAGTTCTGCAACGCGCATTACCACTTCGATCCGGTCGACGCCGAGGCCCTTTGTGCGCCCGAGGTTGCCCAGCCGCCGATCCCGGACACCCGCCAGTAGACAGGGCTTTCCGGGGTGCCCCCCGATCCCGAAGCCTTTCCCGGACTCCCCTCGTTAGCCTGTCGTGACCTTCGGCAACTCTGCCGCAGGGACCCGTGGTCCCCATCATCCCCCGGCCTTGCTATAGAACAGACTGACCTTGCAGCAGTCTGCAGACGAGGGCGCGATGTATTCCCGGCACACCGAAATCCCGACCCTGGATGTCCGCCCCGGCTGGCTGGTGGAGGCGCGCTATTTCAACCAGGTGCGTCGCGCCCTGGCTCGGCTGGGACCGGAGATCCGCCTGTCCCCGTCGGGGCTCAAACAACTGGACCTGATCCTCCAGCGTGATGCCTGGATCGTCGTGGACCGGGTGCTGAACGATATGCCGGTGGTTGCCTGGACGGCCTTCCATTCCCGTGGTCGGCGCAGCCTGCATCGCCCGGTGGCCTGCGAGCTGTTGCTGTTCCATGCGATGGCCAGCATGGTGATGAACCGCACGCTGTCTGCGATGGAGGCGGAGCTGAACGCGGCGATTTCCGAGGTCGCTCCACCGTCATCACCCGGCAAGGTCCTGCCCTTTCATCCCCGCTCCTGCGCCTGATTCGCGCGTATCCGTTCGCTTCAGGCCGGGGCGTGGCCGTGGCTGCACGCCGGGCAGGCGGGGTCGCGGCGCAGCCGGATCTCGCGGAACTGCATGGCGAGCCCGTCGAGGATCAGCAGCCGGCCGCTCAGGATCGGCAGACCCATGAGCAGCTTCAGGGCCTCGGTCGCCTGCAGGCTGCCGACCACACCGGGCAGGCTGGCCAGCACGCCGTTGGCGGCGCAGGTGTCCTCGTCGCCGCCCCCCTCGCCGTACAGGCAGTGGTAGCAGGCCGCCTCCGGATCGCGGTAGTCGAAGGTGGTCAGTTGTCCCTCGAAGCGGATTACCGCGCCGGAGACCAGCGGTGTGCCGGCCGCCAGTGCGGCGCGGCTGATGGCCCCGCGCGCGGCGAAGTTGTCCGTCCCGTCCAGTACGACGTTGGCGCTGGCGAACAGCCGGGTCATCGCCGCGTCATCCAGGCGCTCGGCGCGCGTCTCTACCTGACAGCGGGGGTTCATGGCCGCCACGCGATCGGCGGCCGAGGCCACCTTGTCGCGGCCGATGTCCGCATCGGTATGCAGGATCTGGCGCTGCAGGTTGGTCACCTCCACATGATCCGGGTCGACGAGCGTCAGCCGGCCCACCCCGGCTGCGGCCAGGTAGGCCGCCACCGGTGAGCCCAGCCCGCCGAGCCCCATGATCACTGCATGCGCCTGCTGCAGGGATTCCTGCCCTTCGATGCCCACGCCGGGGAGCATGATCTGGCGGCTGTAGCGCAGGAGTTGGTCGTCATCCATGGGGCAATCTCCGGGTAAGGCCGAAATTGTAACCGGCGTCACGCTCGTGGACGGGCTCAGTTAGGAACCATTCAGGAACGCTGCATACGCTTGATCCTGGCAATCCTGCCACAACCCCGGGCCGTCGATGCTCTCTCAAGGCGGCCTGGATGGAAGGAGGGATCCATCATGAAACGACTCGCCATTCTGGCGCCGGCCGCGCTGCTGGCATTCGCCCTGTCCGCCCCGACGCATGCGGCCCATCCGGTCGCGGCGGCGGGTGCCTCGACCTTCGATGCGGGTGCCCTGCAGCACGTGCGTCACGGCCATTCGAGCGGGCACAAGGACTACCGTGGCCATCCCGGCGCGCGGGGGCACAAGCAGGCGAAGCGTGCGAAGAGTCGTGGGCGTGGCCATCAAAAGCATTCACGTGGTCACGAGCATCATCACTATCACTACTACGACCATCGTTCGAGCCGCTACCGCCACCGGTCTTCCCCCGCCGGTTCGGTCAACTTGCACCTGCGTCTGCCATTGTAGGTGGTACCCACAGCGCACGGTTGGCCCCGGCGCTCACGCACCGGGGCTTTTTTTGCGTTGGGGGCCCTTCCTTTTAAATCGACAAATTTTATGTAAACATTACTATATAAGACCCCGCCAATAGAGCGGGGTTTTTTGGGGTGGCTCCCCATGGCGGTATCGATACCTCCGTACCAATTTGTTCCGAGCGGCTTGGGGCCGTATTTTTGTGCGTATAGAAGAGTTTATTAATCAGGGAGAACAACAAATGAAGAAAGGACTAGGTGTCCTTGCGGCTTCGGTATTGCTTGCAGGTTGTCTGGCTGCGCCCGAGCCCCGTCCGGTGCAGCCGGCGGAACCGGCAGAGTCGTCCGCGAATGACGATTACGAACGTGCCATGGCGCTTCTCGAGGCGATGGGGGCGGCACAGCAGCGGCATCCGCAGGAGCCATCGGGCGCGGCGGTAGCGGGATTCGGGCAGATGGGCCCCGAGGAGGTTGCTGAACGATTGGAGCCTATGTGGGCGCCTGACAACCAAGGTGCTCGGTTCGAACGCCGGCGTGACGGTTTCCTGATCGATGGTGTCGCATATGTGGAACCGCAGGGGGAGATTTCCTCTTACGGATTCGATACGACGACCGGGGCGGTCACCTACCTGATGGCGGTTGCGGATCGCGAATACCAGGTGAGAACTGCGAATCCCTCCAATGGTCTTGCGCCTGTGACGATTGCGCATGCGGAGCGTGGGCGATCGAACTGGAGCATCCGGACGGTGACCGGAGAGACGCTGAGGGGTTCGCACTTGATGCCGACATCCCGCGGCTTTGCGGTCGCGCGAGACGAGAACGCCTTTATCTATGCCCCGGGCGAGGGTGTTAGCACGCTTGGAGTACCGGATGGTTTCCACCTAGCGGCTCACCAGAACGGTGATATTGCCTCCACCGGGTACATTTTGATCGAGCGCAATCGGGCTCGGAGCAGTGGCGAGTCGATGATGCGCACGATGCGTGCTCTCGGGGATGCGCTAGGAGGGAGTTCGGCCGAAGATTACGCGCTGATCAACTACCGTGATCAATCGGTCGTTCCGATCAACATCTCGTCCGAAGGTGGCCAGGTGAGCGTGCATTCTGAATGCCGACAGCGCAATTCGATCGTGAATGAATGTGCGAACATGCACTCGTTTGAATCCTTGTACGACCCCCGAACCGGGCGTCGTAACGAAGGCCACTATTTCTGGCGCCTGCACTGGTTTGGGACCGAGCAGGGCCCGATTGCGGTGAGTCATGAAGCCGGGCTGCGACGGATTGCAGTAACGCGCCTTGATACTGGCGAGAAGGCGGTAGCCTTCAGCCGTGGTCTGGGCATAGCGTCCATGGACGCCGAGCAGCATCCGTCGGGACGGGTCAAGGTGACAGGAGGCTGGGCCTTCAGAAGCCATGAACTCCCGGACGCGTTCGAGGCTTTCGACAAGAACGATGGCTGATGACGTCAGCGGTCGCAGCGATTGCCGTAGATGACCCGACCGTTTAGTCGGGTGGGTGCCAGTGGCCCCGCCACTGAGGGCTGGTGGTCAGTGGTTTGATGGTTTGCGACCTTTCATTTGAACGCGATTGGCCCCGGTGCTTTGTGCCGGGGCCTTTTTGTTTGTGTGCGCTTCACCCCGCGTAAAGGGAGCTTCCATGCTGCTGTCCGCGGTGCACATCGAAGCTATCACCGGCGGGCTTGCAGGCCCCTCAGCCTAGGGTCCACGACAGGGGTGTTGGGGCTGCCGATCTCGGCCGTTCAGGCCGGTCCTTCGGGTGCCAGGAGACCCTCCGTGATGCGCTCGTGTCCGGCGGTGTCGATGTGTGATCGGATGGCGGTGTAACCCGCATCTTCCAGCATTGCGCGTACGGCGCAGGCTTGGTCGAAGCCGTGTTCCAGAAGCAGGTGGCCAGAGGGCGCCAGGTGCTCGCCGGCGGTCTGGATGATGGTGCGTAGATCCGCCAGGCCGACATCGGCCGCGACCAGTGCGGAGTGCGGCTCGAAGCGCAGGTCGCCGCGGGTCAGGTGCGGGTCGTCCAGGGCGATGTAGGGCGGGTTGCTGACGATCACGTCGAACGTGTCCCGTGGCTTGAGCGGGGCGAGCCAGGATCCCTGCAGGAAGGCTACATCCAGCCCGAGGGCGTCCGCGTTGGCACGAGCCTGGCGCAGGGCATCCAGGCTGTGGTCAGAGGCGACGGCCTCGATGGCCGCGCGTTCCGCCTTGAGCGCCAGGATGATCGCGCCAGTGCCGGTGCCAAGATCCAGTACTCGGGGGTGCGCGCGGCTGCAGGCGTTAATGGCCGTGAGGGCATGTTCGACCAGCAGTTCGGTCTCGGGGCGTGGGATCAGGCAGGCGGGGGAGACCCCCAGCTCCAGCGTCCAGAAGCTGCGCCGGCCGAGGATATGGGCCATCGGTTCGCCGGCGCAGCGGCGCCGGCATAGCACGTCCACGCGGCTGGCCTGTTCGGGGGTGGCCGGGTCGGTGCCGTGTGCGATCAGCTGCGCGGTGTCCCGACCGGTAGCGGCGCCCAGCAGCATGCGGGCTTCCAGGCCGGGGGTTTCAATCCCGGCGTCCTGAAGGCGGGTGCGCAGGCCCTGCAACAGGGTATCCAGCGTGAGTGGGGCCTCCATTACGCGTCCGCGAGGGTGGCGAGCTGCTCGGCCTGGTATTCGTGGATCAGCGGGTCGATGACCGGGTCGAGGTCACCGGCCATCACCTGTTCCAGCTTGTACAGGGTCAGGTTAATGCGATGGTCGGTCACCCGGCCCTGCGGGAAGTTGTAGGTGCGGATGCGCTCGGAGCGGTCGCCGCTGCCGACCAGACCCTTGCGTTCGGCGCTCTGCGCGGCCGCCTGGGCCTCGCGCTCGGTCTCGAAGATGCGCGCCGCCAGGTAGGTGAGCGCCTTGGCCCGGTTCTTGTGTTGCGAGCGTTCTTCCTGGCACTCGACCACGATGCCGGTAGGGAGGTGGGTCAGGCGCACGGCGGAGTCGGTCTTGTTGATGTGCTGTCCGCCGGCGCCGGAGGCGCGGAAGGTGTCCACACGCAGGTCGGCCGGGTTGATCTCCGGCATCTCGACCTCCTCCAGTTCCGGCAGGATGGCGACCGTTGCGGCGGAGGTATGGATGCGGCCCTGGGATTCGGTCTCGGGGACGCGCTGCACGCGATGGGCGCCGGATTCGAATTTGAGCCGCGAGTAGGCGCCTTGCCCTGCCAGGCGGGCGATGACCTCGCGGTAGCCGCCATGCTCGCCCTCGCTGGCGCTGAGGATCTCCAGCTTCCAGCGCTGGTTTTCGGCGTAGCGGGTGTACATGCGTAGCAGGTCGCCGGCGAAGATCGCGGCCTCGTCACCGCCGGTCCCGGCGCGGATCTCCAGGAACACGTTGGCGTTGTCGTGCGGGTCGCTCGGGATCAGGTGGCGGTAAAGCTCCGCCTCCAGCGCCTCGGTCTGTTCGGTCAGGGATTCGATCTCGGCCTCGGCCATGGCGCGCAGATCGGCGTCGTCGTCCTCGAGCATCGCGCGCGCCTCTTCCAGCGCCGCGTGGTTGTCGTGCCAGGCCTTCCAGGCCTCGGCCACCGGTTCCAGCTGGCTGTATTCCTGTGACAGGCGGCGCAGCTGGTCCGGGTCCTCGGCGGCGTCGGGGGTGGCCAGCAGCTGCGCGATCTCGGCATGGCGTTCAGTCAGGCCCTCGAGCTTGGTGCGGAACGAGGCCTTCACGAACGGGTGCCGGAGTCGGAATCGTCGCCGGGGTCGTCTTCCGGGGCGGGCAGCTGGAACAGCCGGTGCGCGGCCTCCAGCAGGCGGGCGTCGCCCTCGTGCGCGGCGGTGTTCAGCGACTTGCAGGGGGCATGCATCAGCTTGTTGGTCAGGTTGTGCGCCAGCAGCTGCATGGCCTCCTCGGGCGACTTGCCGGCGCGCAGCATGGCCTCGGCCTTGGCCAGCGCCTCGGCCTTCACGCTGTCGGCGCGCTGGCGCAGCTGGCGGATGCTGTCCACCGAGTCGCGGGCACGCAGCCAGCGCATGAACTCGCCGGCGCGCTGGGTGATGATCTCTTCGGCCTGTTCGGCAGCGGCCTGGCGCGAGGCCATGTTCTCGTCGATGACCTCCTGCAGGTCGTCCACGGTGTAGAGGTAGATGTCCTCGAGCTGGCCGACCTCGGGCTCGATGTCGCGCGGCACGGCGATGTCGACCATGAACATCGGTTTGTGCCGCCGCTTGCGCAGCGCGCGTTCCACCGCGCCCTTGCCCAGGATCGGCAAGGGCGCGGCGGTGGAGGAGATGACGATGTCGGCATCGGCCATGCGATCGGGGAGCTGGTCGAGGCTGATGGCCTCGGCATCGAAGCGTCCGGCCACGGCGCGGGCGCGCTCCACCGTGCGGTTGGCGACGATCACGTTGCCGATGCCGCCCCCGGAGAGGTGCTGCAGGGCCAGCTCGATGGTCTCGCCGGCGCCGATCACCAGGGCGGTCAGCGGCTTCAGGTCGCCGAAGATCTGGCGGGCCAGTGACACCGCAGCGAAGGCGACCGAGACCGCGCTCTGGCCGATGGCGGTCTGGGTGCGCACATCCTTGGCGGTGGCGAAGGCGTGCTGGAACAGGCGCTCCAGCGAGCGCCCGAGCGTACCGGCGTTGTGGGCGTGCTGGTAGGCGGTCTTCATCTGCCCCAGGATCTGCGGTTCGCCGAGGACCATGGAATCCAGCCCGCTGGCCACGCGCAGAGTGTGACGCACGGCCGAGCCATCGTGGTGCAGGTAGAGGTAGGGTTTCAGTTCGTCGCGGTCGATGCCGTGGTAGCCGCCGATCCAGTCGATGACGCGCTGCTCGCTTTGCTGATCGTCCTCGCGGAAGTACACCTCGGTGCGGTTGCAGGTGGACAGGATCGCGGTTTCCGGCAATAGCACGCCGGAACGCAGCGAGTGCAGGGCCTCGCCGAGTTCGTGCTCGTTGACGGAGAGCCGTTCGCGAATGGCGACCGGAGCCGTCTTGTGATTGATCCCGAGAGTGAACAGCATGCTGGCGCGTATTGTGCCGGAAAACGCGGGCGCGTGGCCGAATTTCCCGATAGTGTACTGTGCTGTACGGTTAGCAGGAGGTGGCGCGCGCCGGCCGGACGTCTCCGTATACCCGTTGTGTGGAACCTGCGCTGTGGAACCCTGGGGGCCGCTGCCCCGTCCCATCCGATATGGCCGCAATGATCCCGATTGGACACAACATGATTCGAAGCCTGCTCGCGCTCACCGCCGTGTTCTCCCTGGTGGGTTGTGCGCATACCCCGCTGGACGCCTCCGAACCGCCGGAGTCGGATCGCCCCGAGGTGCTGCCCTTGATGCAGACCCAGGATCCGGAGGCTGTGCTGATGTTCAGCGTCCTGGCCGCCGAGATCGCGGTGCGCTCCGGCGAGCATGCCGAGGCGGCGCGCTATTACGGAGCCGCGGCGTTGCTGAGCGACGATCCGGCCATCGCCGAGCGTGCCACCCGGATCGCCTTGTTCGCGCGCGAGCCGGAACACGCACAGCGTTCGGCCGACCGTTGGCTGCGTCTGGCCCCCGAGAGCACCGATGCCAGCCAGGTCTCGACGGTCCTGCGGATCAACGCCGGTGATGCCGAGCAGGCGGCCGAACAGCTGGATTCGCTGATGAATCGCGTCGTGGTGCAGGGCGGCGACCCCTACGCGACCCTGGGTGGTGTGATTGGTCAGGCTCAGGACCAGCAGGCGGCTATGGAGACCATGCACCTGCTGGCCGAGCGCCGCCGCGACGACGTGGGCGTGCATCGCGTGCAGGCCGAGGCCGCGCTGCGCTTTGGCGAGCCAGGTGAGGAGGTGCTTGCGGTGACCGAGCGGGCCGCCGAGCGCTTCCCGGAATCGGTCCAGCTGCGTTTGCTGCATGCACGGGCTCAGAGCGAGGCCGGGCATGACGATGCGGCGGTCGAGACCCTGCGCGCGACCGTGGAGGCGCACCCGGACAATCGCGAGGCCCGTCTGGGATACGCGCGGGTCCTGACCGAGATGGAGGATGACGTCTTCGCCCGCGAAGAGATGGACCGTCTGGTGGAGATGGCGCCGGAGGATACGCAGCTCCTGCTGGCGCTGGCGTTGATGAATCTCGAGGCGGAGCAGCTGGGGCCCGCGCGGGATTACCTCGAACGCCTGGATGCCCTGGGCGAGCGCGAGAACGACGTCGCGTACTACCTGGGGCGCTTGCACGAGATGGCCGACGAGCCGGAGGCCGCCCTGGGCGCCTACGCCCGCGTGGAGGCCGGTGACCATGCCAAGGATGCCCGCCTGCGCAGCGCGCGCCTGACACTCAAACACGACGGGGCCGAGGCCGCTCGTGACCTTTTCGACCCCATGCAGCAAGGCGTGGATGAGGATCTGGCCCGGCGCGCCTATTTGGCCGAGGCGAACGCCCTGCGCGAGCTGGGCGAGTATGCCGACGCCCGCAGCCGGTTGAACCGCGGCCTGGTGCAGTTTCCAGGGAATACGCAGTTGTTGTACCTGCGCGGACTGGTGCACGAGCGCGAGGACGACATCGCGGCGGCCGAGGCCGATTTCCGCACGATCCTCGAGTCCGATCCGGAGAATGTCGCCGCGCTGAATGCCCTGGGGTACACCCTGGCGGATCGAACCGATCGCTATGACGAGGCCTACGAATTGATCCTGCGCGCCTACGAGCGGGAGCCGGATGACGCCGCGATCATCGACAGCTATGGCTGGGTCCTGTACCGCCTGGGCCGTCTCGAAGAGGCCGAGACCCAGCTGCGGCGTGCCTATTCGCTGTCGGACGACGGCGAGATCGCCAGCAACCTGGCGGTGGTGTTGTGGGAGCGTGGCGAGCGTGAAGAAGCCCGGGAGGTCCTCGAGGCCGCGCTGGACCGCGAGCCCGGGCATGAGCGCCTGCAGCGCGTGCGCAACGATCTGATCGAATGAACGGGCACGGGACGACGCGACAGTCGCGGCGGATCCGGGGCGCGGGGTGGCTGGCCGGGCTGGTGGGTGGCTGGGGGCTGTTGCTCGCGGGCTGTGCTGCCCCTCTGCCCGAGGCGGACACCTCGCCAGCGGCCGAGGCGGCCTTCGAGGAGCGCACCGAGCAGCTGGCGGCACTGGACAGCTGGCGGCTGGTGGCACGTCTGGGGCTGGCCTCCGGGGAGGAATACTGGTCGGCCCAGCTCAACTGGCGGGTGCAGGAAGGCCGGCATGTGCTGGACCTGTCCGGCCCGATGGGGCGCGGCGGCGGGCGTCTGACGCTCTCGGATAACGGGCGCGCGCTGCTGGTCACGCGGTCCGGCGAGCGCTTCCAGGCGCAGGACCCGGATACCCTGGTGGCCCGGGTGCTGGGCGAATCCATCCCGGTCAGCGGGATGATCTACTGGGTGCGTGGCCTGCTGCACCCGGAAGCCTCCTACCAGCTGGATATTGATGCGGACGGCCGCCCCTTGGAGATCCTGCAGTCCGGCTGGGCCATCGAATACACCGAGTTCGAGGAGGTTGACGGCGTTTCGATGCCGGTTGCCATGGTCCTCGAACGCGACGAGGTCGAGTTGCGCGCGCGCATCGGCCGGTGGCAGCTAGGGCCGGACGAGACGTGGTGAGTGCGGCGACGGGCGGGGGGTTCGGGATGCCGTTTCCGGCCCCGGCCAAGATCAACCGTTTCCTGCACATCACTGGCCGCCGGCCGGATGGTTATCATGAGCTGCAGACGGTGTTCCAGTTCCTCGGGCTGGAAGACCGCCTGCGCTTCGATCCCCTGCCCGAGGGGCGCTTCGAGATGGCCTGCGAGGCCATCGATGGGCAGGACAACCTCTGCCTGCGGGCGGCCCGGCGCCTGGCCGAGGTGGCGGACAAGTCCTTCGGCGTGCGCATCCACCTCGAAAAGCGGATCCCGGTGGGGGGCGGCCTGGGTGGCGGCAGCTCCGATGCCGCCACCACGCTGGTGGCCCTGAACTACCTGTTCGATCTGGGGTGTCCAGTCGAGCAACTGGCGGCGATCGGGCTGGAGCTGGGCGCCGATGTGCCGGTGTTCGTCGCCGGACATGCCGCCTGGGCCGAGGGGGTGGGTGAGCGGCTTGCGCCGGTGGCCCCGGATACCGGCTGGATTCTGCTGATTGATCCGGGCGTTTCGGTTGCCACGGGGGCCATGTTCGGGTGTGCGGAATTGACACGCGACTGCGCCACCGAGACAATTTCGTCCGCGATCGATGCCGAGCGGTTCGTGAACGTGTTCGAACCGGTCGTTCGGGCGCGCTATCCGGAGGTCGATCACGCGCTGGCCTGGCTGGCGGATCAAAGCCCCCGGGCGCATTTGAGCGGGAGTGGTGGCTGTGTGTTCGGGATGTTTCCCGATGAGGGGGCGGCCCGGGCTGCGCAGTCCGCGCAGCCCGCCCCGTGGAAAAGCTGGGTGACGACGTTGCAGAACACGTCACCCTTGCAGGCCTGGTTACCGCCGTGCGGCGGTAACAGCGAAAAAGAATAAGTCCACGCAAGGGTGGCGCGTAGCGCCATCATCCTGCCGGCCCGGATCGGCAACGCCGATCCGCGGGATAGGCCGGGCACGGTGCCGGCGAGGCAGTACAATTAGAGTCCAGCGAGATATTGGGCCGTAGCCAAGCGGTAAGGCAGCGGGTTTTGATCCCGCCATGCGCAGGTTCGAATCCTGCCGGCCCAGCCAACAACCGCTTCGCGCCAGAAGGGCGCGAAGCAAAACCATCAAGACCCCGGTCCCGATCCGGGGTCTATAATTTG
Source organism: Thioalkalivibrio sp. ALMg3 (assembly GCF_000381225.1). Lineage (NCBI taxonomy): Bacteria > Pseudomonadati > Pseudomonadota > Gammaproteobacteria > Chromatiales > Ectothiorhodospiraceae > Thioalkalivibrio > Thioalkalivibrio sp. ALMg3. The sequence goes on along the minus strand of NZ_KB906222.1, from coordinate 64,431 downwards.
GAGCTCGGGCGTTCTAGCGCGCTCGCTCCACTCCATCCAGACCGGGACGAACCGTGGTCGACAAGAATCGCATGATGATCTTCGCGGGCAATGCCAACCCGCGTCTCGCCCAGGCCGTTGCGGAACACCTGGGGCTGCCGATGGGCAAGGCCATCGTGGGGCGTTTCAGCGATGGCGAGGTGCAGGTCGAGTTGCTGGAGAACGTGCGCGGCCGCGACGTCTTCCTGATCCAGCCGACAGGGCAGCCGACCAACGAAAACATCATGGAGCTGGTGATCATGGTGGATGCGCTGCGCCGCGCCTCGGCCGGACGCATCACCACGGTGATCCCGTATTTCGGTTATGCGCGCCAGGACCGTCGTGTGCGCTCGGCGCGGGTGCCGATCTCGGCCAAGGTGGTCGCCAACATGATCGAGGCGGTGGGCGCGGATCGCGTGCTGACCATCGACGTGCACGCCGACCAGGTTCAGGGTTTCTTCAATGTCCCGGTGGACAACATCTATGCCTCGCCGGTGCTGCTGGGCGACGTCTGGCGGCATGTCTCGGGCGATCTGACCGTGGTGTCGCCGGATGTCGGCGGGGTGGTGCGTGCCCGCGCCATCGCGAAGCGGCTGGATGACGCCGATCTGGCGATCATCGACAAGCGCCGCCCGCGTGCCAACGAGTCCGAGGTAATGCATATCATCGGGGATGTGCGCGGCAAGTCCTGCATCATCATTGACGACCTGGTGGATACCGCCGGTACGCTGTGCCAGGCCGCGAAGGCCCTGAAGGCACACGGGGCGCACTCGGTGATGGCCTATGCCACGCACCCCGTGCTTTCCGGCGCGGCAATTGATAATATAAACGGTTCGGCGCTTGACGAGCTGGTGGTGACCGACACCCTGGCCCTGCAGCCCAATGCGCAGGCCTGCGAAAAGATTCGTCAGTTGTCGGTCGCGGAGATGCTTGCGGAGACCATCCGCCGCATCAACCTCGAGGAGTCCGTCAGCTCGTTGTTCATGGACTAGGCCCGTGTGGGCTGGAGCTGTGGACCGGCGATAACCGATTTCGGGAGGCTTGCCTCCCATTCAGCGCCCCGCCTGGTCGCGGGCGGGGTGTGTTCAAGGCGCTTCGGGTGAAGCGCCTTTCATTTTGGAGACCGTAGCAATGAGCATGAGCTTTACCATTGAAGCCGAAAAGCGTGACGAACAGGGTTCGAGTGCGAGCCGCCGCCTGCGTCGCGCTGGCAAGCTGCCCGCCATCCTGTACGGAGCGGACAAGGACGCCGTGGCCATCACGCTGGATCACAATGCGATGGTCCACAACCTCAAGGAAGATGCGTTCTATTCGCATATCCTGAGCGTGAAGCTGGGCGGCAAGACCGAGAAGGCGATCCTGCGAGATGTGCAGCGCCATCCGTTCAAGCCGACCATCTACCACGTCGACCTGATGCGCGTGAGCGCCAATCAGCCGATCCGCGTCAGCGTGCCGCTGCACTTCCACAACGAGGAAGAGTGCAAGGGCGTGAAGCTGGGCGGTGGCATGGTCAGCCGCATGATCAACGAGCTCGAGGTCGAGTGTCTGCCGGGCGACCTGCCCGAGTCTATCGATCTCGACGTGATCGAGCTGGATGTCGGTGACACCGTGCACATCTCCGAGCTGAAGCTGCCGGAGGGCGTGCAGAGCGTGGCCCTGATGCACGGCGAGGAATACGACTACGCCGTGGTCAGCGTGCTGCTGCCGCGTTCCGCGAAGGCGGAAGAGGAAGAGCTCGAAGGCGAAGCCGCGGAAGCCGAAGGTGGCGCAGAAGCCGAGGGTGGCGACGAGGCCGCTTCCGGCGACGAGTCGGAGTCCGGGGACAAGGAGTAAGCCTTGCGGCTTGCCGCCTGACTGATGGCGATCCAACCCGAACCGATCCGTCTCGTGGTCGGGCTGGGGAATCCGGGCCCGCGTTATGCCGAAACCCGGCATAACGCGGGTTTCTGGTTTGTGGACACCCTGGCCCGCCGCCATGGCACGGAGTTCCGCCCCGAGAGTCGCTTCGATGGTGAAGCGGCACGTCTGGCCCTGCCGGACGGCGACTGCTGGCTGCTCAAGCCCATGAGCTTCATGAACAAGAGTGGCCTGCCGGTACGCAAGTGCGCGGATTTCTACCGCATCCCGCCCTCGGCCATCCTGGTCGTGCATGACGAGCTGGATCTCGATCCTGGCGTAGTGCGACTGAAGCTGGGCGGCGGCCATGGTGGACACAACGGGCTGCGCGATCTGCACCGCCACATGGGCGGGCCGGACTACGCCCGGCTGCGGGTCGGGATCGGCCACCCGGGGCATCGCGACGACGTGGTGCCGTTCGTGCTCGATCGCCCTGGGCGGGATGATGCCCGGGCCATCGAGGAGGCCATCGATACGGCCCTGGACCAGATCCCGGCCCTGGTGGCCGGGCGCTGGGACGAGGCCGTGCGCAATCTGCATGGGGGTGGGTCGAAGCCGGCCGGCCCCAAGAACTCCGAGGAAGCCCGATGAGTCTGAAATGCGGGATCGTGGGCCTGCCGAATGTCGGCAAGTCCACCCTGTTCAATGCCCTCACGCGCGCGGACATCGCGGCGGAGAACTACCCCTTCTGCACCATCGATCCGAACGTGGGCGTGGTGGAGGTCCCGGATCCGCGGCTGACGCGGCTCGCCGAGATCGTGAAGCCCCAGCGTACGCTGCCGACCACGGTCGAATTCGTGGATATCGCCGGCCTGGTCGCGGGCGCCGCCCAGGGCGAGGGGCTGGGCAACCAGTTCCTGGCGCATATCCGCGAGACGGATGCGATCGCCCAGGTGGTGCGTTGTTTCGAGGATGACGACATCGTGCATGTCGCCGGCAAGGTGGATCCGCTGGCGGATATCGAGACCATCAGCACTGAGCTGATGCTGGCGGACCTCGAGACGGTGAACAAGGCGCTTTCCCGTCTGGCGCGTGCGGCCAAGTCGCAGGACAAGACCGCCATCGCCCAATTGCAGGCGGCCGAGAAGGTATCGGCGGGCCTTGATCAGGGCATTCCGGCACGGGCGCAGGGTCTGGACGAGGACGAGCGGCGGGCCCTGTACGACCTGCACCTTCTGACCCTCAAGCCGGCGATGTACATTGCCAATGTGGACGAGGCCTCGCTGTCCGCTGGCAATGCCATGGTCGAGGCCGTGCAGGCGAAGGCGGCCGAGGAGGGCGCCGAGGTGGTCAGTGTCTGCGCCGCCATCGAGGCCGAGATCGCGGTGCTGGATCCCGAGGAGCGTACCGAGTTCCTGGCCGACCTGGGTCTCGAGGAGCCGGGGCTGGACCGGGTGATCCGGACGGCCTACCGCCTGTTGAGCCTGCAGACCTTCTTCACCGCGGGCGAGAAGGAGGTGCGTGCCTGGACCGTTCGCCAGGGCTCCACTGCGCCGCAGGGGGCGGGGGCGATCCACACGGATTTCGAGCGCGGTTTCATCCGTGCCGAGGTGGTGGGGTACGACGACTTCGTCGGATACAACGGCGAGCAGGGCGCGAAGGACGCGGGGAAATGGCGCCTCGAAGGCAAGGAATACGTGCTGAGAGAAGGCGACGTGGTACATTTCCGCTTCAATGTCTGAGCGTTATACTAGGAAATAAGTTTGGGGCGTGCCGCGATGCGCGGCTGCGCCCTGTTTTGGCACCAAATTTCGGGAGTACAGTAATGGACGTAATGGATCGCATCCGCCAGCAGGTGGAAGACAATCCGGTGGTGATCTTCATGAAGGGCACCCCGCAGTTCCCCATGTGTGGGTTCTCCAGCCGTGCGGTGGAGGCGCTCAAGCGCTGCGACCAGGAATTTGGCTACGTGAACGTGATCGCGGATCAGGAAGTCATGCAGAATCTGCCGCGCTTCGCCGACTGGCCAACTTTTCCGCAGGTCTATATCGACGGCGAACTGGTCGGGGGCTGCGACATCACCCTCGAGATGTTCGAGAGCGGCGAGCTGAAGAAGATGGTCGACGAGGCCCACGCCAAGCGCGCGGCCAGCTAGGCTGAACTGGTCCGGCGGCCATACGGTCGTCCGGCATATAACCCGTCACCCGGGCGCCCTTATGGCGGCTCGGGCGGCGGGTTTTTTTGCGTTCAACTCCCGGGCGGGAGCTCCTCCGGGTCGGGCAGGCGCAGGGCGTTTTGCGGCACTCCGATCCCGTCCTGCCAGCGGTTGGTGATCTGGCAGAAGATGTCCGCCGTCTTTTCCGCATCGAAGGCCGCGCTGTGCGCCGACTCGGTGTCCCAGCCCAGTCCTGCGGCGTCCGCCGCGCGCGCCAGCACGGTCTGGCCGAAGGCCAGTGCCGCCAGGGATACCGTGTCCAGGCTGCTGAACGGGTGGAACGGGTTGCGCTTGATGCCGCAGCGCTCGGCCGTCGCGTGCACGAAGCCCAGGTCGAAGTGGGCGTTATGCCCCACCAGCACCGCGCGCTTGCAGTGGTTGACCTTCACCTCCCGGCGCACCTCGCTGAACACCTTGCCCATCGCCTGATCCTCGGGGTAGGCCGCGCGCAGCGGGTGGTAGGGGTCGATGCCGTTGACCTCCAGCGACTTCGGGTCCATTTCCGAACCCTCGAACGGCCGCACATGCACGCTGACCGTGCGGTCGCGCACCAGGTGGTCGTTCGCGTCGCGGCGCAGAAACACCGCAGCGATCTGCAGCAAGGCATGTCGGTGGCAGTCGAAGCCGCCGGTCTCCACGTCGACGACCACCGGCAGGAAGCCGCGGAAGCGGTTCGCCATCGGGCGGTGATTGGGGTCCAGCTGCAGAGTTTCGGGCATTGAGGTACTCGGTTTCGGGTGCGGCGGTGGTTCGGGATGTCGGCGGCGCCGGGCGGGGCATTGTCCCGCGTTCCGGCTGTTTAGGCGGGTTGCGCGCACTTTGCGCACGTTCCCGCAGATTTCCCCGACGATCGGCGCCATAGCGGGCTTTCGCTTGACCTGTTGGCGGGACAGTCGGGATACTTGCGCCTTTTATGCCCGCCCAACACCGGCGCATGGTAGCAAATGCCCGCCTGCCCGGTGGCCCGGCCCCGTAGTGGCAACCCGATTCCCAACCCGTTTTCAGGGGTAGAGCGCATGGACCCGAACGCGACCGAACACGATATCGACCCGCAGGAGACCCAGGAGTGGATCGACGCCCTGGCCTCCGTGCTGGAGACGGATGGCCCGGAGCGGGCCCATGCCCTCCTCGAGCGACTGGTCGACAAGGCGCGCCGCAGCGGGGCCTACCTCCCGTACTCCGCCAACACTGCCTATGTGAACACGATCCCCACCCACCTCGAACCGGAATATCCGGGCGATGGCGCGGTGGAGCATCGCATTCGTTCCTATATCCGCTGGAACGCAATGGCGATGGTGGTGAAGGCCAACCGGGTCTCTGCCGAGCTGGGCGGGCATATCGCCACCTTTGCCTCCGCCGCGACGCTGTACGACGTCGGCTTCAACCACTTCTGGCACGCCCCTGCGCACGACCACGGCGGTGACTTGCTGTTTGCCCAGGGGCATTCCTCGCCGGGCATCTACGCCCGCGCGTTCATGGAAGGACGCCTGAGCGAGGAGCAGCTGGACCACTTCCGCCGCGAGGTGGATGGCAAGGGCTTGTCGTCGTATCCGCACCCGTGGCTGATGCCGGACTTCTGGCAGTTCCCGACCGTGTCCATGGGCCTGGGTCCGATCATGAGCATCTACCAGGCGCGCTTCATGCGCTACCTGCAGGATCGCGGCCTGGCGGAGACCAAGAACCGCCGCGTGTGGAGCTTTGTCGGCGACGGCGAGGTGGACGAGCCGGAGACCCTGGGGGCGATCACCCTCGCCTCGCGCGAGAAGCTGGACAACCTGACCTGGGTGGTGAACTGCAACCTGCAGCGCCTGGACGGCCCGGTGCGTGGCAACGGCAAGATCGTGCAGGAGCTGGAGGCCATCTTCCGCGGCGCCGGCTGGAACGTGGTCAAGGTCCTGTGGGGCCGCTATTGGGATCCGCTGCTGGCCAAGGACACCGACGGCCTGCTGCAAAAACGCATGATGGAGGCGGTCGATGGCGACTATCAGAATTACAAGTCGCGCGACGGCGCCTACGTGCGCGAACACTTCTTTGGCAAGTATCCCGAACTCCAGCGCATGGTGGCCAACATGTCCGACGAGGACATCTGGCGTCTGAATCGCGGCGGGCACGACCCGGTCAAGGTCTATGCGGCTTACAAGGCGGCCGCCGAGCACACGGGGCAGCCGACGGTGATCCTCGCGCACACCGTGAAGGGCTATGGCATGGGCGCGGCGGGCGAGGCCCAGAACCGCACCCACAGCCAGAAGAAGATGGATTCGGACGACATGAAGCAGTTCCGCGACCGCTTCAATATCCCGCTGTCCGACGAGCAGGTGGAGAAGGCCGAGTACATCAAGCCGGACCCCGACTCCGAAGAGATGAAGTACATGAACGCGCGGCGCAACGACCTCGGCGGGCATCTGCCCGTGCGCCGGCCGCTGGCCACGCCGCTCGAAGTGCCCGGGCTGGATGCGTTTAACGGCCTGCTGGAGGCCTCCGGCGAGCGCGAGATGTCGACCACCATGGCCTTCGTGCGCCTGCTGACCCTGCTTGCCCGCGACAAGAAGATCGGCAAGAACGTGGTTCCGATCGTGCCCGACGAGGCCCGCACCTTCGGCATGGAAGGGTTGTTCCGTCAGCTGGGGATCTACTCCTCGGTCGGTCAGCTCTACGAGCCGCAGGACAAGGACCAGGTGATGTATTACAAGGAGGACAAGAAGGGCCAGATCCTGGAAGAAGGGATCAACGAGGCCGGTTCCATGTCCTCCTGGATCGCGGCCGCGACCTCCTACTCCACGCACGGCGTGGCGATGGTGCCGTTCTACATCTTCTACTCGATGTTCGGCTTCCAGCGTATCGGCGACCTGATCTGGGCCGCCGGCGACATGCGCGCCCGGGGCTTCCTGATGGGCGCGACCGCCGGGCGCACCACGCTGGCCGGCGAAGGCCTGCAGCATGATGACGGCCACAGCCAGATGATGGCGGCCAACGTCCCCAACTGCATCGCCTACGACCCGACCTTCGCCTACGAGCTGGCGGTGATCGTGCAGGACGGCATGCGCCGCATGTACGCGGAGCAGCAAAGCGTCTTCTACTACATCACCGTGATGAACGAGAACTACCCGCAGCCGGCCATGCCGAAGGGTGCCGAGGAAGGCATCCGCCGCGGGCTGTATCGCTTCCAGGCGGGCGGGCGCAAGAAAAAGAAGGTGCGTCTGCTGGGCTCCGGCACCATCCTGCGCGAGGCCATCGCCGCCGCCGAACTGCTGGACAAGGACTTCGGCGTGGCCGCCGAGGTGTGGAGCGCGACCAGCTTCAACGAACTGGCCCGCGACGGCCGCGATGCCGACCGCCATGCGCGCCTGAATCCGGAGGCCAAGCCGCGCAAGTCCTGGGTGGAGGAGTGCCTGGGTGGTTCGGACGACCCGGTCATCGCCGCGACCGACTACGTCCAGGCCTACGCCGACCAGATCCGCGCCTTCGTGCCGGCCGACTATCGCGTGCTGGGCACCGACGGCTTCGGCCGCTCGGACACCCGCGCGGCGCTGCGCCGGCACTTCGAGGTCGATCGTTACCACATCGCGGTCACGGCCCTGAAGGCCCTGGCCGACGCCGGGACCGTCGAGGCCAAGACCGTCACCGACGCGATCAAGAAGTACAAGATCGACGTCGAACGGCCCAACCCCTTGCAGGCCTGAGGCCGCCGGTACCGAGGCAGGAGCAGACATGAGCAACACGACTACCGTGCACGTACCGGACATCGGTGACTTTAAGGACGTCGAGATCATCGAGGTGATCGTGAGCCCGGGGGACACCATCGCCCCGGAGGATCCGCTGATCACGCTGGAATCGGACAAGGCCTCCATCGAGATCCCGGCCCCGCAGGGCGGGACCGTGAAAGCAGTCAAGGTAAAGGCCGGCGACCGTGTCAACGAGGGCGATCCGATCCTGGAGCTGGAACCCTCCGACGAGGGCGAGGCCGAAGCAGCCCCTGCGAAGGACGACGCCGGGCAAGACGAGCCGTCGAAGCAGGAGGCGTCGTCTTCGGATGCCGGGGGTGAATCGGCCCCCGCCACCGAGAAGCCGAAGCAGCCCGAGGCATCAAAGCCCGCCGACCGGGCCGACCCGCGCCCGTCGCCCACCGAGCACATCCGTGACGAGTCGGCCTTCCGCAAGGCGCATGCCTCGCCGGTGGTGCGCAAGTTCGCGCGCGAGCTGGGCGTCGACCTGAGCAAGGTCGACGGATCCGGGCGCAAGGGGCGCATCCTGCGCGAGGACGTGCAGGGCTTCGTCAAGCGCGCCTTGAGCCAGGGCGCTGGTGGCGGGCTGGGGGTCGAGCCGATGCCGGAGATCGACTTCTCCGAGTTTGGGCCGACCGAGACCCAGCCGCTGTCGAAGATCAACAAGCTCACCGGCAAGAACCTGCATCGCAACTGGGTCACCGTCCCGCACGTGACCCAGTTCGACGAGGCCGACATCACCGAGCTCGAGGACTTCCGCAAGTCGCTGAAGGCCGAGTACGAAAAGAAGGGCGTGAAGGTCACCTTCCTGCCGTTCCTGATGAAGGCGGTGGTCTCCGCGCTCAAGCAGTACCCGCGTTTCAACGCCTCGCTGGACGCGACCGGCGAGAACCTGATCATCAAGCAGTACTACAACCTCGGCATCGCGGTGGACACCCCGGACGGCCTGGTCGTCCCGGTGGTGCGCGACGTGGACCGCAAGAGCCTGGTCGATATCGCCTCCGAGCTGATGGACCTGTCCCAGCGTGCCCGCGACAAGAAGCTGAAACCGGCGGACATGCAGGGCGGCTGCCTGACCATCTCCAGCCTCGGCGGGATCGGCGGCACCCAGTTCACGCCGATCGTGAATGCCCCCGAAGTCGCGATCCTGGGCGTGTCGCGCTCCAGCATGAAGCCGGTCTGGAACGGCAAGGAGTTCGAGCCGCGCCTGATCCTGCCGCTGGCGCTGTCGTACGATCACCGGGTGATCGACGGCGCCCTGGGCGCGCGCTTCGCTACCACGCTGAGTGGGCTGTTGTCCGACATGCGCCGCATGCTGCTGTAACCGAATTCGAACCGGAGCGATTGGATGAGCCAGACCAAGACCATCGAGGTCCCGGACATCGGGGATTTCAAGGACGTCGAGATTATCGAGGTCCTGGTGCAGCCGGGCAGCGAGATCGCCCCGGAAGATCCGTTGATCACCCTGGAGTCCGACAAGGCGACCATCGACGTGCCCGCCCCCGAGGCCGGCACGGTGAAGAAGCTGCACGTGAAGGTCGGGGACAAGGTGTCCAAGGGCAGCAAGCTCCTGGATCTCGAGGCCAGCAGCGACGCTGCGGACACCGAGGAGCAGGGCGCCTCCGGCGGTGATGCCAAAGCCGAATCCGCGAAGGCGGAGTCCGGCGCCGCGAGTGAGCCGAAAAAGGCGGCGGCCCCCAAGGCGGCCGCCGACCCGAACACCGACAGCCAGTGCCAGGTGCTGGTTCTAGGTTCCGGCCCCGGCGGTTATACCGCCGCCTTCCGCGCCGCGGATCTGGGCCTGGACGTGGTGATGGTCGAGCGCTACCCGGAGATCGGCGGCGTGTGCCTGAACGTCGGCTGCATCCCGTCCAAGGCGCTCCTGCATGCCGGCGAGGTGCTGCACGAGGCCGAGCGTTTCGCCGCGTTGGGTATCAAGTTCGGCGAACCGGAGATCGATCTGGAGGGCCTGCGCGGCTACAAGGGCGGCACGGTCAAGAAGCTGACCGGCGGGCTCAAGCAGCTGTGCAAACAGCGCAAGGTGCGCGTGGTCCAGGGCGTCGGCGAATTCACCGGCGCCAACAGCATCGCAGTGGAGGGCGATGACGGCCGCGAGGTGATCGGCTTCGAGCACGCGATCATCGCGGTCGGTTCGCAGGCGATCAAGCTGCCCGGCTTCCCCTGGGACGACGAGCGGGTGATGGATTCCACCGACGCGCTGGACCTGGCCGAGATCCCCGAGCGCATGCTGGTGGTCGGTGGTGGCATCATCGGCCTGGAGATGGCCTGCGTGTACGAGTCTCTGGGCTCCAAGGTCACGGTGGTGGAGCTTTCGGACACCCTGATGCCGGGCGCGGATCGCGACATCGTGCGCCCGTTCGAGAAGCGCGCGAAGAAGCGCTTCGAGAATATCTTCCTGAAGAGCAAGGTGTCCGAGGCCAAGGCCACCAAGGCCGGGATCGTCTGCCAGTTCGAGGGCGAGGCCAAGGGCCTGCCGGAAGAAGACACCTTCGATCGTGTGCTGGTCGCCGTGGGCCGCAGCCCGAACGGGGCGAAGATCAAGGCCGAGGCGGCCGGCGTGCAGGTGAGCGAGCGCGGCTTCATCGAGGTCGACAGCCAGCAGCGCACCAACGTCGAGCACATCTTCGCCATCGGCGACGTGGTCGGCCAGCCGATGCTGGCGCACAAGGCCACTCACGAGGGCAAGGTTGCCGCCGAGGTGATCGCCGGGCACAAGGTCCACTTCGACGCCCGCGCGATCCCGTCGGTGGCCTATACCCACCCCGAGGTCGCCTGGATGGGCGTGACCGAGGAGCAGGCCAAGGCCGACGGCATCGAATACACCAAGGGCGTGTTCCCCTGGGCTGCCTCCGGCCGGGCGATCGCGCTGGGTGCCGAGGACGGCCTGACCAAACTGCTGTTCGATGCGGATGGCCGCGTGATCGGAGCCGGTATCGTCGGCCCGTCCGCGGGCGACCTGATCGGCGAGGCGATGCTGGCGCTGGAGATGGGCGCCGAGATGGAAGACATCGGTCTGACGGTGCACCCGCACCCGACGCTCAGCGAGACGGTGGCCTTCGCCGCCGAGGTCGCGCACGGCTCGATCACCGACATCCTGCCGCCGAAAAAGCGCTAGCGGGTCGTGGCCCGCTTGCGCCAGCGGCTGCGTTGCGCACTCCCGGGGATGGTGCTGCTGGGGGTGGGTATGGCCACGGCGGGTGCTGCGCCCTACAGCGAACCGCTGGAGCGTAGTGACTGGCAGCTGACCGAGGAAGAAGCCACCTGTCGCATCCAGCAGACGGTGCGTCACGGCGGTACGCTGCGTTTCGAGGCCCGGCCGGGCCTGTTGACCGCAGTCTTCTGGCAGTCCCCCTACGCGATGCCGGCGGGCGTCGCGCCGCGGCTGCGCACCGGCGCGCCGGAATGGCTGCGTCCGGCGACCCAGTCGCCCCTGGATCTGCGGCTGCAGGCCCGTGACGATCGCTTGTTCCGGGTGCCTCAGGGATCGGCCCAACTCCTGAAGGCCCGCCTGCTGGCCGGCCATGACGTGCGCATCGATTTTCCCGATGGTGACGACTCGGTGCACTTTCGCGGCATTCGTTTTGCCCTCCGTGCGCGCGATTTCCGCGCTTGTTATGGCGGGCAGGACGCGCCTGCCGCGAGCCCGGACGGGGGCGCGCTGGATCGCTGGAGCGTTTACTTCGAAACCGGTAGCCATCGTCTGGATCCCGAGGCACGCGAGGTTCTGGAGCGCGCGGCCCGCATCCTGACGGCTACGGAGACCCCGCGCGTTCGGGTCGTTGGCTGGACGGATGCCGCCGGGCCGTTGGAGATCAACCGTCCCCTCAGCCGCAATCGTGCGGAGGTGGTACGTCAGGCACTGGTGGAGGCGGGTCTCCCGGCTGCGGGTGTCGAGATCGAGGCCCCGGGTGTCGACCCGGCCGCCGATGGCGCGCGCCAGGCCTCGCGGCGCAGTGATATCTGGTGGCTGGACAGCGGCGATGCGGACGCGGGTGACGCCCCCGTCGCCGACACGGAAGGGTCCGAGGGCCGCGTCCCCGGCCCCGTTCCGGATCCGGCCGCACCCTCCGCGACCCCGGCGTGGTAGTGACGCCGGTCGCGAAAACGACTATATCTTTACCTTAGGAAAAGGATAGAAATTCTTATGAGCTCCTCGATCAAGCGCGTCGTCCTTGCATACTCCGGCGGTCTGGATACCTCGGTCATCCTCAAATGGCTGGAGGATCAGTACGGCTGCGAGGTCATCACCTTCACCGCCGATCTGGGCCAGGGCGAGGAGGTCGAGCCGGCCCGCGCCAAGGCCGAGGCCCTGGGGGTGAAGCAGATCTACATCGAAGATCTGCGTGAAACCTTCGTGCGCGATTACGTGTTCCCGATGTTTCGCGCCAACACGATCTACGAGGGCGAGTACCTGCTGGGTACCTCCATCGCGCGCCCGCTGATCGCACGCCGCCTGGTCGAGATCGCCGAGGAAACCGGGGCCGATGCCATCGCCCACGGCGCCACCGGCAAGGGCAACGACCAGGTGCGTTTCGAGCTGGGCGCCTATGCGCTGAAGCCGGGCATCAAGGTGATCGCCCCCTGGCGCGAGTGGGACCTGAACTCGCGCGAGCGCCTGATGGCCTACGCCGAGCAGCACAACATCCCGGTGGACTACAAGAAGCAGGGCACCAAGTCGCCGTATTCCATGGATGCCAACCTGCTGCACATCTCCTACGAAGGTGGCCCGCTGGAGGACCCGTGGACCGAGGCCGAGGAAGACATGTGGCGCTGGTCGGTCTCCCCGGAGGCCGCGCCGGACGAATCCGAGACCCTGACCATCGGCTTCGAGAAGGGCGATCCGGTCTCGATCAACGGCGAGCGCCTGAGCGCGGCGGAGTTGCTCGCGAAGCTCAACGAGCGCGGCGGGGCCCACGGTGTCGGCCGCCTGGATATCGTCGAAAACCGCTATGTCGGCATGAAGTCGCGCGGCTGCTACGAGACCCCGGGTGGCACGATCCTCTTGCGTGCCCGCCGGGCGCTGGAATCCATCACCCTGGACCGCGAGGCCGCGCACCTGAAGGACGAGCTGATGCCGCGCTACGCCAGCATCATCTACAACGGCTACTGGTGGAGCCCGGAGCGGCGCATGCTGCAGGCCGCGATCGACGACACCCAGGGCGTGGTCAACGGCGAGGTGCGCCTGCGCCTGTACAAGGGCAACGTGATCGTCGCGGGGCGTCGCTCCGAGGACACCCTGTTTGACGATGCCATCGCCACTTTCGAGGATGACGCCGGCGCCTACGACCAGAAGGACGCCGAGGGCTTCATCCGCCTGAACGCGCTGCGCCTGCGTATCGCCGCCAGCCGCAACCGCAAGCCGACATGACATGAGCGGGGCGGGCCGCCAGCGCTCCTCATTGAGGGTTGCCCCGCTCCGGCGCCCGGGAAACGCGTGGATGTCTGGTGGCCTGGCGGTGTTCCTGGTGGGTTTTCTGTTGCTGTATCCCTCGGCGCCCTTGTTCGCGGAGGAAACGGCGGCGGTGGACGAGCAGCGCCTGGTCTTCGGGGTGCTCGCCCACCGCGGCGACGATGTGGCACGCCAACGCTGGACGCCATTCGTCGAGTACCTGTCAGAGCAGATCGACGGGGCCCGTTTCGTGCTGGAGCCGGTGGACAACGACGGGTTGCAGGCGGCGGTAGCAGACAAGCGCTTCGATCTGATCCTGACCAACAGCGGTTCCTACGTGATGTTGGAGCAGCAGCACGGGATATCGCGCATCGCGACCATGCAGCCGCGTCAGGTGGGCCGTGACGAGGACCGGTTCGGGGCCGTCGTGATCGCCCGCGCCGATCGGGATGACCTGGTGGAGCTGGACGATCTGCGGGGGCAGCGCTTGTCCGCGGTGCATCCTGATGCCTTTGGGGGCTGGTGGATGACCTGGCGCGAATTGCAGGCGGCCGGGCTGGACGTCGAGAGTGATCTGGCGTCGGTGGTATTTACCGGCTTTCCGGTCGGCCGCGGCCTCGACTGGGTGCTGCAGGGGGAGGTCGATGCCGCGACCTTCCGGACCGGCATCCTGGAGGACCTGGAGGCACGTGGCGATCCACGGGTGGAGCAGGTTCGGGTGGTCGGCGAGCGCGCCTTCCCATCGTTCACTTACCGCGCCAGTACCCGTTTGTACCCCGAGTGGCCGCTGGCGATGCGTGGTGACCTGGATACCGGGCTGGCGCATACCATCCTGCTGGCGACCCTGTCGCTGGATGCGGAACATCCGGCAAGTCAGGCGGCCGGCATCGGCGGCTGGGCAGCACCCCGGTCCTACGAGGACGTGCACGGGCTGATGTACGAACTGGGAGTTGGCCTGTATGCGCCGCAGCCCTTCGATATCCTGGTCTGGCTGCGTGACAACATCCTGTGGCTGGTCTCGGCGCTGGCAGTGGTCGCGCTCCTGGCGCTGCTGTATGTCTCGCGGGTCCACACCCGGGTGCGCCGCTCCGGGCGCAACCTCGAGCGCAGCATGGACGCGATCCCGGATGCGGTGATCACCCTGGATGCACGTGGCGGGATCTCCTACGTGAACCCTGCGGCCCGCGAGCTGGCGGGGCTGACCCGGGATCAGGTTCTGGGTTGTTCCCTGGATCAACTGCTCGACTTGCGCGAACTGGGTACCGGCCGCCCCCTGCTGCCGGCGGATGCCCGGGGCGAAGCGCTGAACCAGGCCCTCGGCGAGCGTTCGGATGCCCGCCTGGTCCGGCGTGACGGTCACGAATTGATCGTGCGTATCGCCCGTACCGCGCTTGACCCGGTAGCCGGTAGTTCCGTGCGGACCCTGCTGGTGCTGACGGATGTCTCCGAGGAACGCAGGCTGGTGGATCGGCTGGTGCACGAGGCGAGCCACGATGGCCTCACCGGCTTGTTGAACCGGCGCGCCTTCGAGCGCGAGCTGGAGATTGCCATGCATGCCGCCCGCGACAACCGTGCGGTGGCCAGCCTGCTGCTGGTGGACCTCGACTACTTCAAGGACGTGAACGACCGCCATGGCCATCGGGTCGGCGACGAACTGCTGCGCCAGGTTGCTCATGTGCTGCGCCAGCTGACCCGGGGTCACGATGCCGTGGCCCGGATTGGGGGTGACGAGTTCGCCGTGATCGCGCGCGATACGAACGCGGAGTATGGGCGTATCCTTGGTCAGCGGATCTGCTCGGCCCTTGCCGACCGGCCGTTGCAGGTGGAGGCCCGGGACGTCACCATTGGCGCCTCGGTGGGCGTGGTCGAGCTGGGACCGGACGTGCCGGGGGTGGACGAGGCCTTTGTCGCAGCGGATCGCGCCTGTTATCAAGCCAAGGATCAGGGCCGCGGTCAGGTCGGGGTTGCCCGCAAGGCGGACATCTACCCGATCACGGGGGCCTGAGCGTAACCGGCTCGGCGCCGGATCGAAAAATTAAGGAATCACATGTCTGTTGTCTCCTGTTTGCGCCCGGGCCTGCTGGCCCTGATGTTCCTTGGCCTGGCCGGTTGCGCGACGGTGCCCAGCGAGGACCGCCACCCCGATGATCCCTGGGAGTCCTACAACCGGGCGGTGTTCGAGATCAATCAGGACTTCGACGAGTCGCTGCTGCGCCCGGCCGCAGTGCAGTACCAGCGCCTGCCGCAACCGGTGCAGACCGGGGTGGGCAACTTCTTTTCCAACCTCAATGACTTCACGGTCCTGTTCAACAACTTGTTGCAGGGCAACCTGGAAAACGCCGCCTCGGATACCGGGCGAATCATGTTCAATTCGACCTTCGGGCTGTTCGGGCTGATCGACGTCGCCTCGCCCATGGGGCTGGACAAGAACAACGAGGACTTCGGCCAGACACTGGGCGCCTGGGGCGTGGCGCGAGGCCCCTACCTCCAGCTGCCCTTCCTCGGACCGAGCACGGCACGGGATGCCCCGGCGCGGCTGGTGGATGGATACACCAGCCCGCTCTATCACACTAACCTGCGCGACGATCACACCGGGTGGTGGATCGGCCTGATCGCACTGGACGTGGTCGACATGCGCGCCGGCTTGATCCCGACCGAACGTATGCTGGCGCAACTGTCCGACGACCCCTACATCGCGATGCGCCAGGGTTACCTGCAGCGCCGGGACTTCCTGGTGCGGGGCGGCAGGCCGGATGGCGAGGCCGATGCCATGCTGGACGAACTGGATGAGCTCGAGGCGATGGAGGCCATGGAGGCCGAGGAGAGCGAACGTTGAACGGCCTTGCCGCGATGCTGAACATCCTGCGCCTGCACGCCGGGCCGCAGGACCTGCCGGCGGATAACGGCACGCTGGTCTTCTGGGTCGGCATCGCCCTGATCGCCGGCATGGTGATCGGGATCCCGCTGTACGGCTTCGGCCAGGCGCTGGCACTGAACGTGATGGACCTGGTGGTCCTGTATGCCTTTGTCGCCATCCTGCTGAGCATGCAGGGCGTAGCGGATCGCTGGCGCCAGACCTTCACCGCGATGGCGGGGACCGGCGCGGTCCTGGGCTTGTTGATGGCGTTGCTGATGGTGCTGGCGGGCGGACCCGATCCGGCGCGCGACCCGGAGGAGGTCGCCACCGGGGTCGTGTTCGGCATGCTGGTGCTCCTGGCCTGGTTGCTGCTCGTCTTTGGTCACATCCTGCAGCAGGCGCTGGGGTTGGGTTCCCGTCTGGTGGGAATGCTGATCGCGCTTGGTTATATAGTGGTCTCCAGCGTGGCCACCCAGACCGCGATCGGGCTGTTCCAGTGACCGGCGGGCAGCTCCACGTCCTCGGGATTGGCGGGACCTTCATGGGCGGACTGGCCCAGTTGGCGCGCGCGCAGGGGTATGCGGTCACGGGTTCCGACCAGAAGCTGTACCCGCCCATGAGCGATCAGCTGGAAAAGGCCGGGATTGCCTACCACGAGGGCTACGACCCCGATACGCTGCCCGACGCGGGGCCCGTCGTGGTCGGTAATGTAATGCGCCGCGGCATGCCCGTCGTCGAGGCCCTGCTGGATCGCGGGCTGGACTACACCTCGGGCCCGCAGTGGCTGGCCGAACACATCCTTCGTGATCGCTGGGTGCTGGCGGTAGCCGGTACCCATGGCAAGACCACGACCGCCAGCATGCTCGCCTGGATTCTTGAATACGCGGGGATGAGCCCCGGCTTTCTGATCGGCGGGGTCCCCGGCAATTTCGGGGTCAGTGCGCGCCTGGGGGATGCCCCGTTTTTCGTGATCGAGGCCGACGAATACGACAGCGCGTTCTTCGACAAGCGCGCCAAGTTCGTCCATTACCGCCCGCGCACCCTGGTCCTGAATAATCTCGAATTCGACCACGCCGACATCTACCCCGACCTGTCCGCGATCGAGCGCCAGTTCCATCACCTGGTGCGTACGGTGCCGGGGCAGGGGCGTATCCTGATGCCGGCCGGTGATGCCGCACTGGAGAGGGTGCTGGAGATGGGGTGCTGGACGCCGGTGGAGCGCCTCGCGACCGACCCTGAAGGCGACACTGGAAATGCGACCCCCGCGCTGGCCGCGCGCGCCCTGAACCCCGAGGCCTCGGTCTTCGAGGTGCTGGCCGATGGCGTGGCACAGGGGCGGGTGGAATGGTCGCTGACCGGGCGTCACAACCTGGCGAATGCCCTGGCGGCCCTGGCCGCCGCTCGGCATGCCGGCGTTCCGCTGGCTACGGGCCTGGCCGCCATGCCGGCGTTTCGCGGCGTTCGTCGGCGTCAGGAGCTGCGCGCCGAGATCGACGGCATCCGGGTGATCGACGACTTCGCCCACCACCCCACGGCGATCCGCCTGACCCTCGAAGGGCTGCGCGGACAGGTGGCGCCGGGTGGGCGTCTGGTGGCGATCCTCGAGCCGCGTTCCAACACGATGCGCATGGGGGTGCACGCCGAGGCCCTGGGTGCGGCGCTTGCACAGGCCGACGCAGTGCATCTGTACCATGCTCCGGAGATCGACTGGTCCACCGAGGGCCTGCAACAGCAACTCGGCGAGCACCTCTCCGTGGGGCGCGATATCGAATCCCTGCTGCAGGGGATTCTTGCCACCGTTCGATCCGGCGATACGCTGGTGATCATGAGCAACGGAGGCTTCGACGGGTTGCACCTGCGCCTGATTGACGCCCTGCAGGGGACGCCCGCATGACCGAACGCCCGCGCAGCATCTCTCTGGCCCTGACCGGCGCCTCCGGTGCGCCGTATGGTTTGCGCCTGTTGCAGTGCCTGGTCGAGTCCGGCGTCCAGGTGCACCTGATGCTGTCGAAGCCGGCGCAGGTCGTCCTCGGGCTGGAAACGGACCTGAATTTGCCCGGCCGCCCGGTGGAGATTGCGCGCTACTTCGCCGACCGCTATCAGGCGGCCCCCGATCAGATCCATTGTTACGGGCCCGAGCAATGGACCGCCCCGGTCGCCAGCGGCTCGGCCGTGCCGGAGGCCATGGTGGTTTGCCCCTGCACCACCGCCACCGTGTCGGCCATCGCCACCGGGGCCTCGCGCGGACTGATCGAGCGCGCCGCCGACGTGGTGCTCAAGGAGCGGCGCAAGCTCCTGCTGGTGGTGCGCGAGACGCCGTTCTCCGAGATCCACCTGGAGAACATGCTGCGTCTGGCGCGCATGGGTGCGGTGGTGATGCCGGCCAATCCGGCCTTCTATCACCGTCCGCAGTCCATCGATGACCTGATCGACTTCATGGTGGCGCGGGTGCTGGATCACCTCGACGTCGAGCACGCCCTGGTGCCGCGCTGGGGCGCGGCCCCGGAGCCGGGAGAGGATGCATGACCACGCTGCCGCTGTTTCCGCTGAACACGGTGTTGTTCCCCGAGGGGTTGCTGCCGCTGCGGATCTTCGAGACCCGTTATCTGGACATGGTGCGGCGCTGCCTGCGCAGCGATGGTCGCTTCGTCATCGTGGCGACCGAACCGGAACGCGAATCCGGTGAACTCCCGTCCGAGACGGATCCCTCCGCGGGTTTCTACAGTGTCGGCACCGAGGCGATCATTGTGGACTGGGACCAGCGTCCCGACGGGTTGCTGGGGATCCTGGTCAAGGGCGAGGGCCGGCGGGTCATCCACAATGCCCGGCACGCCGATGACGGCCTGTGGCTGGGTGATGTGGAGCCCTTGCCGGAGTATCCCGAGGTGAGCCTGCCGGTGGATTATGCCTCGCTGGCCGATCTGCTGGAGCGCTTGCTGGACCAGCTGGGTACGCCCTGGTCGCACCTGGAACGGCGCTTCGACGACTCGACCTGGGTTGCCGCGCGGCTGACCGAACTGCTCCCGATCGACCTCGAAATCAAGCAGCAATTGCTGGAGGCCGACGACCCGATCGAGCGTCTGGAACGCCTGCGAGCGGCCATGCTCGCAGCATCGAAATCCTGAAAGCCGGCGTCGAGGCTGGTAAGGTTCCGGTACATTTTTAACCGGAGCCCGCCATCATGGCCGTTCAGGAACTCACGCAGGACACCTTCGAATCCACTATTACCGGGAATGACATCGTCATCATGGACTTCTGGGCCCCCTGGTGCGGGCCGTGCCAGCAGTTCGCCCCGACCTTCGAGGAGGCCTCCGGCAAGCACTCCGACGTGGTCTTTGCCAAGGTGAATACCGACGAGGAGCAGGCCATCGCCGGCGCCTTCCAGATCCGTTCCATCCCGACCCTGATGATCTTCCGCGAGCAGATCATCGTGTTCTCCCAGCCGGGCGTGCTGTCCGCCGGTCAGCTGGACGAGGTGCTGGGCAAGGTGCGCGAGCTGGATATGGAGCAGGTGCGCGCCGACGTCGAGCGCCAGCAGCAGGAACAGGAGCAGGCCGGGGGCGCGTAAGCCGCCTCTGACAACGGTTTCCCGCGGGCCCAGCCCGCGAGATCGAACCCGGCCGGGGGCGTCGCCCCGCCGGGTTTTTTTGTGTGGGGCGCGTGCCAGGATCGTAGAATGACCGCAAACCCCTGTGCCATGCGCGAAAGGATGCCGTCACCATGCCCCAGCTCCCCGAGGCCGGACGCCTGCCATGTTGAGCGTGATGACCCAGATGGGGGCGCTGATCGTCGCGGGCGTGGTCTGGCGCGCCCTGCAGCCGGGTGGTCTGGATGCGGATACGACGCGCCGGGTCCTTACGACTCTGGTCTACTACCTGTTGCTTCCGGCGCTGGTCCTGCAGGTGCTGTGGGTGGCCCCGCTGGGCCTCGACTCCCTGCGTATCGCCCTGGTGGCGGGCCTCACGGTTCTGGCGATGGTCGGTGTCACGTTGCTGGCCTGTCGCGTCTGCATGGCGGAGCGTGCGGCGATCGGCGCGATGCTGCTGGCGGCTGCCTGGCCCAATGCCACCTATCTCGGTCTCCCGGTGCTCGACAGCCTGTTCGGCGAGCCTGGCCGCGCGGTGGCGATCCAGTACGACCTGTTTGCCTGCCTCCCGCTGCTACTGACGCTGGGCGTGTTGCTGGCGCGGCGCTACGGCGATCCCGAGTCGGTACGCCTGTACGGGGGCGGGAGCCCGCTGCGCGGGCTGGCGGCGGTGCCGTCGATCTGGGCGGCGGTGGTTGGCGTGGCCCTGAATCTCGCCGGGGTCCCATTGCTCGACTGGCTGGACGTCTTTCTCGGGTTCCTGGCGGACAGCGTGGCGCCGCTGATGCTGTTCTCGCTGGGTCTGGCGCTGGTGTTCAATCGCTTTCGTGGACGCGATGCCCGGCCTCTAGCGGTGGTGGCCGTGGTCCAGCTGATTCTGGCCCCCATCTTCGCGCTGGGCCTGGTGCTGTGGACCGGCCTCGAGGGTGTGCCCGGTGTCGGCTCGGTGCTGGAGGCGGCGATGCCGGCGATGGTCCTGGGTCTGGTGTTCTGCGATCGCTTCCGCCTGGATACCGGGCTCTACGCGGCCGCGGTCACGCTGACCACGGCGCTGTCGTTGGTCACCCTGCCCCTGTGGTTCGCTCTCGCCACCCGCCTCATCGCCTAACCATTGAGGCTCCGTGCGGTCGGTTTTCGCATGTCCGCTAGGCTGGCCCTGGTTCATCGTCTGGAGTTTACGGTGCCTTCGTCCGGCCACCTGCCACGCGCTCTCTCGCCAGCGCACCGCGAGGTACTTTCTTGCTTGCCCAAGAAAGTACCCTTCGAGGCGCACCCGGATTTCGCCCGGGAACCTCGCTCCGGACGCGCTGGGCCGGCGGCGCTGAACTCGCTACGCCTGTGGCTTCGCTCAGACATCCAGCGCCCCGTGTCCATTCTTAACTGGCCGGCCCATCACGCCCTCCACGAGGGGGTCCATACGGGAGAAGAAGGTCAAAACAGGCGGTATCCCGTAGGGTGCGGTTGAGCGCAGCGAAACGCACCATCTCCCACGCCGTGCGAAACCCTGATGCGATTCGCTACGCTCATCCGCATCCTACCCCCTGGCGCCCGCTACGCGGGCGCGGCACGCCATGGCCGCAGGCCGAGCGTGCCCAGATGCCGGAACAGCCCGCCCTCCATCCAATGGCACAGGCCTTCGGATCGCCGTTGTCTTGACCTGCCTCCCGTTGTCGTCGCGCCGAGTGGAGAGGCTTTTCGCGGGACGATTCTAAATAGACACGGGGCGCTGGATGTCTGAGCGAAGCCGAAGGCGTAGCGAGTTCAGCGCCGCCCGCGAAAAGCCTCGGAGCGAGGGAAACCCCGGCCCGCGCAGCGGGCCGGGGTCGCGGCAGTCGGGCGTGTTTCTTGGGTACTTCTTTGCACGAGCAAAGAAGTACCTCGCGGCGCGCTGGCGAGTCAGCGCCGGGCAGTATGCGGACCGAAGCCACCGTAAACACCGGGTGATGAACCAGGGCCAGCCACTACCTGGCATGTGGTGGACCGAAGCCGGCGTAAACACAGTGGACGAACCTGGACCAGCCTCAAGCTGCGGGGCAATCGCCGGACCGATGCGATTCGCTTCGCTCATCGGCATCCTACAGCGGGGGAAGAGCCGGCGGGGGCAAGTGCTAGCGGATGAGCATGAGGAGGCCGGCGATGATCAGGACGCCAGCGAAGCCGCGGCGTAGGTGGGCGACCGGCAGGTGATGGGTCAGCCAGACGCCACCGCGTACGCTGATGGATGTGCCGATGACGACGCCGAGGATGGCCGGCAGGTAGAGATAGCCGAGGGCCCATTCCGGCGCCTGGTAGGCCGGGTCGGTCCATTGCGGCAGGGCGAACACCAGGCTGGCACCGATGGAGATCGGCACGCCCAGCGCCGCCGCCGAGCCGATCGCACGGCGCAGCTCCAGCCCCTGACTGACCAGGAACGGCGTGGTCAGTGTGCCGCCGCCGATGCCGATCAGCGAGGAGATCGCACCGATCAATGCCCCGCCGCCCAGCCAGACGCTGCGCCGGGGTACCGGGGCCTCCGGCATCTGGATGTTCAGGAGCATCCAGATGCCGATCGCCACCTCGAAGGCGCCGAAGATACGCCCCAGGTGGTCGGAGTCGATGCGCGTGGCCAGCCAGGCGCCGATCAGTGCGCCGACGATGATGCCCGGCAGGAGACGGCGTACCGCCGCGCCGTCCACGCCGCCCCGGCGGTGGTGGGCGCGCGCCGACAGGATCGCCGTGGGGATGATCGCGCCCAGCGAGGAGCCGACCGCGAGCTGCACCAGGCTGGCCGAATCGAAGGCCAGCAGACTGAATACGGCGACGAACACTGGCACCAGGATCAGCCCGCCGCCGATGCCGAACATGCCAGCCGGGATGCCCGCGACCAGGCCCAGCGCCACAAACAGGAGCCCCAGCGCCAGCGGTGACTGGATCAGTGTCTCGGTCATTCGTGCGTAGTGGCGAGTAGCGGGTCAGGGCGCAGCGGACCGGCGGACCGTGGGGGTCGCCGGTTCACTGCGCAGGAGAGGCGAGGGCGCGCTCAGAGCGCCTTGAAGGACTTGCGGGCGGCCTCGATGGTCGCGTCGATGTCGGCGTCCGAATGGGCGTTGGACATGAAGCCGGCCTCGAAGGCGCTAGGAGCCAGGTAGATCCCCTCGCCCAGCATCGCGTGGAAGAAGCGGCCGAAGGCGGCGGTATCGCAGGCCGTGGCGCCGGCGAAGTCGGTGACCTTCTGCTCCGAGAAAAACAGCCCGAACATGCCCGGCACCTGGTTGGTGGTCACGGCCACGCCGGCCTCGCGCGCGGCATCCTCGAAGCCCGCGACGACCTTCTTCGTACGCGTCTCCAGCTCGTCGTGGAAGCCCGGGCGCGACAGGATCTCCAGGGTCTTCAGCCCGGCGGTCATCGCGATCGGGTTCCCCGACAGGGTGCCGGCCTGGTAGACCGGTCCCAGCGGCGAGAGGTGTTCCATGATGGCGTGCTTGCCGCCAAAGGCCCCGACCGGCATGCCGCCGCCGATGATCTTGCCCAGCGTGGTCAGGTCCGGGGTTACGCCCAGGTAGCCCTGGGCGCAGTTCTTCGACACGCGGAAGCCGGTCATCACCTCGTCGAAGATCAAGACCGCGCCGTGCTGGTCGCAGACCTCGCGCAGGGTCTCCAGGAATCCGGGCTCGGGCGGGATGCAGTTCATGTTGCCCGCGATGGGCTCGACGATGATGCAGGCGACCTCGTCACCCTTCTCGGCAAAGAACGCGCGCACGCCGTCCGGGTCGTTGTAGGTCAGGGTGCTGGTCAGCGCGGCCAGTTCCTTGGGCACGCCCGGGGAACTCGGCTGGCCGAGGGTCAGGGCGCCGGAGCCGGCCTTCACCAGGAGCGAGTCGCCGTGGCCGTGGTAGTTGCCCTCGAACTTCACGATGCGATCGCGGCCGGTATAGCCACGCGCCAGGCGGATCGCGCTCATGGTCGCCTCGGAGCCCGAGTTGGTCATGCGCACCATATCCATCGACGGCACCAGCTCGCAGACCTTCGCGGCCATGTCGTTCTCCAGCCGCGTGGGGCAGCCGAAGGACAGGCCGTTGTTGCAGGCCTCGCGCACCGCCTCGATCACCTCGGGGTGGGCGTGGCCGGCCACCATCGGGCCCCAGGAACCGATGTAGTCGATATAGCGCTGGCCGTCGGCGTCCCACATGTAGGCGCCGTTGGCGCGGTCCATGAAGATCGGGGTCCCGCCGACGCCCTTGAAGGCGCGCACGGGGGAATTCACGCCGCCGGGGATGTGCTGCTTGGCGGCCTCGAACAGACGCTCGGTTTCCTGCATGACGGTGTCCCTGTAGTTCAATGAAATCGGTAGGCCCGGCAACCATAGCGGCGGCCGCCGGGCGGTGCAAAGGGGTCGATTGAACGCTAGCTGGTAGCCACGTTTAAGATGAGCGTGCGGCGAGTGGCGTTACTGTGCCACTTGCCCCTCACGCCACTGCATTCTCCGCCAAAAGCTCCGCTTGTCGAATAACGAGCTGAGTTGCAGCCTCCTGCGCGTCCGGCGGGTAGCCATATTTAGCCAGTAGCCGGCGAACAGTTCGTCGCATGTCCGCGCGCACACTATCGCGCTGGGTCCAGTCCAGTGTCGCCTTGGCCTTGATGCGATCAGACAATTCATGGGCGATCTGGCGCAGGATTTCATCTGCAATCACTTGACGAGCGGACTCGTTGCTGGCCAGAGCGTCGTAAAAAGCCAGTTCGTCTTCCGACAGGCCGGTTTCCTCGCCGCGATGTACGGCATCACGGATGGTGCGAGCGAGGCCAATCAACTCTTCGATTACCTGGGCAGTGGTGATGGCGCGATTGGTATATCGCGTGAGCACGGCCTCCAGGGATTCGCGAAATCCCTGTGATTGCACGATATTGACCCGCTCGCGGCTGCGGATCTGGTCACTTAGCAACTTGCGCAAAGTCTCCAGCGCTAGGTTCTTCTGCGGCATGCCCGCAAGCTGGCCGAGAAATTCCTCGGAGAGGATGCCCACATCCTGCCCCCCGAGACCGGCGGCCTGGAATAGGTCAATCACACCGTCTGAAGCAATGGCCCCCGAGAGTACCTGCCGCACCGCCGCTCGGTTGTCCGAACCCGGTGGCGGGCCGTCGTCAGCCAGCCGTTTGCGGATGGCTGCACGCACTGCCTGGAAATAGGCCAGGTCGTCGCGGATGGCTTCTGTTTCCGGGCGTGGCACGGCCAGTGAAAAGGCTTTGGACAGGCTCGTGACCATGTCCATGAAACGCTGTTTGCCATCGGTCTGCTCGAAGATGTAATCGGCGCCGGCGGTCACGGCCCGGATTTGCGCCGCCTCATTGCCATCGGCAAAGCCGCTATAGTCCAGGCCATTGAAGAAATCCTTCAGCGCCTCGAACTGGCGCTCCATCAGAGGCACGGCCTCGTTCTGGATGTCTTCTACCGGTCTGCCTTCGCCGCCGGCTTGGGTGTAGGTCTGTACAGCATCACGCAATTGATCGGCAATACCGAGAAAGTCCACCACCACGCCGCCGGGTTTGTCACCAAACACCCGATTTACCCGCGCGATCGCCTGCATCAGGTTATGGCCGGCCAGCGGCTTGTCCAGATACATCGTGTGCATGGGAGGGCAATCGAAGCCGGTCAGCCACATATCACACACAATCACCAGGCGCAGATCGTCGTCCGGGTCCTTGTAGCGACGCGCTAGGGCCTCGCGTCGTGCCTTGGTGCGGGCATGCTGCATCACCCGTTCACCCTCGGTCGCAGAGCCCGTCATAATCACCTTGATAAAGCCGGCTTCGTCGTCATCGGCGTGCCAGTCGGGGCGCAAGGCGATGATCTGGTCGTAGAGGTCCATGCAGATCGTGCGGCTCATGCACACCGCCATGCCCTTGCCCTCGATCACCTGGCGGCGCTGCTCGAAATGCTCGACGATCTGTTGCGCCACTTGCCGCAAACGTTCTCGCGCGCCTACCAGTTGCTCAAGTGGCACCCGTATATACGGGGCAACTTCCTGCCCCGCTTTGTCGGCCTCTGCGGCGAGGCGCACCTGAAGCTCTTCCTCTGCTTCTCGCACCCCCTGTTCGTCCGGCACCAGCTTCACGAGTTGCATCTCGTAGAAGATCGGCACCGTGGCGTTGTCGTTGATCGCCTGACGGATGTCGTAAATGTCGGCATAGTCGCCAAACACCGCTGGCGTGCTCTTGTCGTCGCCTTCCAGCGGGGTCCCAGTGAAGCCAACAAAGGTGGCGTTGGGAATGGCATCGCGCATCCAGCGTGCACCGCCCTCAAGGAAGCCGTACTGGCTGCGGTGAGCCTCGTCCGCCAGCACCACGATATTGGCGCGGTCGCTCACCGCCGCGCCGCGTTCCTCGAATTTCTGGATGGTGGAGAACACCACCCCACCGGACGCGCGATTGAGTCTGGCAGAAAGATCTTCGCGGCTTTCGGCCTGCTCCGGGGCCTGACGCAACAGAGCACGGCCTGTAGCGAAAGTGCCAAAGAGTTGCCCATCCAGGTCATTACGGTCGGTCACCACGACGACGGTCGGGTTGGCCAATTGTTCATCACTGATCAGTGCCCCGGCCAGCATCAGCATGGTCAGGCTCTTCCCCGAACCCTGGGTATGCCAGATTACGCCGCCACGTCCATCGCCCCGCCCGGCGGGGGCTTTCAGGGCCTTTTTGACCGAGGCCCGCGCGCGCCGCACGGCGCGGAACTGATGGTAGGCCGCCACCTTCTTGATGATCGCGCCGCTGCGCTCGTCTTCTTCAAAGGTGATGCAGTGGCGGAGGTAATCGACGCAGGCACCCGGCTCGAAGAGGCCCTTGATGAAGGTCTCCAGGGTCGGCTCACCCGGCATGCGGTCAGTGTCGGTGGCACGCCAGGGCGCGAAACGGTCGGCATCAGCGGTTAGCGAGCCTACCCGCGTACGGTCACCGTCGCTGATGGCCAGCAGCGCGTTATAGGTAAAGAGGGTTGGTATCTTCTCTTTGTAGTCCTGCAACTGGCGGTAGGCACTCCACAGGTCCGCCTGCTCGTTGCTCGGGTCCTTGAGCTCGACCACCACCAGCGGCAGGCCGTTGACAAAGACCACCAAATCCGGCCGCCGCGTGGCATTGCCACACTGCACCGTGAACTGATTCACTGCCAGCCAATCGTTGTTTGCCGGGTGTTCGGTGTTCAGAAGCCGCGCTTTGTCTCCACGGGTCTCCCCCGAGGCGGTTCGGTATTCGACATCCACGCCATCACGTAATAGCCGATGCAGCCAGCGGTTGTTCTGTTCCAGTGTTGGCTCCGGCGGGCGCATCACCACCCGCACCGCCTGCTCGATGGCTTCGTCAGGCAGCTCAGGATTGACCCGCCGCAGGATCGAGCGCAGCCGAGACTCCAGCACTACCTGCTCGAAGCTGCCCCGCTGCGGTGACACAGCGTCGGGCGAGAGGTCGGCTCCGTGGGCGGTGTCGAAACCGAGGGCCTCGAACCAGCCCAGGGCAGCCCGTTCGACGCGATCTTCGTTCATGTCGTGGCCCCTGCAATCGCTTCGCAGAAAGCCGAAAAGCTGCGGGAGCTCGATCGCTCCGGGACAATCTGCGCACCAATCGCACGGGCCGCCTCTACCTTGCGTAGACCAGTCGAAAAATAACGACGACGCTGAAGGATGCGCTCGAATGCTTCCCAGGTCCCACCCCTGATCGCATCTGGGTCGCGGAAACTCTGCTGGCTGGGGATGTTGGCGGAGACGCGTGGGTACACCGTTCGAACCGCTTCCCAGTCACCGAAATACCAGGCCTCCAGTTCCTCGATGGCGACGCGGTTCACCACCTGCCACCGTTCGTCACCCGCTGCGGACCGGCTGGTGAGGCCGGCACTCACGCAGATTGTCTCTAGCCGTTGCTTGAGCCGCCAACCATCTTCTTCATCACGGTCCACGACGACAACGATCCGGTAGTCATCGGGCAACCACGCCGAATAACCCCGCAGACGTGATTCCAGTTTCCCCATCAAATCGGATTTGCCCTGGAATGCATGCGCCTGAAAGGTCCGATCCTGCGGCAAGAGGCGCGGCAGGAATGCGTTCAAAAAGGCCTCCATGGAGGGTTCCTCCACCAACAGTTCCAAATGTTGGGCTGGCGTCATGAGCGCCCTCCGAGCGGGCGCGTGGGTGCCCCATAATTCGTCAACGGATCTCCTACACCGAGCTGTCCCTCCATCCAAAGATGCCCCAGTAGGGCGCCTTCGGCCACGAATTCCTTTACACCCGGAAGGTCGGCCGACCGGCGCACCTGGGTATAACCGTTTTCATCACGCCAGAGAACCCGCACTTCTTCTGGACGAAGCGCGTTCAGGAAAAATGGAGAATGGGTCGTTGCCAGCAACTGGGTCCGTTCTGTAGCACCCCTACATTCCTCTGCAAGCTCAGGCAACAGGCGAGGATGCAGAAAGTTTTCCGGTTCTTCGATACCCACGAATGGCGGAGGTGCCGGATCATATAAAAGCACGAGATAGGCCAGCATTTTGAGTGTGCCATCGGATGCGAAACGGGCCAGCACAGGATGGCTGAACGGTGCATCCTTGATCTGCAACAACAAGCGCCCGTCCGGCATCGTCTCCGAAAGGATGCGCTCAACGCGCGGCACGCGCTGTCTCAGAACTTCGAAGATGCGCTCCAGTCGATCGGGATGCCTTTCAGACAAATTCTGGATCACGTTTGCAAGATTATCCCCACTCTTGCTAAGACGTTCGGCTGGGCCAGATTCTGGCTGCTCGCGCGTACTGTCTGCCGAAAGGTACGAGACGTACCAGCCCGTTATAAAGTTACGCAATGCCGAAACACGCGGATGGTCAGCAAACTGCCCTAGGGCGTTGACAGCTAACAAATCTGGCGAATTGAGCGGCACTTCGACGCGTTGATCTTCCTTGTCCGGGAGTTCGCCACTGACGGCGCGGCCAATACCCTCCTTGTAATCCAGAAACCGGAAGGGCTGGCCATGGCTTCCCCGCTTCCACCGCAACCACTCTTCTACCACCACCGGTGCTCCATCCTTTTCATCGACCGCCAAGTGATACGTGATCAGTGGATAGCCCGGTTCCCGGTACTTGATCTCAATGGTTACCGGTCCGTCACCACCGCGCGTTTTAAGTTCCTTGGCACGTCCCCGCTTGTCCCAGGCGCGTCGAAGCCCGGACTCGAAGCACTCCGATAGAAATGCGAATACATCAAAGACTGTGGTTTTGCCGCTGCCATTCGGTCCCAACAGCACCGTAAGAGGAGTGAGCTGCTTGAACTCCACGTCCTTGAGTGCACGGAAGTTGCGCACCTTCAAGTATTCGATCTTCGCCGGCTGGGTGTCTCGTTCGCTGTCCATTCATCGCTCCCGCTTAGTCATCACCGGCATTTCCGGCGACACAGTCCGCCGCACCAGCGGCCTCCTCTTGCTTGAACTGCACCAACGCCGAACGGTAGGCCTGGAAGTCCGTGCGGTAGAGCGCCTCGCTGGCGATCAATGGCATATCCAGAACTTCAAACGGCCCGTAGTCGTTGTCGATATATTCATCAAAATCGGGATGCTCACCATACGCGAAGCGCGACAGCGGATCGCGCTTGGCCGATTGCAGATGGGTGCGAAACAGCAAGCCCACCACCGCATCGGTGGAGCGTGCCAGAATCTCCGCGTAGCGACTATCCAGCAGGGGCTCGTAGGCATCAGCTCCATGGGCGGCCGAGCCGTGTGCATTGCGAATCTCCACCACCCCGCTGATGAGTTGATTCACCCCCCGCACTAATGACTCGGCCCCGTTGCGCAGCTTCGTATCCACGCTGCCGTCCTCACTGGGCCCCAGGTTCAAGTATTTCATCGCCTCGGCCACCAGTTTCGGCGCTTCCCAGCCCGCATCCACCGGCATGCCCCGGTCCGTGAGTATAGTTTTGCAGGTGGTCTCGATGATGGTGCGGCAGAACGAAACCACCATGCCGGGTCGGTCCGGCATGGCCTCCTCCAGAGCCTCCACCTGCTCGCGGATGCGCAGCGACTCCGGGTGGGCGTCCAGCAGTTCCCGGCAAGCGGCGAGCTGAAATTCCGGGACGCTGTATTCAGACGGCATCGGCGCCCCCTTCGGCGGCGGGGACGCGCAGCTCGCCGGAGATTAGTTTGGGGAGAAGGGTGTCGCGGGTATTCGCAAGTAGTCCATTCTCGAACAGGTTTCCTCGAACCATCATTAGGTACGGACCCACGGCTTCTTCAAACGCCGCAAGCAACTCCGGCTGAGGCAGGACCCGATGCAATCCATCGAATGTCTTACGAGTAATAGTGTCAAATACCGACCCATGGGTCCGCTGCTGAAGCTCGACCACTGCATGGTGAAGCGTGAAATACACAAAGAAATCACCCACGCCATTTCTGCCGGTCACTCCATAGCAAGACTGGTTGATCGACATGGGGAAGGCCGTGAGAGCCAAGCGGCCAACGGTCCCACGTGCTGAGATAATCGAGGTTCCTGGCTTCAGGATTTTAGCTGAGCTATTCTCCACACCCTCATGGGTTATTTTCTCTTCTGTGTCGATGACCCAAACATCGCCATCATTTGGTGCATCTCGCACGCTGAACCATGGGATGTCGCCATCCCAGTAATTCGCCATCTTGCGCTTTGGGGTACCACCACCAATAAGCTCGACGAAATCAGACAAAGGCCGTACCTCCCAACCCGCCGGAACCGGCCCCAGCTCGGTGTCGGTGAAGCGATCGGGGAGCTGGCCGAAAACGTGCTGAGGCATGCCGCCGAAGCTGGTGGCGCCGCCGGCCTTGGCCTTGATCGGCTCGAAGTCCACGAACCAGGCTTTGAAAATGGCCCGCGCCATGACCTCCAGTGTGCGATTCATTCGGCGGTTGAGTTCGATCTTGTCGTCGAGGGTTCCGAGGATCTCTGCGACTTTTACCTGCTCACTGAGTGGCGGCAAAGGTACGTCTAGATGTGCAAGGGATGCCGTGGGAACGCGTTGTCTTCCCGAAGTCCCGGTCATCTGACTTATGGCATAACCACGAACGCCTTCCCATTTTGTCAAATAATACGCGTACGCAGTGTTGCTAACTCCTTCTCGGCCACGGATCACGATGAACTCGGTAGACCCATGCGCAACCGTGCCACTAGGGGCGCAATAACGGGAAATTTTTCCATTTTCTAGGCAGGGAGTAATTCTCGCCAACAACGTATCCCCGGACTGAAAACGGCTACCGCCGCCTTTGAATTCGCGCTCCTCACTCTCGTATGCGCATCGAAAATCCGAATTGACCGAAGTCATGTCTACAAATGGATACGTAGTGCCTCTTGTGAGAGAGACCTTCGGATTTATTGAGACGGCCTCGCTGAAGGGCAGCTCTTCCCACTCATTCCCCATAACCCAACCCCGCCAGATTGGCCTTGATCCGGGCTTCCAGCTCATCGGATTCGGCGAATTGGGCATGCAGGTCGGCAGTCAACCGGTGCATCTTGTCCTGGAAGGGCTCCCCGTCGTCTTCGACGGTGGCGGCGCCGACGTAGCGGCCGGGGGTAAGCACGTAGCCGTGTTTAACGATTTCCTCCCGAGTGGCTGCTCTACAGAAGCCGGGCTGATCGGCATATTCGCCGGCACCCTCTTCGCCCCGCCAGGCATGGTAGGTGCGGACGATGCGCCCGATATCGCTGTCCGGCGGCGGGTCGCCCTCGGCGTCGGCACCGGAAAGCACGCGCAACACCCGGGTTTGCAGGGTGCCCATCTGACGGGCGTCGATAAACAAGGTCTCGCCGCGACGTTCGCGGCCGCCGTGGCGGATGTTGCGGCCGGTCTTGTCGCGGCTGATGAACCACAGGCAGACGGGGATGCCGGTGGTGAGGAAGAGTTGGGCGGGCATGGCGACGATGCAGTCCACCAGATCGGCCTCGATGATGGCCTTGCGGATGTTGCCCTCGCCGGAGGTGTTGGATGACAGTGAGCCGTTTGCCATGACAAAGCCGGCGATCCCGCCGCCGCGGCCATTGGGCGGGGCTAGGTGGTGGATGAAGTGCTGGATCCAGGCGTAGTTGGCGTTGCCCGTGGGCGGCACACCATATTTCCACCGTACGTCCTCGCGCAACAGCTCGCCTGACCAGTCGGAGATGTTGAACGGCGGGTTGGCGAGGATGTAGTCGGCCTTGAGATCCGGGTGCAGGTCACGGGTAAAACTGTCGGCGGGCTGCGCGCCCAGGTTGGCCTCGATGCCACGGATGGCCATGTTCATGTGCGCCAGCCGCCAGGTCGTGGGGTTGGATTCCTGGCCGAATATGGAGATATCCCGCTGGCTGCCGCCGTGTGCCTCGGTAAACTTTTCCGATTGCACGAACATGCCGCCGGAGCCGCAGCAGGGGTCATAGACGCGGCCCTCGTAGGGCTCGATCATTTCCACCAGCAGCCGCACCACCGAGCGCGGAGTGAAAAACTCGCCGCCCAGCTTGCCTTCGGCGGCGGCGAACTTGCCGAGGAAGTATTCGTAGACGCGGCCAAGTACGTCCTTGGCACGGGCCTCGTCCGAGCCGATGGTCATGGAGCCAATCAGGTCGATCAGTCCGCCCAACCGCTCCGGGGCAATGCCGCGTCGGGCGTAATCGCGCGGAAGCTTGCCCTTGAGCCTGGGGTTTTCCTGCTCAATGGCATACATGGCGTCATCGATCAGTTTGCCGATGTTGGGCGTCTTGCCCTGGGCCTGAATGGACTCCCATCTCGCTTCTTTCGGCACCCAGAAAACGCCTTCAGCGGTGTACTCGTCTCGCTCTTCTAGCAGAGAATCCGCTTGCGTGCCCTCGATGCCATCTTGGGCCAGCTCCTGTTCCAGTGTCGCACGTCGGGCCTGGAAGGAATCGGAGATGTACTTGAGAAAGATTAGGCCCAGAACCACATGCTTGTATTCGGCGGCATCGATAGAACCGCGCAGCTTGTCGGCCGTCTGCCAGAGCGCTTCGGGATCAACGCCAATTTCGTGGTTATTACTCACTCAGGGACTCCGTGATTGTTTGCTTATTCGTATTGGTTTAGTGGCCCCAAAAGGGTGCTGATGCACCGGGCGGCGGCCTCGGGGTCGGGCGCGGCGCTGATGCCCTGGATCACGGCGAGAAGGTCTGCCCCGGCCGCGACGACCTCGGGGGCGTTCGCCGCCGTGATCCCGCCGATCGCACAGATCGGCAGCTCCAGTGTGGTGCGTGCCTCGCGCAGCAGCTCGAGATCCGCGCGTGCCGCGTCGGGCTTGGTCGGGGAGGGGAACACGGAACCGAAGGCCACATAGCTCGCGCCGGCCAACTGTGCCGAGCGGGCTCGTTCGAGTTCGTTGTAGCACGAGACGCCGACCACCGCGCCGGGGCCGAGCCGCGCGCGGGCCGCGACCGGGTCCGGGTCGTCACGCCCGAGGTGCACGCCATCGGCCTCGACGCCCGCGGCCAGCTCGGTGTCGTCGTTGATGATGCACAGCGCGCCGTGCGCATGCGCGAGGGCGACCAGTTCGCGGGCGATGGTCTCGCGTGCGGTGCCTGCGAGGGTCTTGTCGCGGAACTGGATCAGGCGCGCACCGCCACGCAGCGCAGCCTTGGCATTGGCGAGGTGTGTGGCGCGTGGGTTCGCGTCCTCCGGGACCGCCGGGGTGATGAAATAGAGCCCGCGCAGGCGGGGGGTATGCTCAGTCGCCATGTGGGCACAGCCGGTTGGGGACGTGCTGGCCGTGGCCGGGGGCGTAGCCCCGTGCGACGGCGTCGTTCATGAAGGCCTGGGCCTCGATCACCGCCGGCTCCAGGTCACGGCCGCGCGCCAGGAAGGCGGCGATCGCCGCAGCCAGGGTGCAGCCGGAGCCGTGGAAGCCGGCCGGATGGCGCGGCAGCTCGAAGGCGCGCATGTGCCCGTCCTCGCGGTACAGGCGGTTGATGATGGGGTCCTGATCGCCGCCTTCGTGGCCGCCGGTGACCAGCACGTTGCGCGCGCCCCGTTCGCGCAGCCGTTGGCCCCACTGGGTGGCATCGTCGGTTCGGGCCAGGCGAGCGGCCTCCGGTCCGTTGGGCGTGATCAGGGTGGCGCGTGGCAGCAGGGCCTCGCGGGTCGCGTCCACCACGGCTTCGGTCGCGAGCGCCCCGCCGCCGCCGGCGACCATCACCGGGTCCAGCACCACCGGGATGTGCGGGTGCTCGGCCAGCAGCGCCGCGACAATTTTTACGTTTTCCACTGAGCCCAGCATGCCGATCTTGATTGCGGCGACGGCAAGATCGGCCAGGGTGACCTCGATCTGGGCGCGCAGCTGTTCCGCAGACAGCACGCTGAAGTCCAACACGTTGCGGGTGTCCTGCACGGTGATCGCGGTCACGGCCGTACCCCCGTGTACGCCGAGGCGGGTAAAGGTGGTCAGATCGGCCTGCAGGCCGGCGCCGCCACCGGGGTCGGAGCCGGCAATGGTCAGCGCGATCGGGGGATGATTCATGAATGGGGGCTCCCGTGCTAAGGTTGCGCGCGCCCCGGCACCCCCGGGGCGTTCTTGTTCCGCATCCCGGGAGTGTACGCAGCATGAGCAGCGAGTTCGAAGTCGAGTCCCTCCGTCCCCTGGTCGTCGCCGCCGAAGCGGGTGGCACGCTGAACGCAGAGGTCGATCAGGCCCTGGCCGCGCTGGAGCAGGAGTTGAACCGGCTCGCCGGCGAGTTGCAGGTGGAATACGTGGGCCCCGCCGTGGGCATGGCGGACATGCAGGCCGAGCATGTCTATCGGCTGGTCATTCGTCAGCACGAGATCGATGTGACCCGCCACGAGTGGAGCCTGTGGGTCTGCGATGCACTGGATAACTGCGACTTCCGCGCGACCTGGCCGGTGACCGGCGCCGCGCGCCTGCGCCGTAAGCAGGTGGTGGCCGTGGTGCCGGAATTGGTTGCCGGCTATCGCGATGCGGTCGCGGCGGCCGGCAAGGCGGATACCCCTGCGGGGCAGCGCCTTGCCCAGATCGCCAGCGTCTTCAGCTGACGCCGTCGCCCAGGGAGACGCTAATCCATTCGCACGTCCGCGCTCGAGTCGAGTTTACTCGCTGACAAGGCGCGGTGAGCGAAGTGTAGCCGAGCTACATGAGCGAGCCGCAACGCCGTCAGCGGGGCCGAATCCAGAAGGCAAAGGTGGCCGAGCCCTCAAGGGGTTGGCGCCCCATTTTCCCCGATCCAGCGTTGCGCCGCTTGACCGTAGAGTGGCTACGGCACTGCGCACCGCACCTTGTCTCGGGAAAATGGGGCGCCAACGCGGACGTGCAAATGGATCAGCGGCTCCCTAGCGCAACGAGATGACTGGCCAGCCTTGGTTGTGAGCGTGCGCGGCAAGGGTCGGGTCCGGGTCCACTGCGACGGGGTGCCCCACACGTTCCAGTAGCGGGATGTCGTTGCGCGAGTCGCTGTAGAAACTGGCCTGCGCGATGCTGTCCTCGGGATCCGGATGATCCGCGAGGTACTGGCGCAGGCGTTCGATCTTGCCTGCCTGGAAGCAGGGCACCCCGGTCAGTTCGCCGGTAAATTCTCGGTCCTCGCCCTCCTCCGCCAGGGTCGCGATCAGGTGGTCCACGCCCAGCAGGTCGGCAATCGGCTGGGTGACGAACTGGTTGGTCGCGGTGATGATGACCAGCTCGTCACCGGCCTCGCGGTGTCGGGCCAGCAGGGGCGGGGCGCCGGGGGCGATCATTGGCCGGATCAGCGTGTCGATGAAGCGCTCCCTCCAGGCCTCGAGCTGCGCGCGCGGGTGTTCGGCCAGCGGGCTGAAGGCGAAGCGGCAGAATTCGTGGATGTCGAGGGTGCCCGCCACATACTCCTGGTAGAAGCGGTCATTGGTCTCGGCGTGACAGGTCGGGTGGACGGCGCCCACCTCTGCCAGGAACTCGTTCCAGGCGTGATCGCTGTCGCCGGCGAGCAGGGTGTTGTCGAGGTCGAACAGGGCCAGGGCCATGAGGGTGCTCTCGGGTTGGCTTGGATCGGACGCGAGTGTACCGGCGGGCGTCGTCGGCTGCAGCCACAGGCCCCTTTTGGGGCCGGCACCGGAGGCATGGTAGGGGCTTTGCCGCCGGGGCACCGGCTGTGGAACAATGCCAGTAATAGAGAAGCGTCTGGCTGATGCAAGTGATTGATTGTGACGGGTATCGCGCAAACGTAGGCATCATCCTGTGCAACGCGGAACAGCAGCTGTTCTGGGGCAAGCGGGTCGGGCAGGCGGCCTGGCAGTTTCCCCAGGGGGGCGTGCATGCGGAAGAAACGCCCGAGGAGGCGATGTTTCGCGAGCTGCACGAGGAGACGGGCCTGTTCCCCCGGCACGTCGAGGTGCTGGGCAGTACCCGCCATTGGCTGCGCTACCGCCTGCCGGAGCGCATGGTCCGGCGCCATCAACGCCCGGTCTGTATCGGCCAGAAACAGCGCTGGTTCCTGCTGCGCATGGTCGGAGACGAGAGCGACGTGGTGCTGGATGCGATGGAAACCCCGGAATTCGATGATTGGCGCTGGATCGACTACTGGCGTCCGGCACGCGAGGTCGTGCACTTCAAGCGCCAGGTCTATCGCCGTGCGCTGTGCGAGCTGGTGCCGCTGATGTTCCCGGAACTCGAACAGGCGCGCGCGCGACGTTCTGGCCGCCGTGGCCCGGCCCAGCCCCAGCCCCGTTCGCCGGTGTCCTCGCGTTGACGGTCCCGAAGCAGCCCTCGATGCTCGAGGTCCTGCGCCGTGTGGTGCAGGAAGTGAACGGTGCCGCGGATTTCTTCGAAGCGCTGCATATCATCGTTACGCGGGTGAAGGCGGCGCTGGAGATCGATGTCTGTTCGATCTACCTGAAGTCGCCGCAGTCGGGGCGCCTGGTGCTGATGGCCTCGGAGGGTCTGCGCGAGGAGTCCATCGGGCAGGTCGAGATGGATCCGTCGGAGGGTCTGGTGGGTCTGGTCGCCTCGCGGGCCGAGCCGGTCAACCTTGACAGCGCTCAGGACCACCCGCGTTTTCGTTATTTCCCGGAGACCGGCGAGGAACACTTCCTCGCGTTTCTGGGGGTCCCGATCATCCACCAGCGCAGCCTGCTGGGCGTACTGGTCGTGCAGCAGCACCAGGCGCGCAAGTTTGATGACGAGCATGTCTCCTTCCTGATCACCCTGGCGGCGCAGCTGGCCGGGGCGATCGCCTATGCCGAGTTCAACGACGAGATCTCCTCCGAGACCCCGCTGATCGGGCATGTGAACGTCGAGGCCACCGGCATTGCCGGCTCGCCGGGCGTGGCCATTGGCCGGGCCGTGGTGGCCTACCGCCTGGCGGACATGGACTCCATCCCGGATCGCGAAGGCGCCGGGGTGGATCACGAACTGGAGCATTTCGGGCAGGCGGTGGCGGAGACCCGCACCGAGATCGAGGACCTGAAGCAGCGCATGGGCGAGGCCCTGGGGCCGGACGAGCAGGTGCTGTTCGATGCCTACCTGATGCTGCTGGGTTCCGACTCTCTGGTGCACAAGACCCAGACGCGCATTCGTAATGGGCAGTGGGCCCCGGCGGCTTTGCGCGACACGGTGCGTGAGAGCGTGCGGGTATTCGAGGATATGGAGGACCCGTACCTGCGCGAGCGGGCGGCGGATGTGCGCGATCTGGGTCGCCGCGTGCTGTCGCACCTGCTGCCGGCCGATCGCAGCCAGGACGAGTTTCCCGATGGCGGCATCCTGGTCGGGGATGACCTGACCGCCTCGCATCTTGCGGAGGTTCCGATCGAGCGGTTGGGGGCCATGGTCTCGGCCAAGGGCACGGGTTCTTCGCACATCGCGATCCTGGCGCGGGCGCTCAACATCCCGGCGGTGATGGGCGTGTCCGAGCTCCCGGTGGGGCGCCTGGAAGGGCGCGAGATCCTGGTTGATGGTTATCGCGGGCGGCTGTTCGTGAACCCCAACGCCGAGCTGCGCGTGGAGTTCGAGCGCCTGGTGCGCGAGGAGCGCGAGCTGGCGGAGGACCTGCGTGCGCTGGCCAAGGACCCGGCCGAGACCCGCGATGGCGTCGCGGTGCCGGTGCTCGCGAACTCGGGGTTGCTGGCGGACATCAAGCCGTCGCTGGAGTCCGGGGCCGAGGGGGTCGGGCTGTACCGCACCGAGGTCCCGTTCATGATCCGCGACCGCTTCCCCGGCGAGGAGGAGCAGGTCCAGCTCTACGAGCAGGTGCTGGCATCTTTCGATCCGATGCCGGTGACCCTGCGCACCCTGGATATCGGCGGCGACAAGGCCCTGCCATATTTCCCGGTGAAGGAGGACAACCCGTTCCTCGGCTGGCGCGGGATCCGTATCTCGCTGGACCACCCGGAGATCTTCCTGACCCAGTTGCGGGCGATGCTCAAGGCGAGTCGCTCCCACGACAACCTGCAGATCCTGTTCCCGATGATCTCGGCGCTGGACGAGCTGAAGGGGGCGATGACCCTGCTCAACCGGGCGCGCGAAGAGTTGCTGGACGAGGGTTTCCGCATCCCGATGCCGCGCATCGGGGTGATGGTCGAGGTGCCGGCGGCGGTGTACATGTCGGAGATGCTCGCGCGGCGGGTGGACTTCCTGTCCGTGGGTACCAACGACCTGGTGCAGTACCTGCTGGCGGTGGACCGCAACAACGCCCGCGTGGCGCATCTCTATGACACCCTGCACCCGGCCTGCATCCACGCGCTGGAGACGATTACCGACGGCTCGCACCGGGCGGGCAAGCCGGTCAGTGTCTGCGGGGAAATGGCAGCCGACCCGGCCGCGGTGATCCTGCTGCTGGGGATGGGGATCGACAGCCTGAGCGTCAGCGTGTCCTCGATCCCGCGGGTGAAGTGGGTGATCCGCAGTTTCTCCACCGACCGCGCCGAGGCCTTGCTGGCGCAGTGCCGGCTGCTGGAGAACGCCGATCAGATCCGGTCGCTGCTGAACAATGCCCTGGTCCAGGCCGGACTGGGCGGGCTGGTGCGCGCCGGCAAGACCTGACCGCGGCGCTCACCCGTGGCCGGCAGGGGGGGGGCAAGGGGCGCAGCTCAGGTGCGGCGTGCCCGCCACTGTGCGATCAGCGCACTCAGCAGGAAGATCCCCAGTACCACGCCGATGGCGATGAGCGCATCCACGATGGAGCGGTTGACCACCAGCACGACCACGCCCACCAGGATCGGGACCGGGATCTCGTTGAACCAGCGATACCAGGTGTGATCGCGTCGGTTCAGGTCATCGCGGAAGTCGTGCACGATCTTGCCGCACCAGACGTGATAGGCCACCAGGACGGCAATCAGCGTCAGCTTGAAGTGCATCCACGGCTCGGCCAGATAGAACGAGCGATCCACCAGCATGATCACGCCGAAAAGGATGGTGATCAGCGCGCCGGGGGTCATGATCCCGTAGAACAGCTTGCGCTCCATCACCTTGAAGCGCTCGTGACCGAGGGCGTCCTCGGTCATCGCGTGATAGACGAACAGGCGCGGTAGATAGAACAGCCCGGCGAACCAGGTGACCATGAAGATCACGTGCAGGCTGAGGAACCAGTTATAGGCTTGCATGGAGGTCCTTCTCGGAAGCGGGTGCGGTGTCGCTGCGCGGGGCGGCTCAGGAGAGCCAGCGTTCCAGGTGGCGTTCGATCTGTTCGAAGTCCGGGTCGCCCAGCTTCTGGTAGACGATGCGGCCGTTTGGCGAGATCAGGAAGGTAGTCGGCGTCAGGCGCACGCCGCCATAGGCCTGTGAAAAGGCGTCGTCGCTGTCGTGGATGACCTTGTAGGGCATCCCGCGGTCCTCGCGCATGGCCTCCACGCGGTTGATCGGGTCGTAGGACAGCGCGACCGCCAGCAGCTCGAAGCCCTTGTCGGCGTAGGTGTCGTGCAGGTGGATCAGTTCCGGGATCTCGCGGATGCAGGACGGGCAGTTGGTTGCCCAGAAGGAGATCATCACCGGCCGGCCCTCGTAGTCTTCCAGGGCCACCGGCTCGCCGTCCAGGGTGGTGGCGGCGAAGGCGGGTGCCGGGCGCATGCCGTCGTCGGTCAACCAGATGGTCGCGGCGACGGCGACCAGCGCGATGATGAAGATGCCTCCGAAGATGGCCTTGCGGTCGATCCTGACTTTGCTCATAGGGGTGTGATCCGTTGATCGAATAGCCTGCATTTGTGGACTGGCCGAAACCGCGTGCGTTCCGTGGTTCCGGCCAAGGCGGTATCATGCCGCAGCATGACGAATGCAACCAACAGCAAACCCATCCGCATCGGGGTTGTCGGGGCCACCGGCTACACCGGAGTGGAACTCCTGCGCCTGCTGGCGCGGCATCCCGCGGCCGATCTTCAGGTGGTGACCTCGCGCGGCGAGGCGGGCACGCCCGTGGCGGATTTGTTCCCCAGCCTGCGCGGCGCGGTGGATGCCGTCTTCCAGGCCCCGGACGAGGCGACCCTGGGCGAGTGCGACGTGGTCTTTTTCGCCACCCCGCACGGGGTGGCCCACGGACTGGCTGCGCCGCTGCTTGAGCGGGGCGCGCGCATCATCGATCTGTCGGCGGATTTCCGTATCCGTGATCCCGAGTTGTGGGCGCAGTGGTACGGACAGGCGCATGGTGCGCCGCAGTATCTGGGCGAGGCCGTGTACGGCCTGCCCGAACTGAACCGGGCGCAGATCCGTGATGCGCGACTGATCGCGGTGCCGGGTTGCTATCCCACGGCGGTGTCGCTGGCGGTGCTGCCTCTGCTGGAGGCCGGTCTGGTCGATCCCGCGGACGTGATCGCGGATGCCAAGAGCGGTGTCAGCGGGGCCGGGCGCAAGGCGCAAATCGGTGGGCTTTTCGCCGAGGTGCAGGAGGACTTTCGTGCCTATGCCAGTGGCGGGCATCGGCATTGGCCGGAGATCCACCAGACGCTCAGTGGCGTGGCCGGGCGGTCGGTAGGACTGATCTTCCAGCCGCATCTGGTGCCGATGACGCGCGGGATTCACGCGACGCTCTATCTGCGCCCGCAGGTGGCGGACGCGGACTGGCAGGCCTGTTTCGAGCAGCGCTATTGCGACGAGCCGTTCGTGGATGTGATGCCGCCGGGGGCTCATCCGCAAACGGCCAGCGTGCGCGGTACCAATCTTTGTCGCATTGCGCTGGCGCAACCGCCGCACTCCGGACGGCTGATGGTGCTGTCGGTGATCGACAACCTGGTGAAGGGCGCGGCCGGGCAGGCCGTGCAGAACATGAACCTGATGTTCGGCCAGGCCGAGACAGCCGGTCTGGACGGGCTGTCGGTTTTCCCCTGATGTCCTGGCCTGCCACATGACTACGGGTGTCCCGCGTCCACGTCTGCCCCGGATTCCGCGCATTCCC
The DNA here is from genome assembly GCF_000381225.1 of Thioalkalivibrio sp. ALMg3. Lineage (NCBI taxonomy): Bacteria > Pseudomonadati > Pseudomonadota > Gammaproteobacteria > Chromatiales > Ectothiorhodospiraceae > Thioalkalivibrio > Thioalkalivibrio sp. ALMg3. Next base: position 23,489 of record NZ_KB906222.1, on the reverse strand, counting down.
GCGCGGCGGCGCAGCGGGTCGGGACGCCGCGGCGGGTGGTGGCGCGCGGGGCTGCTGATGCTGATCCTGGTGTTGGTGGCGGGCGGAGCCTGGCTGGTGGAGAACTGGCGCGAGGACATACGGGACACGGTCGATGCGCAACGCGGTATCGAGGGCCTGCGGGATGACCTGGAGCAGGCGCTCGCCGCGCGCCAGGCTGCCGAGGAGGCGCGCCGCCACGCCGAGCAGCAGCTGGAAATGAAGACCGCGGAGCTTGCGGCCTTCTCCGGCGATATCGAGCGCCAGGAGGCCGAGTTGCTGGAGTTGCGCGAGGAGCTGGCGTTTTATCGGCGGCTTGCGGAGGGCGCGGGTGCAGATGCCCTGGGCATCCGGTCGCTGCAGTTGCAGCGCACGGGGCAGTCGGGCGTGTTTGATGTCGTGTTCCAGCTCTACCGCCCGGGGTTGAGTCGTTCGGTGGATTTGCGCTGGGCGCTGGAGGTCGAAGGCTATGCGACGGGGGAAGAGGCGCTGTCCACCCTGGAGACCGATGCGCTGGGGCTGGAGAACGATCGCCTGGTCGAGGGGTTTCGGTTGTTGCGCAATCAGCGCGCCCGGATCCATCTTCCGGAGGGCTTCGAGCCGGTAGGGTTGACGCTGAGGGCGAGCGCCGCGAACGACGAGGATCTTGAACCGGTTTCGGAATGGGCCGACTGGGATCGCCTGCTGGAGAGTACGCAATGATGGGACGCAAACGAGGCCGCCGCGCGCGGAAAGTGGATACCCTGGTGGGGCGCCATACAGTGGTCCACGGGGATATCGAGTTTGGAGGCGGGCTGCATATCGAAGGCCGCGTGATCGGGGATATCCGGGCCGCGACCGATTCGTCGGCCGTTCTGGTAGTCGCGGGTGGGGGCGTGGTCGAGGGCCATGTCGCGGTTCCGCACCTGCTGATGAACGGCGAGGTGCGTGGCGATGTCCATGTGGGAGAGCACGTGGAGCTTGGCGAGACGGCCCGTCTGGCCGGTAACCTCTACTACACCGTGCTGCAAATGGCAGAGGGCGCGCAGATCGACGGCTTGCTCAAGCGGGTGGAGCATCCCCTCGAGGGCGAGCTGGAGGGGACGGGCGAGACCCAGGCCCTGACCAATCCCACGGAAGATGAGCATTCTTGACTCCGGGGCTCAGTCTTCCGTAGCGTGAATGAAAATGATTATTACAGGAGGCCCCGAATGTCCGAGCCCATGACGTCCGAAGCGGAACTGGACATCGAAATGCCCAGCCCGTTGATCTTTACCGATGCCGCGGCCACCAAGGTGAAGGGGCTGATCGAGGAAGAGAACAACGACAACCTCAAGCTGCGCGTATTCGTCAGCGGGGGCGGTTGTTCCGGCTTTCAGTACGGCTTCACCTTCGACGAGACCGTCGGCGATGGCGACACCCTCGTGGAGAATGGTGGGGTGACCCTGCTGATCGACCCGATGAGCTTCCAGTATCTGGCGGGTGCCGAGATCGACTACAGCGAAGGTCTTGAGGGCGCGCAGTTCGTGATCCGCAATCCGAATGCCACCACGACCTGCGGCTGCGGTTCCAGCTTCTCGGTCTAGAGAGACGCTGACAAGCGGTTAAGAAAGGGCCCGATCCGGGGATTCCGGATCGGGCCCTTTTTTGTTCAGGGTCGGGGTTAATGGCCCCCGGGTGTCCGGGGACCGCCGGGGATGATGCAGCCGAGTACGCGTGGGCCGCGCGCGCCGGTCACTTCCGGCAGGTTGCCGGGTTCGCCGGCCAGGGTTCGCGCGGCCAGCCAGGCAAAGGCGGCACCCTCCACCTGCTGTGGGGGGACCCCATGGCGTTCGGTGGTCTCCACCAGGGTCGCGGGCAGGGCCTTGGCGAGGCGCTTCATCAGGTGGCGGTTGTGCGCGCCGCCGCCGCACACCAGCAAGCGGGCGGGCGGCTGCATGTGCAGATGCTCCAGCGCGTGCCGCACGCCCTCCACGGTCAGTTCTGCCAGGGTGGCCTGAATGTCCTCGGGCCGGGCTCGGTCCAGGCGGTCGCCAGCCCCGGCACGCAGCCAGGCCGGCGAAAAGTATTCGGGCCCGGTGCTTTTTGGCGGAGGGCGCTGGAAGAACGAATCCTGGAGCAGCCGGGTCAGCAGTTCGGGGTCGGGCGTGCCGCTGCGGGCCCATGCGCCGTCATGATCGAACGGCGTCTGATGGTGACGCCGATTCCAGTCGTCCATCAGCGTATTCGCCGGGCCGCAGTCGAAGCCGATCACGGGCTGACCCGGCTGCAGCCAGGTGATGTTGGCGATGCCGCCTAGATTGAGGACTGCGCGGGTCTCGTCCGTGGATCCGAACTGCGTCGCGTGAAAGCCGCAGGCCAGTGGTGCCCCCTCGCCGCCGGCAGCAATATCGCGCGGCCGGAACTGCGCCACGGTGTCGATGCCGGTGGCCTCTGCGATGCGGAAGGGATCGCCGATCTGCCAGGTGAAGGGCGGATCGGCGTCGGGGGCGTGGTGTACGGTCTGGCCGTGACTGCCGATCGCCCGGATCGCGGTCGGCGCCAGACCGGTCTGGTCCAGCAGGGCTTGCACGGTACGGGCGAACAGCATGCCGAGCCGCGCATCCAGCGCGCCCAGGTGCCGGTAGCGCAGGGTTTCAGTGGTGGCCGCCGTCGCCAGCTCCTGGGCGAGGTCGTCGGGGTACCCCAGCTGGCAGTGATCCACCACGCGTACCGGCCCGGTCTCGCGGATCTCTGTCAGCACGGCGTCCACGCCGTCCCGGCTGGTGCCGGACATCAGCCCGATAAAGCGTTCCGTCATAGTGGTGATCCTCGCGCGCGCATTACATGGGTCGGCGTCCATTCTGGACCACCGCGGCATTTCGCGTCCGTTCGGGGGTCGCGGTATCCTTGCGCGCGACCGGCCAGCCCGGCCGGTCTCTGATCTCGACCAAGGGGCGTCATGGAACTCGAAGACCAGCTGGCCGTTATTCGTCGCGGCACCGATGAAATCCTGCTCGAGGACGATCTTGTCGAGCGCCTCAAGAGTGGCCGCCCCCTCCGGGTGAAGGCGGGATTCGATCCCACCGCCCCGGACCTGCATCTGGGGCACACGGTGCTGATCAACAAGCTGCGCCAGCTCCAGGACCTGGGGCACCACATCCTGTTCCTGATTGGCGATTTCACCGGCCGTATTGGTGATCCCTCGGGCAAGAACGCCACGCGTCCGCCGCTGTCCGCCGAGGATATCGAGCGCAACGCCGCAACCTACCGCGAGCAGGTATTCCGCATTCTTGACCCTGAGCGGACCGAGGTCGTCTTCAATTCCACCTGGATGGAGCCGCTAGGGGCCGCAGGCATGGTCCAGCTCGCCTCGCGCCAGACCGTGGCGCGCATGCTCGAGCGCGACGACTTTCACAAGCGTTACACCCAGCATCAGCCGATCGCGATCCACGAATTCCTCTATCCACTCATCCAGGGCTACGACTCGGTGGCGCTGAAGGCCGATATCGA